>MENB01000078.1:8652-8836 GCA_001768125.1 Armatimonadetes bacterium RBG_19FT_COMBO_69_19
CCCTTGGGCAAGCGCCGTGGCCGCGATCCAGACCACCAGGCCGACCGCCAGCATCATTCCCATCAATCGCCGCATCGCACTCACGCTCCCATTCTATGACATCCGGCCCCTCTGGGGCCTGCCCTTATGGCATAGTCTATACGTCCTCCCGGGGGTGTCACGCCGGAGTAACGTGCATGTAAAC
>MENB01000078.1:9018-9151 GCA_001768125.1 Armatimonadetes bacterium RBG_19FT_COMBO_69_19
GCGCTCGTCGGCGCGGCGGTGGCCCACATCACCAAGCGGGCGGGACAGGAGCCGCTCTACCGGCACGACGTGGTCATTCACGGGGTCCGGGTCCGGGCGACGACGAACTCCGCGCACCTCTACGATTTCTGGG
>MENB01000078.1:9202-11357 GCA_001768125.1 Armatimonadetes bacterium RBG_19FT_COMBO_69_19
CGCCCCGGGATCCGCAGGTGACGGTGTACGCGCTCGGGGGCGTGCCCGATCAGCAGGAAGCCGCCTACTACAGCCGCAAGACGAACACGATCGTCTTCTTCAACACCGCCTACTACGGTCAGCTGAAGTCTTGGGTCCTCGGCGCGGTCGGGCGGGTGCTCGCCGAAGAGTACGGCATCCACTCGATCCACGGCGCCTGCGTGGAGAAAGACGCCCGGGGGGTGCTCTACATCGCGCCCACGGGGACGGGGAAGAGCACGTCCTCCTACGGGCTGATGGGGTATCCCCAGACGCGCTTCCACTCCGACGACTGGGTCTACGTCCGGTACACGTACGCTACCGGCGACGGCCGCCGCCTCCACCCGCTGGCCGTGCGCCTCAGGGACGGGACCCAGATCCGGGGTTTCCCGGTGTTCCGCTGGTTGGAAAACCAGGCCGGCGCGCATGCCGATGCCGCCGTCCAGGGGCTCGACCTGGACAACCGAGAGGTGACGATCCCGGTTACGAACCTCGACTTCTCCGCCCCGCTCGAAGCGTACGCCTACACCTCGGAGAAGATCTTCTACCTGCGCACGAACCTGGTGGAGAACTTCCCGCTCTCGGCGATGCAGATGCTGCGCTCGAAGATGGAAAACGTCCCCGACGTCGCCCCGGAGTTCCTTCGCCAGAACGAAGTGATGCTGCACGACCTGGTGGACGCGATCCGGCGCGAGGGCGGCGAGGTCACGGCGTTCTTCGCGGGGCAGTCGCGCGACGAGGTGACGCGTCTGCTCGCCCGGATGATCGCCTTCGACAACGCCCGGGCGATGCTCGACATCAGCAAGGTCCTGCCGGTCGAGCGCGTCTTCACCAACCCGATGGAGCCGACGCGCCTCGCCACGGTCGTGCTTCTCCGGCGCGACCGCGAGGACGCCACCGTCGTCGAGCGGTTGAGCTTGCCCGCGTTCATGTCCGCTCTGCTCATCGGCGAGACCCCCGACAAGAAGCGCGAGATCGCCTACAACGCCTACCGTGCCGTGGACGACGAAGAGGAGAAGGTCTACATCCTCGGGCTGGAGAGCGAGGCGCGAGGGCGCGACCTCTACCGGCTGTTCGAGCGGAAGCCCGACGTGCCCGCGACGCTGCGGGAGGAGTTCGAGCTGTTCCGGGTGATGCACCGGGCCTGCCGGGCCTACGCCCTCAACACCACGCTGACCGCAGACCCGGCCGTGAAGGATCGCAAGGAAGCCGTGGCTCTGACGATGCAGCTCATCGCCAGCCTCGTGGACCGCCAGCCGCAGGACCTCCGCCTGACGCTGGCCGACTACCGCGGGTTTCTCGCCGAACCCCCCGAGCGCACGGCGGTGTCCCCAGCGTAAAATAGAGAGTGCGATGAAGGCGCTGGTGAAGACCGATGCGGGGCCCGGGCTCGAGCTCGTTGACGTCCCGGTCCCGTCCATCGGAGGCGACGAGATCCTCGTCAAGGTTTTCGCCGGGGGGATCTGCGGCACCGACCTCCACATCTACGAGTGGGACGAATGGGCCCGCTCCCGCATCCGTCCTCCGCTCGTGCTCGGCCACGAATTCTGCGGCACGGTCGTGGACGTCGGGACGCACGTCACGCAAGTCGCCGCGGGGGACTTCATCTCGGGTGAAGGGCACATCGCCTGCGGGCAGTGCCACTCCTGCCGGAACGGCGCCTTCCACATCTGCGAGCGGCTGCGGATCATCGGCGTCGACCGGGACGGCGCCTTTGCCGAGTTCGTGGCCATGCCCGCCGGGAACGCCTGGAAGCTCGATGAGTCGATCCCCCGCGAGGTGGCGGCGATCATGGATCCCCTGGGGAACGCCGTGCACGCCGCCCTGGAGGTGTCCCTCGCCGCGAAGTCCGTGGCCGTCATCGGCTGCGGGCCGATCGGGCTCATGGCCATCGCCGTGTGCCACATGGCCGGTGCGGCGTTCGTGATCGCCTCCGACATCTCGGAGCAGCGACTGGCCCTGGCCCGCCGCATGGGCGCCGACCTGGTCCTTGACGCCAGGTCCGGCGACATACCGGCGCGGATCCGCGAAGCCACCGGCGGCGCGGGGGTGGATGTCGTCCTGGAGATGTCGGGGCATGAGCAGGGCCTGCGCGACGGCCTCGGGGCGCTCCGCAACGGCGGGTGGGTCTCGCTGC
>MENB01000078.1:11364-17016 GCA_001768125.1 Armatimonadetes bacterium RBG_19FT_COMBO_69_19
GCCGCGGGGGCGTGCCACGTTCGACCTGGCCAACGAGGTGATCTTCAAGGAGGCGCACCTGGTCGGTATCTTCGGCCGGCGGATGTGGCGTACGTGGGAGCAGGCCACGGCCCTGCTGCGCAAGGGCCTGGACGTCACGCCGGTGATCACCCACCGGCTGCCAATCGAGCGGTTCGAGGACGCGTTTTCGCTGTTGAAGGCGGCGACGGCCGGCAAGGTCATCCTGTACATCTGAGTGACGCACATGGCACACCCACTGACCTATCTCGAGGACGAGCTGCGGGATCTGAGAGAGCGTGGACTGTTCCGCTGGCCTCGCCTCCTGGAAGGACCGCAGGAACCGGTCGCGCGGTACGACGGGCGCGAGGTCATCAACCTCTGCTCGAACAACTACCTCGGCCTGGCCAACCACCCGGTGCTGAAGGACGCGGCGCGGCAGGCGCTCGACGCCCTCGGGGTCGGCTCAGGAGCGGTGCGCACGATCGCGGGCAACATGGCGATCCACCGCCAGGTGGAAGACGAACTGGCCCGCTTCAAGCACACCGAGGCCACACTCCTGTATCAGTCGGGGTTCACCGCGAATGCCGGGACGGTGAGCGCCATCCTCGGCAAGGACGACGTCATCGTCAGCGACGAACTGAACCACGCGAGCATCATCGACGGCGCGCGGCTGTCCGGGGCCGCCAAGAAGATCTTCCCGCACAAGGACGTCACTGCGGCCCGGGCGCTGCTCGAGGAATCGCGCGGGGCGCGACACGTGCTGCTCATCACCGACGGCGTGTTCAGCATGGACGGCGACATCGCCCCGCTGCCTGCGCTCGTGGCCCTCGCGGAGGAGTTCGGCGCGATCATGATGGTGGACGACGCGCATGCCAGCGGCGTACTCGGCAGCGCGGGGCGGGGGACCGTGGACCACTTCCATCTCCACGGGCGCGTGCACGTGCAGGTGGGCACGCTCTCCAAAGCGTTCGCCTGCCAGGGCGGCTACGTGGCGGGCAGCCAGACCCTGGTGGACTACCTGATCCACCGCGCCCGGCCGCTGTTGTTCAGCACGTCGCACCCGCCTTCGGTGGCCGCCACCGCGCTCGCCGCGGTGCGATTGGTCCAGCAGCAGCCCGAGATCATCGAGCGGCTCTGGGACAACACGCGCTTCTTCAAGCGGGGACTCGGGCAGTTGGGCTTCAACACGGGGATGAGTGAGACGCCGATCACGCCCGTCATCGTCGGGGACGAAGTGCGCGCCCTGGAACTGTCCGATCGGCTCTTTGCCCATGGGGTCTTCGCCCTCAGCATCGCCTTCCCGACCGTCCCGCGGGGCAAGGCTCGGGTGCGCACCATTGTCACCGCGGGGCACACGCAGGACCAGTTGCGCCGAGCGCTCGACGCCTTCGAGCGCGCCGGCCGAGAGCTCCACCTGATCTGAGCCATGAAGGCATTCACGCAGCTCATGACGCCGCAGGAAGCCCGGGCGGCCTTCGCCAGGGCATACGCGTCCCGGCCTGTCGGGATGGAGCATGTCCCCGTGCTCGAGGCCTTCGGCCGGGTCCTCGCCGAGGAGATCCGGGCGGGCACCGACCTGCCGGCGTTCGACCGCTCCACGGTCGACGGGTATGCGGTGCGTGCCGCGGATACCGCCCGGGCGTCGAAGGGCGCGCCGGTCCCACTTGCGGTGGTTGGCGAGGTCCTCATGGGGCAGGTGAGTGCTGTGGCGGTGGCGTCCGGGCAGGCCGCCCGGATCCCGACCGGCGGGGCCCTGCCGGCGGGGGTAGACGCGGTGGTGATGCAGGAGGTCACCGTCCGCAAGGATGGGACGGTGTTCGTCGAGCGTCGGGTCGCGCCCGGCGAGAATATCGTGCGCCGTGGGGACGACCTGCGTGCGGGCGAGGTCGTGCTGCGGCCCGGCCGGCGGCTGCGCCCACCGGACATCGGACTGATCGCGGGGCTCGGCCATCCCGAGGTCGGGGTCTTCCTCCGTCCCCGGGTCGCGGTCATCGTCACCGGGGATGAACTTGTCGCCCCCGGCCAGCCAGCCTCTCCCGGGCAGGTCTACGACATGAACACGTACACCCTCACGGGGTTGATCGAAGCGTCGGGGGCACTGGCTGTGCCGTTCGGGATCGTCGGAGACAGCCTGCAGCGTGTCGTCGAGCATGCCCGGGCGGCCCACCGCACTGCCGACGCCGTCATCCTCGTCGGGGGGAGCTCGGTGGGCGAGCGCGACGTGGTGACCGACGCCATCGCGGCGCTCGGGGATCCCGGCATCATCGTCCACGGCATCGCCATCCGTCCGGGGAAGCCCACGATCCTGGCCGTGGCGAACGGCAAGCCGGTCTTCGGCCTCCCGGGGAACGTCGTCTCGGCGATGATCGTGTACGATCAGTTCGTGCGTCCGGTGATCGAAGCGCTGGCCGGGCGGTCCGAGGAGCGCGGCGCCGGTCAGGTCGTGCGGGCCCGCCTGGCCCGACGCGTGCAGGCGCGCGAGCGGGAAGACCACGTGCGCGTCGCGCTGGTGGAGCGCGGGGGGACATGGTGGGCGACCCCGGTGCCGGGCGGCTCCGCGATCATGACGTCCATGGTGCTGGCGGACGGCATCCTCGTCGTGCCGATCGGCGAGACGCTGGAAGAAGGCAGCGACGTCGAGGTGAGGCTCCTTGGCCCGTAAGTTGACGCACGTTGACGCCCGGGGCCGGGCGCGGATGGTCGACGTCTCGACGAAATCCGAGACGCTGCGCCAGGCCGTGGCGCGCGGCGTCGTCCGCATGAAGCCCCAGACCCTGCGGTTGATCAAGGCCAACCGCATCGCCAAGGGCGACGTGCTCGCCGTGGCCCAGGTCGCGGGCGTGAACGCCGCGAAACGGACCGACGAGCTCATCCCGATGGCGCACACGCTGCCGCTGACCGGCGTGCAGATCGACTTCGCGCTCGACGAGAAGGCGGGGACGGTCGGCATCCAGGCCACGGCCTCCACGGTCGCGCGCACCGGGGTGGAGATGGAGGCGCTCGTGGCGGTCACCGCCGCCGCGCTGGCCGTCTACGACATGTGCAAGGCGGTGGACCGCGCGATGACGATCGAGCGCGTGCGCCTCGTCAGCAAGACCGGCGGGCGCAGCGGGCCATACAGGCGTAGGGGCGAGTCGTGACCGACCTGCGCGGCGCGAAGGTGGCGGTGCTGACGCTCAGCGACAGCATCGCGCGCGGCGAGCACGAAGACCGCAGTGGGGAGCTCATCGCCGAGACGGTCCGGGCTGCCGGCGGTGACGTGGTTGCCCGGGACGTGCTGCCCGACGATCAGGAACGCATCGCGGCACGGCTCCGGTCGTACGCGGACGCGCTGGGGGCCGATCTCGTCCTCACGACCGGCGGCAGCGGCGTGGCTCCCCGGGACGTCACGCCCGAAGCGACGCTGCAGGTGGTGGACCGGCTGGTCCCGGGGCTGGTCGAGGCCGCGCGGGTCCAGACGCTGGCGAAGACGCCGCTGGCCATGGTGGCCCGCGGTGTCGCCGGGATCCGCCGGCGGACCCTGATCCTCAACCTCCCCGGCAGCCCCAAAGCGGTGCAGGAATGGCTCGAGGTCGTCCTCCCGGCGATCGGGCACGCGGTGGATCTGCTGCGGGAGCAGCCACGGACGTGGGGGGAGCCGCACACCCCATGAGGGACGCGTCGCGCTGCTTCGTCTGCGGCCGGGACAACCCGATCGGGCTCAAGCTGCGCTTCGCCCCGGAGGGAGAGGGTGTCCGGGCGGAGTTTACCCCGGGCGACCTCCACGTGGGTTACGAAGGACTCGTCCACGGCGGGATCCTGGCGGCGCTCATCGATGACGCGCTGGCCAACATCTGGTTCACAAAAGGGATGGAGGCGGTGACGGCCAAGATCGAGGTCCGGTTCCGCAAGGAAGTCCGGCCCGGCCAGCGGCTGATCGTGACGGCGATGCCCACGGGCAGCAAGGGCGGGATGGCCACCGCGCGGGCCGAAGTGGCCCGAGCGGATGGTGTGGTCGTGGCAGAGGGCACGGGATTGCTCGCTGTGAAGAACGATCAGTCGGGAGGATGACGACGATGAGCGCCACAGCACTCGTCGTGATCTGGATCATCCTCGCGGTGGCGCTCATCGTCATCATCCGACATCACGTCGCTTACCTGCGCCGCGCCCGCTCGCTGACCTTCGGCGCGTTCCTGGAGACGGCCGGCTGGATGATCATCCTGCTGGTCGCCATCGCCGCCGTCTACGGCGGGCTGGCCCATCCCGGGACGCGCGTCGTGGAGATCGCCACCGCGGTCGTCGGCGCGCTGTTCATCGTGCTGGGGTCGGCGTTCCAGTGAGCGGCGTGACGACCGGCGAGCGACAGGTCGCGACGAACCGCAAGGCGCGACACGAGTATCACATCGAGGAGACCCACGAGGCGGGCATCGTCCTCACCGGCACCGAGGTGAAGGCGCTGCGCGCCGGCCGGGCCAGCATCCAGGAGGCGTTCGCCCGCATCGAGGACGGTCAGGTGTGGCTGCACCACATGCACATCCCGCCCTACGAGGCCGGCAACATCTTCAACCACGAACCCCTCCGTCCCCGCAAGCTGCTGCTCCACCGGCGCGAGGTGGACCGCCTCCGGGGGCGGACGGAGCAGAAGGGGTACACGCTCGTGCCCCTGCGCGTGTACTTCCGGCGCGGTCTGGCCAAGGTCGAGCTCGCCCTGGCGCGTGGGAAGCGCCAGTACGACAAGCGGTCGGCCATCGCGGAGCGTGAAGCCACCCGCCGGATGGAGCGGGCGGTGCGCCAGCACCGCTGAGCTGAAAGTAAGCAACAGTTATCCTCCTCGGAGCACCCCTGTTAGACTCCGCGTCACACTTCCGGCCTCCCCTGGCCACGCCTGAACCAGCCCCAGGGCGGGCACCTGAGATGTAGGAGGGGTCCCCATGGGTGCCTTTGCAGCCCTGCTGTTTACTGCCGTCACCTCCGCGGCGATGGGGTATGTCGCCCATCTCTTCGGCCTCGCCCACTTCCACCTGATCGGAGGCATCCCGCTGGGTGCCGCCGGCATCGGCGCCGGCGCGGCGATCGGCGCCTCCATCGCCGTGAGGATGTTTGGCACGTACGACACCTCGACGATGCGGATCGTCGCGCAGCTCGGCGGTCTGACGGCCTACCTGGGCGCCGTCGGCCTCGACTACCTGGGGAGCCACTCGAACGCACTGCTCACACCCGCCCTGTCACAGCTGGTGGAGGTCGTCAGGTACCTCCAGCTCCTGGTTCAGCAGGGGGGCGCGGCATTCGTGGAGCAGCTGCCCGGCCGGGTACAGATCCCGATCGCGGTCCGGTTCTGGATCGGGGGCGTGCGGCTGGTCGTCGAGGTCGTCGGGGCGGTCGTGGCGACGGGCTGGATGCTGTCGCTTGCGACCGACGTGCCGTTCTGCTGGAAGAACCGGCGGTTCTTCGAGCTGCGCTCCCTCGTGGAGAGCGCGAACGCGCAGGCGGTCCGCGAGTGGGAGATGGCCATGAACCAGCGCCGCCCGGTCGAGGCCCGTGCGATCATGGCCCGCGTCCGCGCGGCGAAGGTCCGGCGGGACGACAAACGATGGGTGCGCATCGCCGTCCACCAGTGCACCGGCTGCCATGCGAGCCGGGTGCGTATCGAACGGCGGCGGCGCGCTCCCGGCT
>MENB01000079.1:0-486 GCA_001768125.1 Armatimonadetes bacterium RBG_19FT_COMBO_69_19
GCCGCGATCGCCACCGGCACCCGCAGCGCGTCGTGGCAACGCTGCTGCATCTCGAAGGCGATGTGCTCGGCGAACGATCCCGCCGCCGGCGCCTGAGAGAGCACCAGCAGGCGGCCGGTCCGGCCCACGGAGGCCGCGATGGTGTCGAGATCGAGCGGCACGAGCGTGCGCGGGTCGATCACCTCGGCCAGGATCCCTTCGTCCGCCAGGCGCGCCGCCGCCTCCATCGCGATCTTGGCCATGTAGGAGTATCCGACCAGGGTGAGGTCCCGCCCAGGCCGCCGCACGGCGGCCTGGCCAAACGGCAGCGCATACTCGTCCGCGGGCACGACGTCCCGCTCGTTGTACAGCAGCTGGTGCTCGATGAACACGACGGGATTATCGTCCCGGATCGCCGTCCGGAGCAGCCCTTTGGCGTCGTAGGCCGTGGACGGCGCGGCGACCTTGAGCCCGGGAAAGTGCGTGATCACCGCCTCCAGGCTCTGC
>MENB01000079.1:515-871 GCA_001768125.1 Armatimonadetes bacterium RBG_19FT_COMBO_69_19
GCGGTGCGGACGACCAGCGGCACGGTGATGTGCCCCCCGAACATGTAGCGGATCTTCGCCACCTGGTTGGCCAGTTGGTCCATCGCCTGGAGGACGAAATCGATGTACATGATCTCGACGACAGGCCGCATCCCCACGAGCGCCAGGCCCAGTGCCGTGCCGATGATCGCGGCTTCGGAGATCGGCGCGTTGAAGACGCGGGAGCGGCCGAAGACGCCCAGCAGTCCGGCGGTGACCTGGAACGACCCGCCGTAGTCGGCGACGTCCTGCCCGTACACGAGCACCCGCCGGTCGCGGCGCATCTCCTCGACGAGCGCCTCCGCGATGGCGCGCCGCTGGGGGATGGCCTCCGGCCC
>MENB01000079.1:896-2786 GCA_001768125.1 Armatimonadetes bacterium RBG_19FT_COMBO_69_19
GCCGCATCGAGGTCCTCCGTGCGCAGGGTGCGCGGGATCTCATCGGACGTGGTCACGGCCTGCAGCGCAACGGTCAACGCCGCGGGATCAGGCTCCGGCGCCCCGGCCGCCTCGACCGCCGCCCACCGCACGCGCTCGAGGATGTCGCGCTGGAGCGTCTCGACCTCATCGCGTGTCATGACGCCGGCGGCGACCAGCCCGGCCGGAAACGTCCGGAGCGGATCGCGGGCCTTCCAGGCCGCGACCTCCTGCTCGCTGCGGTATTTTCTGCCGTCGTCACTGAGGGAGTGCCCCAGGAAGCGATACGTCTCAAACTCCAGCAGCACCGGGCCGTCACCGTCCAGGCACAGACGGTGCGCCCGGCGGACGGCGTCCCGCACGGCGAGGGCGTCCATGCCGTCGACGACTTCAGCGTGCAGGTTGTCGTCGGCAAATCCGGCCCCACGGCGGGCCAGGTAGCTGACGCCGGTGACCTCGCCGATGCTCTGGCCGCTCTCGGCATACTGGTTGTTCTCGATCAGGAAGATCACCGGCACGCCGCGCGCAAACTGCTTCTGGGCGGCGAAATTCATCGCCTCGAGCACGACGCCGTTCGCCAGCGCCCCGTCCCCGAGGAAGCACCCGACGACGAACGACTGGTCGAGGTGATGCGATGCCAGGGCTGCCCCGACTGCGACCGCGCTGCTGCCGCCCACGATGGCGTTGGCGCCGAGGTGACCGCGGGAGAGATCGGCGATGTGCATGCTGCCGCCCCGCCCGCGGCAGTAGCCGTCCTCCCGCCCGAACAACTCCGCGAACATCCGGTAGAGGTGCCATCGCACGGCCCGCTCGCGCGCTGGAACGTCCGCATGCCACGCCTCGCGGCCGACGAACGTGCGCCTCGCGCCGTCATCCATCGCCGCGATGGCGCGCCACCCGTGCGCGACGGTGTGCCCGTGGCCGCGGTGGGTGCTGGTGATGCGGTCGGTAGGGTGGAGCGCGGCGAGGGCCCCGGCGGCGACCGCCTCCTGGCCGATGCTAGTGTGGGTCGCGCCGATGTACCGGAACCCTGGGGCGGGGACGAAGGTGGCGCTGCGCACCGCGACGAGTGTCTCCTCAAAGGCGCGGATCGTGAGCATGACCTCGAGTAGCCAGCGCGCCTCCTCGGAGGTGAGCGAACCGTCGGCCAGGGCATCGCTGACGCTGCCGCTGTACACGTGCCGGGGAATCGCGGGCAATGAGTGCAACCCGCGCGCGCCATCGGGCAGACGATCGAGCTCACGCGGCATCGGCTACCCGACCACGCGGCGGATCCGCTCCGCCATCTGGGCGAGCGCGTAATCCACGCTCAACTCGCCGATGATCGCCGCGCGCGCCGACCGCCAGATCGCCTCTTCGATCTCCGGCCAGCGGGCAAAGGCCGGCGGGAAGAGGGCGGCGTCCGCCGTCTGTTCGAGCAGCGTCCAGCGGCGTGCCGCCAGCGATCCCGCATCCGATTCGGCGCGCACCTGCCGGAGGACGCGCGGACGCGTGGGCAGGCTGCCCCGACGTGCCTCAAGCAACTGGCTGGCATCGGAGGTGAGGAACCGCAGCAGGTCCACCGCCGCCGGGCGGTCCCGCACCGTGAGCGGGATCGCAAACGTGTGGGAGCCCGCATAGACGTGACGCCCGGCCGGACCCGCAGGATACAGGGAGACGTCGAACACCTCCCGAACGCGGGAGAGCTCGGCGTCGCGGTACGTGTAGAACCCGCCCGGCCAGTCGGTGGTCATCGCCGCGCGACCTTCCCGAAAGCACTTCGCCACTTCGTCGTAATGCCAGTCGGGCGTCTGTGGGGGTGCCGCAGCCTGCGCGTAGAGGCCGACCAGCAGCCCCAGCGCCCAGCGTCCGGCATCGTCCTCGACGGCCGGC
>MENB01000079.1:2792-2926 GCA_001768125.1 Armatimonadetes bacterium RBG_19FT_COMBO_69_19
CGGTCGCCGAGCAGCCGCCCGCCGGCCATCGCGTGCAGTTCAAAGAAGTGGCCAAAGAGGCCAGAGTCCCTGCCGGGAAAAGTGAAGCCATACAGGCGCGGGCCGCGCGCAAAGTGCAGGGCCGCGTCGCGCAG
>MENB01000079.1:2936-14224 GCA_001768125.1 Armatimonadetes bacterium RBG_19FT_COMBO_69_19
GTCGCCGGGACCGCCAGCTCACGCCCGGTGCGTTGCTGAAACATCCGGCGCTCGGCGGCATCGCCGAACAGATCCTTCCGATAGTGCAGCAGCTTGACGTCCAGGTTGCGTGGGAGACCGTAGAGGCCGCCATCGATCCGTGCCAGCGCCAGGATGCGCGGATGAAACGCCGCGAGCTCGCCGCCTTCCAGGTCGTCATCCAGCGGGGTCAGCCACTGCCGCTGCGACGGCGCATATTTCGTATGGGTAGAGATCAGGTCGTACGAGGCCGTCGCACGGCGGAACTCGTCGGCGATGCGCGTGTTCAGCGTCGGGTGCGGCAATGCCGCGACGAGCTCCACGCGCAGGCCGGTCTGCCGTTCGAACTCCGGCAGGCGGGCGTAGAGCGAATCGTACATCGGCCCCCCGACCAGGAGGACCCGCAACTCGCGCGCGGACATCGCAGGTGTGGTACTCGCTGTTGAGTTGCGCCGGACCCGCCGTGTTTCCTGCTCCGACGTGCGGCAGGAGTGCCTTCCGGCGCCGCGAAGTGCTTGCCCATCCCGCACCAGCACCGCTGTCCACTCCACCGGCGAGGAGGTGACGTTCCTCGGGGAAGTGACGTTCCTCAGACATGAGCAGACATCTTCACGGCAGTAGGAGGTGAACGATTGATGAAACGGCATGTCCGTTTAGTGCTCGCGCTGCTGGGCGTGCTGGTCCTGGGGTCGGCCGCCGGCACGCCGGCCGCTCCGGGCAAGCAGTTTGACGGTGTGACCGTCAATGTCCTCACCTTCACCGGGCCGCAGATCGCCGAACCTCTCCAGCGCCGCGGTCCCGAGTTCACCAAGCTGACCGGCGCGAAGATCAACGTCGTAACCGTTCCCTTCAGCGACCTCTACCAGAAGATTCTCACGGACATGGTGACGCGCACGAACAGCTTCCAGGCCTTCGTCTTCGCGCCCCAGTGGATGGTGGACTACGTTACTCCGGGGTACCTGGAGGACATCACCGATCGCGTCAAAGGTGACGCTGCCCTGCAGTGGAATGACATCGCGCCGTTCTTCCGAGATTTCAGCGCCAGCTATGCCGGGCGGATCTATACGATCCCGCTGGACGGCGACTTCCAGATGGTGTACTACCGGACAGATCAGCTGGCGCGGGCCGGACTGAAGCCGCCGCAGACCTGGGACGACTACCTCAAGGTCGCCGCGGCGCTGCATAAGAAGGACCTCAACGGCGACGGCAGGGCGGACTTCGGGTCCTGCATCGCCAAGAAGCGCAACGCCCAGTCGTACTGGATGGTCTGGTCGGTGGCGGGCGCGTATCTGCAGAGCAAGGGCACGAGCCAGGGGTCGTTCTTCGACCTCGACACCCTGAAGCCGCTGACCAACAATGCCGCCTTCGCCGAAGCCCTCCGCATCTACGTGGACACCGGCAAGTACGGTCCTCCGGACGAGCTCAACTGGGACGTCGGCGATTCCCGCTCCGGCTTCGTGACGGGGCGGTGTGGGCTGAGCATCGATTGGGGCGACATCGGCACGCTGGCCATCGACCCCAAGAGCTCCAAGGTCAAGAACAAGGTCGGCGCGGTCATTCTCCCAGGCTCGCGTCGGGTGCTGGACCGCGCGACCGGCGGGCTTGTCGCGTGCAACAGCACGACCTGCCCGTATGCGACCGGCGGAGTGAACCACGCGCCGTTCGCGGCCTTCGGCGGATGGTCGGGCGCGATCAACAAGGCTGCCCCGGACAGGGTCAAGGCGGCGGCTTACGCGTTCCTCTCCTACATGAGCCAGCGGAAGCAGGCCAACGTCGACGTGACGATCGGAATCACGGGATTCAACCCGTACCGGACCTCGCAGTTCAAAGGCCTCGACAATTGGGTGAAGGCGGGCATGAGTGCCTCCGCCGCGAAGAACTACCTCGGCGCGATCGAGGCCAGCCTGAATAGCCCGAACATGGTGCTGGACCTGCGGGTCCCGCAGAACCAGCGCTACCAGCAGGTCGTGCTCGACACGGCGATCGCCAAGCTGCTGGCGAAACAGATCACCATCCAGCAGGCCATGAAGGAGATCACCGACGGCTGGGAGGCGACCACCAACGAGCTCGGCCGCGACGCTCAATTGCAGGCCTATCGATCGACGCTGGGCGTCAAACGCTGACGGTCGTACTCGCGGGAACGACGCCCATCCCGCATGCTGACCGAGCGTGATCTCGGCGGGACAGGGTCGCCCAACGGCCCTGTCCCGCTCTCACTCCCGCAGGCGCTGACCCGGTGGGCCGGTCGCCAGGCCGGTTCGCTCTTCCTGTTGCCGGCGGTCCTGCTGCTGATGCTCATGTCGATCTTCCCGCTCCTCCTGTCCGTGTATCTGTCGCTGGTCCGGTTCCAGCTTGTCCCCGGCGGCTTCAAGCTCATCTTCGTCGGACTGGCGAACTACCGCAAACTCGTCGCCGGCATCGAGCGCGAGCACTTCCTGGGGCTGCTCGCCGATCTCACGCCGCTGATCTGGGGGATGGGCGGGGCGGTGACGGCCGTGCTGCTGGTCTTCGTCATCCGCGGCGCGGCCCGAATGCGTCCCGCCGTCCCGAGGACGGCGGGACGACTTGTCTTCGCAGTCATCGCCGGTGCCCTGACCTGGCTGGCTATCCGCACACTCGCACCGGGCGGCCGCCCAGGCACGGTGATCACGACGATCCTCTACGTGTTCGTGGGCATCGCGGTACAGTACTGGCTCGGGTTGATCCTGGCGTACCTCGCCGCGCAGCAGATCCCGGGCCGGCGGTTTTTCCGGGTCGTCTACCTGCTCCCGATGATGATCACGCCCGTCGGGATCGCCTACACTTTCCGGATCATGGCCGACCTGGGCAAGGGCCCGTTCGCCCCGTTGTGGCGGGCGGTGGGTCTGGCCGAGGTCTCGTGGGCCGGCCATGCCTGGGGCGCGCGGATCGTCGTGATGATCGGCGACATCTGGCAGTGGACCCCGTTCATGTTCATCGTGCTGCTCGCGGCGCTGGAGGCGCAGCCGCAGGAGCTCCTGGAGGCGGCGATGATGGACGGCGCCGGCCGCTGGCAGACCTTCTGGAAGGTGACCTGGCCGCAGATCTTGCCCGTGACCTCGACCGTCATCCTGATCCGGATGATCGAGGCGTTCAAGATCATCGACCTCCCCAACGTCCTCACCAATGGTGGTCCCGGCACCGCCACGGAGTCTCTGACCCTGCACGCCTTCATCGCCTGGCGCACGCTCGACATCGGCGGCTCCGCCGCCGTGGCCTACTCGCTGCTGTTTCTCGTCACGTTCATGGCGCTGTCGTACATCAGCCTGGTGCACCGCCGGCTGGCGGGAGCGGTGTAGCGTGCGCCGCTCGGTCCGCGGGAGGCGTCGGGCGCAGGCGATGACACCGGCCGGCGTGCTGCTGACCTACGTCGTACTGGGGGGGTGGGCGCTGGTCGTCTTGTTCCCGCTCTACTGGATCCTCACGACGTCCTTCAAGCTGCCCGTGCATGTGTACGACGGCCCGGTGTTCATCCCGTACGTCGACTTCACGCCGTCCGGGGACGCCTGGCGGTACATCTTCGTGGACCTGCGCAACGACACGCTGCGCCCGTACGTGAACACCGTCGTCGTGGCGCTCACCAGCTCGGTCCTGGCGTTGGGACTGGGGACTACCGCCGGGTACGGGCTGCTGCGGTTCCGCTACGAGCCCCGGCTCGGGGTCGTCGGGATGTTCCTGGGCAGTCTCGCCCTCGCCGCCGTCGCGATCACGATGGGCGTGCCGTGGCAGATCGCGGTTGCCGCTGCGCTGGGGCTCTTCATCCTCGCCCGCCAGACGCTCGGTCGCCGCTTCGTGCGCGCGGTGGGGAACGACGACATCTCGTTCTGGATGATCTCGCAGCGCATCCTCCCTCCGGTGGCCGTCGTCATCCCCATCTACGTCATGTTCCAACGGGTCGGCCTGCTCGATACGCGGCTGGCCGTGATCATCACCTACACCGCGGTGAACCTACCGATCGTGGTGTGGCTGATGCGGGACTACTTCCGCAACATCTCCATCGAGTTGGAGGAGAGCGCGGCGATCGACGGCGCCTCGCCCTACCGCATCTTCCGCTCGATCGTGCTGCCCCTGTCCACGCCGGGGCTGGCGGCGACCTTCCTGCTGGTGCTGGTGTTCGCGTGGAACGAATACCTGCTGGCGCTGTTCCTGACCAGCGCGAACGCGCAGACGCTGCCCCTGCTGATCGCGGCGCAGAACGCCACGCGCGGGCCGCAGTGGTGGTACATGTCGGTGCTGATCCTGATCATGATCACCCCGGTTATCCTCATGGCGATCGCGCTGGAGCGCTACATCGCGAAGGGTCTGCTGGTGGGGGCGCTGAAAGGCTAGCCCGTCGCGACGAAGGAGGAGCACAGCATGGCCACGGTCGGGATCCTGACGTTTTCCGACGGCCGCCGCTACGCGCACGAGCCGCAGGTGGCGGAGAACCGGCGGTTCGAGGCGCGCCTGCGCGACGCCCTGCGGGCGACGGGGTTCGAGGTCGTCACCGGCGAGCTGGTCTGGTCGAACGCGCTGGCGAAATCGGAGGGCGAGAAGCTGGCGCGCGCCGGAGCGGACTGCACCATCTTCAACTACGCGGTCTGGGCGTTTCCGCAGTTCACCGTGCTCGCCTCACGCTTTGCGCCCGGGCCGTTCCTCCTGTTCGGCCAGGTGAACCCGGCGAAACCGGGCATGGTGGCCGTGCTGGCCGCGGCCGGCGCGCTCGACCAGATCAACGTTCCGTACACGCGCGTCTTCGGCGAGATCGAGGACGGCGAGGTCGGCCGGCGGGTCGAGGTGTTCGTCCGCGCCGCCTCCGTGGCGAAGCGGCTGCGCGGGGAAACCTACGGGCTATTCGGCGGACGGTCCATCGGCATCAACACGGCGGTGTCCAACACTGATCAGTGGGCGGAGCAGTTCGGCATCGACGTCGAGCACATCGACCAGTGGGAGATCGTGCGGCGCGCGCAGCTCGTGCCTGCGGCCCGGTGCAAGAAGGCGCGGGAGTGGCTGGAGCGCCACGTCGCCAAAGTACACTACGACGGCAAGCAGCTCACCCCCGAGAAGCTCGAGCTGCAGATCGCCAGTTACTACGCGGTCCGGGAAATCATCGATGAGCGCGGGCTAGACTTTCTCGGCATCAAAGCGCAGCCGGAGCTCACCGAGCAGTTCGTGACGATGGACATCACCGAGGCGTTCCTCAACGATCCGTACGACTGGGACGGGCCGCACGACCCCATCGTCTGCAGCACGGAGGCCGACATGGACGCGGCGCTGACGATGGAGATCTTCAAGCACCTGTCGGGCACCCCGGTGCTGTTCGCCGACGTCCGGCATTACTTCGAAGACCTGGACCTGTTCGATCTCGTGAACTCCGGCGAGCACGCGACCTACTTCGCCGGGCGCAGCATCGACCCGGAGGTCAACCTCCCGAAGGTGGAGCTGCATCCGGAAGGGTTCTACTTTCCCGCCGGCGGGGCATCGGTATTCCACATCGCGCACCCCGGGGAGGTCACATTGGCCCGGCTGTCCCGGGAGGCCGGCCGGTACCGCATGCACATCCTGCGGGGCGAATTCGTGCGCCTGGATCCGGCCAAGGAGCGCGAGTTGGTGCAGGCCGTGCAGCCCAATTGGCCGCACGCGTTCACGCGCCTGGCCTGCCCCGCGGAGCGCTTCCTGGGCGCCTTTCCCACCAACCACATCCACGGCGTCTACGGAGACTACGTGCGCGAGCTGCTGCACGTCTGCGAGATGCTGAAGATCCGTCCGGTGCTGCTGGAGGGGTAGCGTGCGTCTCGCGGCTGGCCTGGACTTCGGCACCGAGTCGGCACGCCTCGTGCTCGTCGACGTCGAGACGGGCGCAGAGGCGGCGACCGTCGTCCATCCGTATCCGCATGGCGTCCTGACGCGCGCACTGCCGGACGGCACACCGCTCGCCGGCGACTGGGCGCTTCAGCACCCTGGAGACTACCTGGCCGCGCTGGAGCATCTCCTGCGGGAAGCGGTGCGGATCGCCGCCGGAGGGGCGATCGTGGGCATCGGGCTGGACTGCACCGCCTCAACGGTGCTGCCGGTGAAGCGGGACGGCACCGCGCTGTGCCTGCTGCCGGAGTACGCGGGGCAGCCGCACGCCTGGGTCAAACTGTGGAAGCATCATGCCGCGCAGCGTCAGGCCGACCGCATCAACGCCATGCGCCCGCCGTTCCTGGACCTCTACGGCAGCCGCACCTCCTCCGAATGGCTGCACGCCAAGTCGCTGCAGATGTTGGAGGAAGCGCCACAGATCTTCGCGGCGGCCGACCGCATGATCGAAGCCGGGGACTGGCTGGTCTGGCAGCTGACCGGGCACGAGGTCCGCTCGGTCTGTCAGGCCGGCTTCAAGGCGCACTGGCAGCCTGAGGACGGGTATCCACCCGCGGCGCTCCTGGCCGGACTGCATCCTGCCTTCCCGTCGCTGCTGGACAAGCTCGGGCCCCCCCGGCCGGTCGGCACGCGCGCCGGCGGGCTCACCGCGGCGTGGGCCGACCGCACGGGTCTGCGGGAGGGCGTCCCGGTGGCCGTCGCGGTGATCGATGCCCACGCAGCCTTTCCAGGGTTGGGCGTGGACGGCCCAGGAACGCTCGTGATGGTGATGGGCACCTCGACGTGCCACTTGCTGCTCTCACGCGCGCGGGTGCCAGTTCAGGGGATCTCGGGCGTTGTGGCCGACAGTGTGTTGCCCGGGTTCTACTGCTATGAAGCAGGACAGGCGGCGACCGGGGACGCACTGGAATGGTGGGTACGCACGCTGGCCTGGGCGGGGGACGGACCGGCGGAGGCCCTGTTTGACCGGCTGAACCGCGAGGCCGCGGATCTGTCGCCCGGCGCCGGCGGGCTCGTGGCGGTGGACTGGTGGAACGGCAGCCGCACACCGTTGGTGAACGCCGACCTCTCGGCGGTGATGGCCGGCCTCACGGTGGGGACCACGCCCGCCGAGGTGTACCGCAGCATCGTGGAAGCCACCGCCTGTGGGACGCGTCAGGTGATCGAATTGTTCGAAGCCGGCCGCGGCATCGAGCCGGTGACCGGGCTGCGGGTGTGTGGAGGGCTCTCGCGCAGCACCGTGGTCATGCAGATTTATGCGGATGTCACCGGCAGGACCCTGCACGCGGCGGCGACGCCGCATGCCTCGGCCCGAGGCGCCGCGGTCTATGGTGCGCTGGCCGCGGGAAGCGCCGGCGGCGGATACAATGCGCCTGAGGAGGCATTGGCCCGCATGGCGGCGGCCGGCTTCACGGCATACCGGCCGGATCCCGCCGCGCACGCACGGTATGCGGACGTTTATGCGCTGTACCGGGAGATGCACCGGCACTTCGGCGAAGGCGGCACCGATCTGTTGCGCCGGTTGAAGGCCCTGCACACCTGACAGGATCGCCGATGGGACGGCTGGACGGCAAGGTCGCGATTATCACCGGCGGCGGTTCGGGCATCGGCCGCGCGACCGCGTTGCTGTCTGCGCGCGAGGGCGCGCGCGTCGCCCTGGCCGACGTCGACCGCGGGGCCGGGGAGCAGACGGTCTCGGCGATCGCCGCCGCCGGAGGCGAGGCGTTCTTCAGTCCCTGCGACGTGACGAACTCTGCAGACACGCGGCAGCTGGCACGCGCCACGGTGGATCGGTATCATGCGGTGGACATCCTCTTCAACAACGCCGGCATCGCCGGGGTCGGCTCGGTCGAGGAGACGGACGAGGCGTTATGGGATCGCGTCATGGCGGTCAACGTCAAGGGCATCTTCCTGACGACGAAGGCCGTCGCCCCATACATGATCGAGCGGCGGCGCGGCGTGATCATCAACATGGCCAGCAGCATCGCCTTCGTCGGCCTGGCGCGACGCGTCTCCTATGCGGCCAGCAAGGGCGCGGTCATGGCCATGACGCTGTCCATGGCCGCGGACTACGCCAGACACAACATCCGCGTCAACGCCATCTGCCCCGGCACGATCCACACGCCCTTCGTCGACCGCTACCTGCGCGAGTCGTACGCCGATCCGGAGGCGGGGCTGGCCGAGATCACCCGGCGGCAGCTCCTGGGGCGGCTGGGGACCGCAGAGGATGTGGCCCATGCCGTCCTGTACGTCGCCAGCGACGAGGCGGCGTTCATGACCGGCGCACCACTGATCATCGACGGCGGGTTGACCGGAACGAAGTAACGGCGGCCAGAGGCATACGGGGCCCATGAAGATCACCAATGTCGAAGGCTTCATCGTCCAGGTCCCGATCCGCCGGGCGATCGAGGATTCGATTCACCACGTCCCGACCTGGGGCGTGCCCGGGGCGTTGATCAGGACCGACGAGGGCCTGACCGGCACCGGCTATACCGGCACGCACGCCAGAGGGGACGACCTCATCAAGGGCGCGATCGAGAAACACCTCGGACCGGTCCTGGTTGGCCGCGATCCCTTCCACGTGAAGCAGATCTGGCAGGACCTCTATATGGGGCCGCTGCGCTGGGTCGGCCGGGCGGGGATCAGCCAGATGGCGCAGGCCGCGATCGACATCGCGCTGTGGGACATCATCGCCCAGGCTCAGGAGCAGCCGCTGTGGCGCGTGCTCGGCGCGGCCAAGACCGGCCCGGTCCCCACGTACAACACCGACGCGGGATGGCTGAACTGGACGGAAGCCGAGCTCATCGATGACATCCGGCGCCTGATCGACCAGGGCTGGCGGGCGGTGAAGATGAAGGTCGGTAAGCCGAGTCTGCAGGAGGACGTCCGGCGCGTGGCGGCCGTGCGCGCAGCAATCGGCGATGAGGTTGACCTGATGGTGGACGCCAACACCATCTGGGACATCAACACCGCGATCAGTGCCGCGCGCCTCCTGGAACCCTACCGGTTGACGTGGCTGGAAGAACCCCTGCACCCCGATGACATCGGCGGCCACGCCAGGCTGGCCGAGGCGACCACGATTCCCATCGCGGTCGGGGAGAGCATCTACTCCAAGTACCTGTTCCGAGAGTACATGGCGCGGGGCGCGGTCGGCTACGTGCAGGTGGACGCGACGCGGGTCGGCGGCATCACGGAGTGGCTGGAGGTGGCGGCGACGGCGGCGACGTTCGGTCTGCCGGTGGTCCCGCATCACGGGGACATGATGCAGGTCCACCAGCACCTCGTTGCGGCGACCCGCAACGCGCCGATGCTGGAGTACATCCCCTGGATCCTTGACCTGTTCGAGGACCCCGTGGACGTCCGGGAGGGAGTCCTGCACCTGCCTAAGCGGCCGGGCGCATCAACCCGGATGCGCAAGGACGCCTTCGAACGGTACCGTGTTGCCTAGGGCCGTCTGAAAACGAGACGGCCCGCCGCGAAGCGGGCCGTCTCCATGCCGGTTGATGCGTTTCTCGCTGGGTCGTTAGGCAGCCTTGCGGGCGCCTCCGTTCGCGCGGCGCTTCCTCGGGAACATCCAGCCCGTGAGGAAGGCCGGGCCCGCCTCAGTCCGCATCGTGATCGCGGTCCAGATGAGCCAGGCGATCATCCCCAGCGAGCTCACCATGAACAGGAGCACGTGGGAGACGAAGGCCGCGAAGACCATGACCGTCCCGACCGCAACGCTGAGGTAGCCGACGCTGCTGAACTTGCGGTCGGTCACCATCAACCGGCCGATGATCAAGACGCCGAGGCCCGTGGCCAGCGCGCTCAGGGATTCCAGTGAGTACACGAGACCCCGCAGCGCGTAGAACGCGTACGCGCCGCCGGTGGCGTTCGTCGCATAGAGCCCGGCCAGCGCGTCGAAGCCGGCCTGCCGCACGAGCACGGCGGCCGCGAGGGTCCCGGCCCCGAACAGGCCCGCTCCCGCACCCAGGCGCGCGTTGCCCGCGTTATCCGAGCTGAAGCGGTCCTGCAGCGCGGCGAACAGCACGGCCGTGCCGAGCGCGGCCAGTAATCCGCCCAGGATGTGCACGCTCCAGACCATCGCCGGGTGCTTGGTCATGAAAGGCAGGTACCGGTGTGGGTTGACCTGGTCCACGAAATCCAGGCCGGCGGTGGGGAAGATGAAGACGAAGCCCAGGAACACCCAGGCTGTCGCGATGCCAGCCACTAACCCTGCTTCACCGCCGAGGCGGCGCAGGTTATCCATGGATGAATCCCTCCCCTATCAAGGTTGAACAAACAACGTTCTCGGGCTGGTATCCGCGTACTCTGCCCGCTGGGGAGGGGGGTTAGTCGTCCGGAGGACCTTTAGGCGGCCTCATCCGGGAGCTCGGTCGGCTGCGTCAAAAGGGTCAGCCGCTCGGCTCCCCGCAGGACGTCCACCATGAGGGCGTCGCCGATCGCGTGCCGGGCCAGCGCCCGCTGCAGGTCATCGGGCGAGGCGATGGCCGCTCCGCCCACCCGCACGAGGACGTCCCCGGGCGCCAAGCCGGCCCGCGCTGCCGCGGTGCTGGGCTGGACCTCCACCACGCGGACAGCCGTCGGAACCGTCAGAGCGTACTCGACCGCGAGCTGGCGGTCGACGGCGACCTGCTGGCCGGAGATGCCGAGGTAGGCGCGGCGCACGCGGCCGTCACGGATCAGCTGCGCGGTCACCCACTTGGCGGTGTTCGCCGGGATCGCGAAGCAGATGCCCTGGGAACCCATGATCACCGCGGTGTTGATGCCGATGACGCGGCCGCGGAAGTCCACCAGCGGCCCGCCCGAGTTGCCGGGGTTGAGGGCGGCGTCGGTCTGGATGATGTTCTCGATGAGCCGGCCCGACTGCGCGCGCAGGGACCGCCCGAGCGCGCTCACCACGCCGGTGGTCACCGTGGCCTGGAAGCCCAGCGGATTGCCGATCGCCACGACGAGCTGGCCCACGCGCAGGCGCGAGGAGTCGCCGAGCTCGGCCGAGGGCAGCCCGGACTCCAGGAGCCGCACGACGGCCAGGTCGCTGTGCGGATCGTCCCCGACCACCTGCGCCTCGAGGGTGCGGCCGTCCTGCAGCCGGACCTCGATACGCCGCGAGCCGGAGACGACGTGGCTGTTCGTCAGGACGTAGCCGTCGGGGGTGATGATGAGCCCGCTCCCGGCCCCGTGGAACTCGTCGAGCCCCCGGCGGCGGAAGCGCTCGGGCGCCGGACGCGCCACCGACACGCTGACGACGGCGGGTCCGGCCCGCTCCACGGCATCCACGACGGCACGTGAGAAGGCGTCCATCGCCTCCCGCTCCTCGCTCACGCCGGAATCCGCCACCTGATTGACATCGACCTCGGATAGCATCTGCTCGACCCGCACCGCTGCCACACCTCCGATGTGTCCGAGCG
>MENB01000079.1:14329-19216 GCA_001768125.1 Armatimonadetes bacterium RBG_19FT_COMBO_69_19
GGCGCGTTTCTTCTGCTGGGAACCATCTGGGGCTCGTCCTTCCTCTGGATCAAGATCGCCGTCGGGGATATCGGCCCGGCCACCCTCGCCGCCATCCGGCTCGCCTTCGGGCTGGTCGGCCTGCTGGCCGTCGTGCGCCTCACCCGGCAGCCGTTCCGGAACCTGCGGACCTACCTCCCCGCCTACCTCTTCATGGGATTCTTCAACACGGCGCTGCCGTTCATCCTGATCTCCTGGGCGGAGACGCGCATCGACTCGGCGCTCGCCGCCATCCTCAACGCCACCGTGCCGCTGTTCGCCATCGTCATCGCGCACTACTGGCTCTCGGATGAGAGAGTCACCCTCACCCGGATCGCGGGCCTCGTCGTGGGGTTCGTCGGGGTGGTGGTCCTCATGAGCCGTGAGTTCTCGGCGCAGGGCATCCACGGCAACATCTGGGGACAGGTGGCGATGCTGGCCGCGTCGGCCAGCTATGCGACCTCGGCCACGTTCTCGCGCCGCCACCTGCGCGGCCACCCGCCGCTCGTGCAGGCGACGATGGTCGTGCTCATCGCGGATGCGATCACCTGGGCGGTCGTGCCGGTGATGGACCGGCCGGTCATCTTCCCCCACTCCGGGCTGACCTGGTTCGCGTTGGCCTGGCTGGGACTGCTGGGGTCCTGCGTGGCGTACCTCCTGTACTTCTACCTGATCAACGCCTGGGGCGCCACGCGCGCCTCGCTCGTGACCTACGTGTTCCCGGTGGTGGGGCTGCTGCTCGGCATCATCTTCCTCCATGAATCCGCGGACTGGCGGCTGATCGCCGGCTCGGCGCTCGTCGTGGGTGGGATCGCGGTCGTGAACCGCCGCACCGCCCCGCCGTCCGCGGTGCGGGTGGGCGCCGAACGCCCGCAGGAGACGTGAGGACGGAGTTCCTCGCCGGGGTCAGAGCAGAGATCCCCCTGATGTTGGGCGCGCTTCCCTTCGGCCTCATCTATGGGGCGCTGGCGCGTGAGGCGGGGATCCCGCCTGCCGCGGCCCTGGCCATGTCGTCGATCGTCTTCGCCGGCTCCGCCCAGTTCATCGGCACGGAGCTGTTCGCCTCGGGCTCGCCCGGCGCCGTCATCCTGCTGACGACCTTCGTCCTAAACCTGCGCCACCTGTTGTACAGCGCCTCCGTCGCCCCCCGCCTGCGCCACCTGCGCCCGGCGTGGAAGTGGCTGCTCGGGTATCTCCTGACCGACGAAGCGTATGCCGTGACGATCACGCGCTTTCAGGTCCGGACGCCCACCGACGCCGACCGGCACTGGTTCTTCCTCGGGGCGGGACTCACGCTGTGGGCCGGCTGGCAGCTCAGCACCGCCGCCGGGGTGCTGCTCGCCGCCGGCATCCCCACGGGCTGGGATCTGGAGTTCGCCCTGCCGCTCATCTTCATCGCCATCATCGTCCCGATGCTTACCGACCGGGGGACCCGCCTGGCCGCGCTGACGGCGGCGGTCGTCGCAGTCGCGGCTGCGGGCGCGCCCCTGCGGGCCGGGTTGATCGCGGGCGCCCTGGCCGGCATCACCGCCGGGTGGCTGGTGGACCGGGGATGAGCGCGTTCTTCCTGCGGGGCCTGCTCATCGGGTTCTCTATCGCGGCGCCGGTCGGACCGATCGGCGTGCTGTGCATCCGCCGCACGCTGGCCGACGGGCGGGCCGCGGGCTTCGTCTCCGGTCTGGGGGCGGCGACGGCCGACGCGTTCTACGGCGCCATCGCCGGGTTCGGCCTGACGTTCGTCTCGGGCTTGCTCGTCCGCGAGCAGGTCTGGCTGCGCCTGGTCGGCGGGCTGTTCCTCATCTATCTGGGCATCCGGACCTTCACCAGCAAGCCGGCCCCGCTGCGCGGAGACGGCGCCCGCTCGCTGACGCTCGGGAGCGCATACGTGACGACGCTGGCCCTCACGCTGACCAACCCGATGACCATCCTTTCGTTCGCGGCGATCTTCGCGGGGCTCGGCGTGGTCGCGTCGCGCGACTACGCCACGGCCGGGGCACTGGTCGCCGGGGTGTTCAGTGGATCGGCCCTGTGGTGGCTCATCCTGAGCGGCGCCGCCGGGATGGTCCGGACGCGCCTGCGCCCGGAGACGCTGCGCTGGGTGAACCGCGCGGCCGGGGTGGTCATCACCGCCTTCGGGGTCGTGGCGCTGCTGAGCCTGCGATGAGAAGCGCGCAGACCTACTGGCTGATCATCGCCGGGATGGGCGTGATCACAGTGGCCATCCGGCTGTCGATGATCCTGCTGCTTGGGCGGGTACGGCTGTCGCCCGGTGTCTCGCGCGCGCTACGATTCGTGCCGCCCGCGGTCTTCTCGGCGCTGATCGCGCCGGCGCTCGTCCGGCCGGCCGGGCTGCTGGACCTCTCGGTGGGAAACCCCTACCTGCTGGCCGGGGCTCTTGCCGCGGCCGTGGCGTGGCGCGGGAAGAACATGCTCCTCACGATCGCGGCGGGGATGACGGCGTTGCTCATCTTGCGCTGAAGAAGCCGCCGAAAACGGCGGCACCGCGTGGTCGCCCACACGGTGCCGGATTCGTTCGCCCTGCTATTCGCGGTTGTTCTTACTTCTGGCCGCTCCCCGTGTGCTGGTGATTGTCGTCGCCATACCCGTTGCCGGGGCGGATGGCCTCGTTCCCGCCGGCGGCTGCGCCGCCGTTACCCCCATCGTGCTTGTTCTCCTTGCCGCCGGGTCCGGTGTGGTCGTGGTTCGTGTCGCCGTGGCCCCAGCCGGGGCGCTCTTCCAGCGACGCTTCGGTCGGCGCATCGAAGTTGTATCCGTACGGGTACTCCTTCGTGATCGAGCTGACGAGGACCCCGCCGGCGTACGTGCTGACGGTCACGACCCACACCTGGGTCCCATCCGCCAGCGTCGTCAAGATCCGGTCCTCCTGGGTGAGCAGGAGCCCGGTGCTGTCGTACGTGATGATGGACTTCACGGCCAGCTCCCCGTTCAGATACAGCTCGGCGACCTGAGAGAGCAGGACGCCGGTGTCGGAGTACTGGCGCGTGATGTGCGTCGGCGAGGTGGCCGAGTACCGCCATTCCTCGGACGTCTTGACCATCCCGTTCGGGTAGTACTCCCACGTCTTCAGCATCTTGAGGAAGCCGTCCGGCTGCACTTCGCGCATGACCTGGGAGGTCAGCACGCCGTCGACGTAGGTCGTTTCGACGGTAATCGTGTTGCCCAGACGGTTCACAAAGCTGGTCGTGTAGGTGATCGTCTCGGCCAGGGCCGGCGCCGCGAGCGCCGCCACCAGGGCCATCGTCACCAGGATGATGACTGTGGTTGTCGCCTTTCTCATCGCCGTGTGCTCCCTTTGCACGGGGTGACCCGGCTACCGATACCCGGGCCCTACCCCTCCATAAAGCAAGCGGGATGCCGCCATCCGGGCAAACCTTCCCCCGAACTTCCGGTGAACTTCCGTCATCTGGGGCGACGAGGAGGCCCTTTTGGCGCCGAGAATACCGACTCTGTGGCGGCCCAGCTGACCGAAACGCGCGTGCAGGAGGACATCCTCGTCTTCTCGCTCGGCGGGGACACGATGCCGACGAGCTACGGGGCGAACGCGGTCGCCGTGATCGGGGAGCGGGCCATCATGCTCGTCGATCCGCTCATCGCACCGGCCCACGGCCGGCTGATCGAGACGGCCCTGCGGCGGCACACCGACGCCCCCGTGCGGTACGTGGTCTTCACCCACCACCACACCGACCACTCGCTGGGCGCGGCCGTCTTCGAGGACCGTGGAGCGGCCCTGATCGCCCACCGGGCCTGCCGGGATCGCATGGCCGAAGAGCATCCGGCACTCATCGCCTCGCGGCAGGCTCAGCCCGGGCTCGCCGAGCTCTTCGCGGACGCGCGGCCCGCGATGCCGTCCATCACGTTCGACGACGGCCTGGTTTTACACGTGGGGGGCGTGGAGGTAGAGATCTGGCATCCGGGCTGGGCGCACACCCCGGGGGACGCCTTCCTCTTCGTCCCGAACGCCCGCGTAGCCATCTGCGGGGACCTGCTCTTCGCCCGTTATCACTACAACTACGAGCACGCCTCCCTGCCCGGGGTGCGGGAGGGCCTGCGGGCGCTGCGGGCGCTCGACGCCGACGTCTTCATCCCGGGCCACGGGGCTCCCGGCGGCCTCGATCTCCTGGACGCGCAGACGGCCTATCACGACGCCGTGGCGGCGATCGTCGCCGACGCAATGGAGGCCGGACGCGACGACGAGGCGGCCGCAGCGGCCATCCGCGAGCATTTCCCCGATCACCGCCTCGGGATCGTCCTCCCGACCACCGTGACGCGCCTGCGGGAGCATCTGGGAAGAAGAGGAGGACGATGAACGTTCGACGTGGAGTGGACGCCCGACATCATCCTCGGCGAAATCTGAGCGCGGCCCGGCCCACCAGGAGGCCGATCGCCACACCCAGCCCATTCACCAGGAGGTCGCCCACCTCGGCGGCGCGGTAGCGCACGGCCCATTGGATCCCCTCGACCAGGGCGCCGTATCCAGACCCCAGGAGCCAGGCGGTGCCCGCCGAGTACCGTTGCCCCAGGAGCGCACCCAGGATCGCGTAACCGAGCAAGTGCCACCCCGGACCGCCGGGGGCGCCCATCGCCGAGGGCAGGAGCGAGCCGGCGAGGAGGATCCCCATCCAAACCAGCAAGGCGGGGCGCCAGATCCGCGTCATCGAGACACTAGATTCCGCGTCCCGAGCAGTCCGCCTTTGCGTTACCCTACGGCTGCAGGAGGCGCGGGAGGAAGAGCGGGATGGCCGGGACGTAGGTGACGATCGCCAGTGTGATCAACAGGCAGATGATGAAGGGGATCGCTTCGCGGAAGACCGTGCCCACCGGCTGCTTGGCGACGGCGCAGGCGGTAAG
>MENB01000079.1:19235-22305 GCA_001768125.1 Armatimonadetes bacterium RBG_19FT_COMBO_69_19
GGCGTCTGCTGCCCGATGGCAAGGTTGAGCGTGACGATGATCCCGAAGTGCGTCGGATCGATCCCGACCTGCCGCACCAGCGGCATGACGATCGGCACGATGAGGAGGATGGCCGCGGCGCTGTGCAAGAACATGCCGGCGACCAGCAGGAAGACGTTCAGGAACAGCAGCACGAGGATGCGGTTGTTCGTCAGTCCGAGCACCCAGGCGGCGAACTGCTGGGGGACCTGCTCGTTCGTCAGGTACCAGCCCAGCACCGCGGAGGCCGCGACGATGAGCATGACGCTCGCCGTGGCCACGACGCCGTCCAGCGTCACCGACCAGAGCTGCCGGAAGTTCATCTCGCGGTAGATGAAGACCCCGATGAGGAAGGCGGCCAGCACCGCGAGGCCGGCCGCTTCCGTGGCCGTGACGATGCCCCCGAACATCCCGCCGAGGATGATCACGGGGAGCACGAGCGTCCACCCCGCCTCACGGAACGCCAGCCCGAAACGCCGCAGTGAGAAGGCGTCCTCCACCGGGAACCCGTACTTGCGCGCCTTGTAGTAGACGACCGCCATCATCAGCCCGCGGCCGATCACGCCGGGCGCGAACCCGGTGAGGAACAGGCGGGTCACCGACGTCTCCGCCATCACCGCGTAAAGGATCATCGGGATGCTCGGCGGGATGATGATCGCCAGCGACGCGGTGACGGACGTAAGCGCGGCCGTGAAGGCGGGCGTGTATCCCTTCTTCACCATCGCGGGAATGATGATGCTGCCGAGCGCGGCCACGTCGGCGACGGCCGAGCCGGAGATCTCGGCGAAAAACATCGAATCTACGACATTGACCATGGCCAGCCCGCCCCGCACGTGCCCGACCAGGGCGGAGGCCAGGTTGATGATACGGAGCGAGATGCCCGACGAGTTCATCATCCCCCCGGCCAGCACGAACAAGGGAATGGCCAGGAGCGGGAACTTCGCCGCGCCGCTGAACAGATGCAGCGGGATGACAGTGGGCGTCGTGCCCCCTCCCACCAGCAGTGCGAGCAGGACCGCGCCGATCAATGCGAACCCGATCGGCACACCGATCACGGAGAGGACGACGATCGCGCCGACGACGGCGAGGCTCACGAGCGCTCCCGTCCGATCGCGCGCCGGACGAGCCGCGGCAGCCCGATGAGGAAGACGAGGGCGCCGCTGATCGGGATCGCGCTGTAGATCCACGAGAGGCGCACGGCCCGGATGCTGATCGCCGTGTCGAACGAGGCGGCCTGGGCGAGCTTCCAGCCGTAGACGACCAGCGCCGCCTGGATCAGCAGCACGATGAGATCCGCGAGGACGAGCAGACCGCGGCGCACCCCGCGCGGCAGGTAGTCGAGCAGCGTCTCGAAGCTGATGTGGCCGCCGCGGTGGGCGGTCAGCACCGAGCCGTAGAAGGTGAGCCAGACCAGCAGGAACTCCGCAAACTCGTCATACCAGGGCAGCGCCCGCTCCACGACGTAGCGGTACCAGACCCCGAGCAGCACGATGACCGCCAGCGCGAGCATGAGGAGCACGCACCAGATCTCCAGCGCGACGATGAGCCCGCTGTAGACCCGGGCGAGGGTGGAGGGCCGGGGCGCAGCCAGCGGCTCCCGGCCCGCGACGACGGTGTTCACCTAGCGCGGCGCGAGCGATTGGATGAGCTTCACCAGCCCCGCGCCACTTGGGACTTCCTTGGAGAAGTCGTCGTAGATCCTGGCCGAGGCAGCGATGAAGGCCCGCTTGTCCACCTCGTTCACGGCCAGTTTCGGATTCGCCTTCTTCATCTCGGCCACGAGCGAGTTGTCCAGGCGTTCACCCTGCTGCCGGGCGTAGTCGCCCACTTCTTCGGCGATCCGCTTGATCGTGAGGCGGATGTCGGGCGGCACCTTCTGCCACCAGGTCTCCCCCGCGGTCGGGTACGCGGGCGTGTAGACGTGGCCGGTCATCGACAGGAACTTCTGCACCTCGTGGAACTTCGCGCCCCAGATCTGAGCCAGGGGGTTCTCCTGGCCGTCCATCACGCCGGTCTGCAGCGCCGAGAACACCTCGGCGAACGCCATCGGCGTCGGGTTGGCGCCGTAGGTCTGGAACATCTTCTGCCGCCAGACCCCGCGCGGGATGCGCAGCTTGATCCCCTTGAGGTCATCGGGCTTGTTGATGGCACGGACGTTGTTCGTGACGTGGCGGTACCCGTTCTCCCAGTAGGCCAGCAGCCGCAGCCCCTTCACGGCCTGGGCCTCCAGGAGCATCTTCTTGATCTCCGGATGCTCGGCCACGGCCTTCATGTGCCGCCGGTTGACGATGATGTACGGCATCTCGAAGACGCCGAAGGCATCGTCCACCGAGCTCATGATCGTGGAGGGTAGGAACATCTCGAGCGCCCCGACCCGGACGCCGCGGATCATGTCCTCGTCGGTGCCGAGCTGGCTGCTGTGGAAGACGCGGACCTCGACCCGCCCGGCCAACTCGCGGTTCACGCGGCGGGCGAACTCCTGCGCGGTGAGCTCGAAGAGCGAATCCGGGAAGCCGACGTGCCCGAGGCGGATGATGATCTTCTGCTGCTGCGCGCCGGCCCGCGGCACGTTCGCCAGGCTGAGTGCAAAGACCACGACGAGCGCAGTGATCCCCCAGCGCATCAGGCGATGCGTCCTCATGGCTCTCTCCCCCGTTTCGTGGACTGCTATCCCCCGGTGGTGCGAGCGAGCAACGTTTCCATGAGGAACTGCTGGCAGGCGGCGACGCCGCCGCCCACGGGTACCCGGACGCCGGCCAGGGTCAGCGCCATCTCCACCCCGGCGAGGGTCGCCAGCACCTCGAGATCGTTCAGGGCGCCCAGGTGCCCGATCCGGAAGGCCCGGCCGCGCAGCCGGCCGAGTCCGGTGCCGAGGGAGAGGTTGAAGCGCGCCTCCGCGGCGCGCAGCACGGCGTCGGCATCCGTCCCGTCGGGCATCACCACGGCCGTCAGGGTGTTGCTGTACTCCGCAGGGTTCTTGCAGAAGATCTGAAGCCCCCAGGCCCGCACCGCGCGGCGCACCCCCTCGGCCAGCCGGGCATGGCGCGCGAAC
>MENB01000079.1:22340-25528 GCA_001768125.1 Armatimonadetes bacterium RBG_19FT_COMBO_69_19
CGCCTCGCGCAGGCCGTAGAGCATCAACGTCGCGGGCGTGTAGGGGAAGTAGCCTCGCCGCATCTCGGCGATGACCGGCCGCCAGTCGAAGAAGTAGCGGGGCGTGCGGACCTGCTCGGCGCGGGCCAGCGCGCGCGGGCCGACACACAGCACCGCCATCCCTGGCGGGAGCATGAGGCCCTTCTGGGTCCCGGTCAGGGCCACATCAACGCCCCACTCATCGAAGCGGAAGTCGATACTGGCCAGCGAGCTCACCGTGTCGACGAGCAGCAGCGCGGGATGCTTCGTGCCGTCGATGGCCGCCCGGATGGCGCGTAGGTCGGAGGTGACCCCGGTTGAGGTCTCGTTGTGCACGACGAGCACCGCCGCGTAGCTGTGACTGCGGTCCGCTTCGAGCCGCTCCCGCAGCAGCCGCGCGGGGACGCCCTGAACCCAGGGGAGGTCGACCTCGTCCACCTGCATACCGTGCCGGCGTGCGCACTCGGTGAAGAGATGACTGAAGTGACCAACGTTGAACGCGAGCACACGATCGCCGGGGTTCAGCGTGTTGACGATCGTCGCTTCGCACGCGCCGGTGCCCGAGGCGGGAAAGAGCACGATCTCTCCGCGCGACGTCTGGAAGATCGCCCGGAGGCCGGCGACGATCTCCGAGACGAGCGGCGGCAGTTCAGGGCCACGGTGATCGGGCACGGGGCGGTCCATCGCCCGCAGGATGCGCTCGGGCACGTTCGTGGGGCCGGGGATCTGCAGGAAGTGCCGGCCGGACATTATCGCTACCTGTTCGGCGCCCCGGGCCGCGCGCCTGCCGCGGAAGGAGGTTGCCCCGTGCAAAGCCAATGCGGCGGAAGATGAGCGCAGGAGGGGCCCTGGACGGCGTGCGCGTCGTGGACCTGAGCCAGGTGATGGCCGGGCCGTATTGCACCATGCTCCTCGGCGACCTCGGGGCGGACGTCATCAAGGTGGAGCCGCCCGGCGGCGACTCGACCCGGCAGATGGCCGGGGCCTCGGGCGGAGAGAGCCCCAGCTTCTGGGCGGTCAACCGGAACAAGCGCGGTATCGCCGTTAATCTCAAAGCGCCGGAGGGGGCGGAGATCATCCGGGCGCTCGCGATGCGAGCGGATGTCTTCGTTGAGAACTTTCGTCCGGGGACGCTCGGCCGATACGGACTTGACCACGCGTCGCTCCTCGCGGAGCGCCGCGGACTTATCTACGCGTCCATCTCCGGCTTCGGGCAGACCGGCCCCTACGCGCAGCGCGGCGGCTTCGACCTCATCGCGCAGGGGATGTCGGGCATCATGTCGGTCACGGGGGATGCGGGGCTGCCGCCGATGAAGAGCAGCCTCCCCATCACCGACCTCGGCGCGGCGCTCTTCACCGCGAGCGCCATCCTCGCCGCCTACATCCACCGCCAGCGCACCGGAGGCGGGCAGTACATCGACGCCTCGCTCCTGGAGGCCGGCATCGCGCTGTCGGTGTGGGAGTCGGCGCAGTACTTCGCCGGACGCGGTGTCCCGGAGCCCGCCGGCTCGGCCCACCGCATGTCGGCGCCCTACCAGGCCATGCGCTGCGCGGACCGCTACATCAACGTGGGCGCGGCCAACCAGCGCACCTGGGAACGCCTGGCGCGCGCGATCGGCCGGGAGGACCTGCTCGCGCGGCCGGAGTACGCGACCGACGCACAGCGCGCCGGCCGCCGGCGCGAGCTCGCCGCCGAGATCGAGCAAACGATGGCCGCTCACCCCGCCGCGCACTGGCTCGCCGTGCTCGAGCGCTCGGGCGTCCCCTGCGGCCCGATCCTCGACTACGCCGAGGTCTTCGACGATCCGCACGTCCGGCAGCGTGGGATGGTGCAGGAGCTCGACCATCCCTCCGGAGGCCGCATCCGGCAGCTCGGCCCTGCGGTGAAGCTCTCTGCGACGCCGCTGCGGCTGCGCCGTCCCGCGCCGACGCTCGGGCAGCACAGCATCGAGGTTCTGCGGGAACTTGGGTACGAAGAGGAGACGATCAACGAACTAATGAAGCGGGGGATCGTGTTCGCGTCGCGCATGTGAGCACGCACACAACCGGCACGATCCCCCGCTGACATGGAGGCACACGTGGCCAAACCGACCGAAGAGATCCTGCTGGAGCGCGACGGCGCGATCGCCACCATCACCTTCAACCGGCCGCACGCCCGCAACGCGCTCACCTGGAACATGTACGATCGGCTGGTCGAGTTCTGCGACGAGGTGGACCGCAGCCCCGACCTCCGCGTGGTCATCCTCCGGGGCGCGGGCGAGGCGGCGTTCGTGGCCGGCACCGACATCAGCCAGTTCCAGACCTTCCAGCGCCCGCAGGACGCGATCGCGTACGAGCAGCGCATCGAGCACGTGCTCGACCGGCTGGAGCGGGTACACCAGCCCTCGATCGCGATGCTGCGCGGCTACTGCGTGGGCGGGGGACTCTCCATCGCCGCGGCCTGCGATTTCCGCTACGCGGCGCCGGATCTGCGCCTGGGGGTGCCGATCGCCCGCACGCTCGGCAACTGCCTGTCCATGAGCAACTACGCGCGGGTCGTGGACCTCGTCGGACCGGCGCGGGCGAAGGAGCTCATCATGCAGGCGCGGATGCTCACCGCGGAGCAGGCGCTGGCCCTGGGGCTGGTCAACGAGGTCGTGCCGGCCGACCGCCTGGCGGGGCACGTGCACGACGTCGCCGCGGCCCTCACCCAGCTCGCGCCGCTCACCCTGCGCGCCACGAAGGAGGCGATCCGCCGGATCCAGGCCCGGCGGCGCATCGAGCCGCGGGAGGGCGAGGACCTCATCGTCTCCTGCTACATGAGCGAGGACTTCCGCGAAGCGGTGCGCGCCTTCCTCGACAAGCGCGCGTACAGCTGGACCGGGCGCTGACCGCCCTGCGCAGGATAGCGACCTAGAGGGCCTGCGCGACGAGGCGGGTCGCTTCTCCCGGCTGCGGGAAGCGGCCCACGTCCTTCTTATTGAAGATCTCTTTCTCGCCGACCTGAACCACGAACCGGCCGCCCGAGCTCGGCACGATGTTCAGTCCGCTGATGCGCTCGGCGTGATCGGCGAGGATCTCCGCCGCCACACGGGCGGCGTGGTCTTCATATCCTCATTCCGCACAGTATTCGATCTGGACCCGCACCTTCGATGCCATGGCGCCTCCTAGAGGGCGTCGACGATCATGCC
>MENB01000079.1:25718-25863 GCA_001768125.1 Armatimonadetes bacterium RBG_19FT_COMBO_69_19
GCCGGGTCTCGACCACGCGGTCGGGATCGGTGATGGCGGCCAGCGTCGCGCGCGTCTGCGGCATCTGAGCGCGCCACACCCGCTCCAGATCGGCGAACGTGGGACAGGTCTGCTCGCTGATCGGCCAGTCATCCCACGAGAAGGG
>MENB01000080.1:0-272 GCA_001768125.1 Armatimonadetes bacterium RBG_19FT_COMBO_69_19
GTCAAGGGCATGGAAGCGCGCGTGAACAGCTTCCCCAAGCAGGAAGCCGCCCTTGCCAGGCTCGAGCGCGACGTCCGGATCACCGAGTCCCTGTTCGTCAGGCTGTCCTCGCTCCACCAGGAAGCCTTGATCCGGGAGAACAAGGCCGCGACGTCGGGGCAGGCCGCGGTCCTCGTGGTCGATCCGGCCATGGTGCCGGTCCGGCCCCAGTCGAAGGAATTGCCCGTGAGAGCCGGGATGGCCGGCTTGCTCGGCCTGGTCATGGGTGCAGG
>MENB01000080.1:363-2838 GCA_001768125.1 Armatimonadetes bacterium RBG_19FT_COMBO_69_19
CCGACGATGAATTCCCGGACGCACCGGCAGCTGACCACCGCGCCGACGACGTCCGCACTGCTGCTCTCGCTGATCACCGTGTTCCTCATCGGCGGGTTTATCGTCGGGCTCTATACGCTCCAGGCGAGAGCGACGCCCGACGGCGCTCAGATGGCTCCGGCGATCACGCAGCCCGTCGGGGGATCCCGTTAGGGGTGGTTACGTGGTGACAACGGCTCAACCTAAGAAGCAGCGGGGGGATCTCATCACAGCCTACGGCGAGATCTCCCCGTTCGCCGAAGCCTACCGCACGCTGCGGATCAGCGTTCTCCAGGGCAACGGCAAGGCGCCGTGGTCTGTCGGCATCTCGGGGATCCACCCCGCCCACGGCGCCACGACGACGGTCGCCAACCTGGGACTGATCACCGCCGAGACGGGGATGCGTGTCATCTTGCTGGACGCCGACCTCTACAAGCCGTCGCTCCACCGGGTGTTCGAGGTCTCGAATGACCTGGGATTGTCGGCAATCCTGGAGGGCAAGGCAAAGATCAATGACACGTTGTTCGCGGCACCGGACTTGCCGCTGCTGCGCATACTGCCGGCGGGTCCGAAGGTCCGCAATCCGGCGGCGCTGCTGCGGCCCAACCGCATCAACGAGCTGCTCCATGAGCTACGGGATTGGTGTGATCTGCTCATCATGGATCTCCCATCGGTGGGGGCCGTGGCGTACTCGTCCTTCCTGGCGTCGTTCCTGGACGCGGTCCTGCTCGTCATCCGGGCCGATACACCGAGGATGGACGTGGAGCAGACCGTGAAGCGGCGGCTCCAGAATGCTCACGTGCTGGGCATCGTGCTCAACCGCGTGCCTGTCGCACGTGGCGATGGTTCGGCATACCGCTACTACGCGAAGGAGGAAGCCTAGGTTTTAGGACGGCATCAATCGTCGGCTGACTCTTCGCAGTGTCAGTCTTCGGGCGTTCCCCCCGCCTTTCTTGAGGAGACTCTTCGTGAGTAGGCCAGTGACTGTTGCAGAGCACTGGGTCGGCCCCCAAGTCTCTGCCTGCGGGCAATCGTGGGCCAAGCGCGTCGTAGATGTGCTGGGGTCTTTCTTCCTGCTGGGCGCTCTGTCGCCGGTCATCGCCGTCATCTCGGCCGTGATCAGGGTCTCCGGCCCAGGCCCGATTCTTTTCGCCTGGGACATCGTCGGGGCCGGCGGCCGGCGCGTCCGGAGCCACAAGTTTCGCACGATGGTCCCTCACGCCGAGGCGCTCGAGAGGGCCCTGCGGGAGCAGGGCGCCAACGAAATGTCCTCGGTGTACTTCAAGATGCGCCATGATCCCCGGGTCACCCCGGTGGGGCGCATCTTGCGGAAGCTGAGTCTGGACGAGCTCCCGTCTCTGTGGAGCGTGCTGCGAGGCGATCTCAGCCTCGTTGGTCCCCGCCCGGTCCGCGTTGCGGAGATCGAGTATCTCAAGGACTGGCACTGGGAACGGTTTGCCGTCAGGCCGGGACTCACGTCCCCCTGGGTGTTGAATGGCAAGAATGCCATCCATGACTTCGACGAAATCGTCGCATCCGACCTCGACTACATCCGGAACTGGACGCTGCGGGGGGATCTGCTCATCTTGCTCAGGACTCTGTCCTTCATGATGTCGGGCACCAACCATTGATGGTCCCTCGATGCTGATCGGTAGAGCTCCCGTCAGGATCAGCTTCGCAGGTGGGGGGACCGACCTGCCCTCCTACTACCTGCGGCACGGCGGCATGGTCGTCAGCTCCGCGATCGACAAGTACTTCTATGTCTTTCTGACAGTCACCAGGCGCGCGGACATCGAAATCATGTCGTCGGACTATCAGACGTTCCACCGCCAGCCGGCGGAAGAGGCCATGCTCTGGGACGGGGATCTCTCGCTGCCTCGCGCGGTCCTCAACCATTTCAACATCCACGAAGGCCTGTCGATGTTCCTCGCCTCACAGGTGCCGCCCGGGACAGGCCTCGGGTCTTCCGGCACGGCAACGGTGGCCATAATCAAGGCTCTCACCAGCCTGCTCGGGCGTGGTCTCTCCAAGCACGATATCGCGGAGATGGCGTCCTATATCGAGATCGAAAAGCTCGGGATGCCGATCGGCAAGCAGGATCAATTTGCTGCTGCCTTCGGGGGAATCAATGCCCTCTGGTTCGGGCCCGACGGCGTGGTGGTGGAACCCCTGCGCGTGCGGAGTGAGACGGTGGAGCGCCTCGAGCGCGCCCTCCTCCTCTTCTACACGGGGGAAGCGCGCGAGAGCGCGCGAGTTCTCGGCGAGCAGAACCGCTCCACCCTCGCTGCCGATGCGGAAGTGCTCTCCGCACTCCATGCCCTCAAGGCGATGGCCGCTGATGTCCGCCGGTTCCTGGAGCGCGGCGACCTTGATGCGTTTGGAGAGCTGCTGCACGATAGTTGGGAGCGGAAGAAACGGCTGGCATCGGGCATCACCAACGCCAGGATCGACGAGTCC
>MENB01000080.1:2980-4241 GCA_001768125.1 Armatimonadetes bacterium RBG_19FT_COMBO_69_19
CTTCGACTTCGACGGCGCCAAGATCCTCGTGAACAGCGCCCTGCCGTTTGCGGTGGCACAGCGTGCATAGCCGCTGGGCCGACGAGCGCACACGGCACCGCGCGGTGCTCACCGCCGCGCTGCTGGGGACCGATGTCTCCGCGCTGGCAGTGGCGCTGGTCGTGGCGCACGGCATCGCCTCGTCCTGGTCTAGCTGGTATGCGCCTCAGACCTTCCCCCCGTCGCTGTGGCTCCTGATCCCGATCGCGATCACCTTCTTCGTCCTCGGCCGGCTCTATGTGTTGGACGAACTGCTCGAAGGGCCGATCGAATATGGGCGCGTGATCAACGGCTGCACACTGGCCTCTTTCAGCCTCATCGTGCTGGGGTTCTGGGGGAAGGGGCTGGCCGCGCTGGCGCCGTCGCGCACGTTGATCGCCCTGGTGTGGATCCTGTCCATCGCCATGGTCGGCGGCGGACGCTTCGCGGCCCGGCGGGTGGTGCGGTTCCTCCGGCGGCGGGGATACCTGGTCTCCCGCGCCGTGATGGTCGGGTTGGGCACCTCCGGGATGGCCTTCGCCCGGCACTTCGAGCAGGTGCGTCATTCGGGGATCCAGATCGTGGGCTTCGTGGACGATTTCCTCGCTCCCGGGACGCCCGTGACCGATCGCCTGAAGGTCCTGGGTCCCCCAAGCGCGCTGCACGCGATTCTCGCGCAGACCGGGGCGCACGAAGTGATCATCGTCCCCACGGCCATGGCCTGGGAGAGCTTCCAGAACCTGATTCGGCAGGTGACCAGCCTGAACGGACATGTCGTCCGTCTCGCGCCCGGCTCGCGCGATCTCCTGGCCACGAGCATGCGGGCCCATCGGGTGGGGTCCATCCCGATGCTGACCGTCGAGCGGGTGCGCATCATCGGCCTCGACCGGGTACTGAAGTCCGTGCTTGACTACGGCATCGCCTTGCTTGCGCTCCCCCTGGCCGGACCCGTGATCCTGCTGGCCGCGGCGTGGCTGCGCGCCTCCGGTATCCGGCCCTTTGTTCGCGTCCGGTTCCTCGGTCGGGAAGCCACCGTCTTCACGACGGTGGTGCTGAACGTGGGGCAGGGGTCCGATCGCGTTGGTGCCCTGATCCGCCGTTTGGCCCTGGATCGCTTGCCTCAGCTGCTGAACGTCCTCCTCGGGCAGATGAGCATCGTCGGTCCGCGTCCGGTTCCCGCCGAGCGACGCGGCGACCACGGTCAGTGGCTGCACGGGCTCCTCACCGTCAAGCCCGGGCTCAC
>MENB01000080.1:4267-4338 GCA_001768125.1 Armatimonadetes bacterium RBG_19FT_COMBO_69_19
TGCCCCTGGAGGACGAGATGGAGTTGAGCCTCTTCTACATCAGGAACTACACGATCTGGCTCGATCTGGAA
>MENB01000080.1:4632-4763 GCA_001768125.1 Armatimonadetes bacterium RBG_19FT_COMBO_69_19
CCTGGCCCTTACCGACAATGTTCCGCTCATCACGGCCTGGGCCAACGATACGCAGTACGAGCAGATCTTCGTCGAGCAGATGGCGAACTTCTTCCACCCCGGCGACGTGCTCATCGCGATCAGCGGCAGCG
>MENB01000080.1:5034-5119 GCA_001768125.1 Armatimonadetes bacterium RBG_19FT_COMBO_69_19
AACCGCTCGACCTATGTGAAGTCCTGGGAGGAGTTCCGCTGGCTCCCCGGGGCGCGAGAGGCCCTGCGCATCCTGGCGCGGTTGG
>MENB01000081.1:0-1345 GCA_001768125.1 Armatimonadetes bacterium RBG_19FT_COMBO_69_19
CCTCGCAGATCCCGATCGGCTATGTGCTGCGCGGCCTGCGGCCCATCCTGTTCCTGCTCCTGCTGACCGTGATCCTGAACACCTTCTTCAGCGGGGTGCGCGAGGGGACGCCGCTCTTTCACATCCGGGGGATCGTCGTGTACCGGGAGGCGGTGATGCGGGCCATCTTCATCGGCTACCGGCTCATCACCCTGGTCGCGGTGACGTCCCTGCTCACCTTCACGACCTCCCCGGTCGAGCTCACCGACGGTATCGAGCGTATCCTCCGGCCGTTCCGCCGGATCGGCGTGCCGGCGCATGAGCTGGCGATGATGATGACCATCGCCCTGCGCTTCATCCCTACGCTCCTCGAGGAGACGGAGAAGATCATGAAGGCGCAGATGGCCCGCGGGGCGGAGTTCGACCGCGGCGGGGCGCTGCGCCGGGCACGGGCGCTCGTGCCGGTGCTCGTGCCGCTGTTCGTCAGCGCCTTCCGGCGGGCCGACGAGCTGGCCCTGGCGATGGAGGCCCGCTGCTACCGGGGCGGGGAGCACCGCACGCGAATGAAAGAGCTGCGCTTCGCCCCGCGCGACGGTATTGCCCTCGCCGTGGCGCTGGCCGCCGCGGTCGCGATCGCCATCCCCTACGGGCTCTGGCAGCGTCTCGTGCTGTGAGCCGGAACATCAAGCTCACCATCGAGTACGACGGCACGGGCTTCTCGGGCTGGCAGCGGCTGAAGGGGCGGCCCTCCATCCAGGCGGAGATCGAGCGCGCGATCCAGGCCGTCACGAAGGAGAAGGTGAACCTCATCGGGGCTGGCCGGACCGATGCCGGGGTCCACGCGCTCGGCCAGGCGGCAAACTTCACGACGGAGGGGCGCGTGACCGTCGATCGGATCCCGCCGGCGCTGAACCACCACCTGCCTCCGAGCATCCGCATCCTCGACGCGGTGGAGGTCGACGCCGCCTTTCACGCCCGCTACTCCGCGACCGGCCGCACCTACCGCTACGCCATCCTGAACCGGCTGGCCCCCTCGGCCATCCTCCGCGCTCACGCCGTGCATATCCCGAAGCCCATCGACCTGAACGCCGTCGCCGAGGCCATCGATGCCCTGCGCGGCACCCACGCCTTCACCGCCTTCCGGGCGACGGGTTCGGGCGAGCGCACTACAGTCTGCACGATGCGTCGTGCCGACGTCGCCCACAGCGGCGACATGGTCATCTTCACCTTCGAGGCGGACCGCTTTCTCCGCCACATGGTCCGGCTGATCGTGGGGACGCTGTTGAGGGTGGGGGAGGGGAAGCTCGCGCCGGAGACCGTTGGAGAGATCCTCGCCTCGGAGGACAATCATCGCGCCGGCCCGCGC
>MENB01000081.1:1369-11612 GCA_001768125.1 Armatimonadetes bacterium RBG_19FT_COMBO_69_19
GTGCACGTGACCTACTGATATAATCGGGTGGCGGGCCCGTAGCTCAAGGGTAGAGCAGCACCCTCATAAGGTGTTGGTTCCTGGTTCGAGCCCAGGCGGGCCCACCAATACTGATGCGGGTTCTATGCACTGGGGGTCAGCGCAGGTCCCCCGAGGGAGCAATGGGGGAGGAGTTCGGCCCTTATCATGAATCAGAAAGTGCGAACGCAACGGCCTGCTCTAGCGACATCGCGCGACCCTCAGCCCAGGCGGTCCTGAAAGTATGGTCGCCAAGTCTCGATCCCGTTACTGCAACGGTATGATCGTATCCATTCTGGTCGGTGCGGGGTAAGAGAGACCCCAACGTCTCCCGGAATTGGTCTACAGCTCCCACGAGCTGTGCGGCACGGTGAAACTGTCCCGCCGCCGCTGCCGCGCCCGCCATCCCCTGCAGACAGCGGACGAGCCACCACATGTCCCTTAGTTCTGCAGCGGTCGTGAGTGCTTCTCGATACAACGCCCCGGCCCGATCGTAGATCGCCTCGTGGGCGGCGACATTTCCCAGGCTTACGAGAGCACGCGTCATCGCCACTTTATCCTTCTGCACTCGCGACAATGTCAGGCTCTCTTCGTAGAGTTCGATGGCGCGGCCGTATTGCTCTGCGCCCAGGGCGGCTTCGCCGAGCAGCAGCAGGGCGTCGGCAGTAGCAGATCGATCCCCGAGGGCTCGCGAGAGGTGCAGGTATTCGTCTGCCAGCTGCGCAAGTCGCTCGTAATCACCTAGGTGCCATACCACGTAGCCAAACTCGCGCAGGGAGGAGGCGAGCGTGCGCTGGTCCTGGGACCTTCTGGCGAGCGTGAGGCTCTCGTCACACAACTGCGCAGGCCGGGTTGCATCGCCCATGTGCCAGAGCGTGTGGCCGAGAATGGCCAGCGCAATGGCTGTTTCCCGCCGATCTCCCTCTGCGCGGGCAATGGCATGAGCCTCCTCGCAGAGCGCCATCGCGTGTGCATAATCATCCTGCGTTAGAGCCATGTAGCCGGCCCCGTTTAGAGCTCTGGCGCGTAGGGAGGGATACGCGTTGCCCGCTGCACTCAGGGCACGTTCCAAAATACTGCGTCCTTCACTCAGGTAGCCTCGGTGTACCCAGAACCGCCAGATTGCTGCGGCAAGCTGCAGTCCGGCGTCGGATGCGATCCCGCCTAAAGCCCAATCGAGCGCTGCTCTCAGGTTGTCATGCTCTTCCTCGATTCGCTCCAGCCATTGGTCGAATGTTAGAGCGCGAGGCGCGTGGTGCGGCTCCTCGGCCATCGCCAGGAAGAATCTCAGGTGCCGTTCCTGTAGGGCATCGGACTCGCCGGATGCAGAGAGTTTCTCGCGCGCGTACTGCCGAATCGGTTCCAGCAGCCGGTAGCGCACCCTATCGTCACGCCGCTCGGCAATGACCAGAGACTTTTCCACCAGACGGGTGGTGAGATCGATCCCCCCCGGTGCCCCTGCGTCTTCCCCGCAGATCTTCTCGACGGCCTCGAGCGTGAAACCACTAACAAAGACCGCCAGTTGCTGGAGCAGCCGACGTTCTTCTGCGGACAGCAGTTCGTAACTCCAGTCCAGGGTGGCACGAAGCGTTTGGTGCTGAGGGAGGGCTGTGCGGCTCCCGGCAGTGAGCAATCGGAACTGATCGTTCAACCTGGTCGCGATCTGCTCGGCGGAAAGGGCCTTCAGGCGTGCCGCCGCCATCTCAATGGCCAGCGGTATGCCATCCAGACGTGTGCAAATCTGGATGACCGCGTCGGAATTCTCGCTGGTGAGCCTGAAGGACGGCAACGCGGCGACGGCCCGTTCGACAAAGAGCCGCACCGCTTCAAACTGCGATATGGTTGCCAGGGACACACGCTGTGCATCCGGGACCGAGAGCGATGGAACGAGCCAAGCGGTCTCGCCGTCGATTCCCAGCGCTTCGCGGCTGGTTGCCAGGATTCGCAGGTGAGCACAGGTCAGCAGGAGTGCGTGAGCAAAGCGGGCACAGGCCGCGATGAGATGCTCGCAGTTATCCAGCACAAGGAGAAGACGTCTTGCTCGCAGGGAGTCTGCGACGGTCGTTAGTACGGAGCGGCCGGTCTGCTCTCGGATCCCCAGCACCGTTGCAACGGTTAGAGGGACAAGTTCCGGGTCGGGGAGCGCCGCCAGCTCCACCAGCCAGACTCCATCGGAGAACTCCTCGAGAACTTCTGCCGCTACTTGGAGGGTTAGGCGCGTCTTCCCGACACCACCCGCTCCAGTCAGAGTTAACAGACGTGTGGAGAAGAGTACTTGCGTGAGTTCTCTGATTTCCCGCTCACGCCCGACAAAACTGGTCAAGTGGATGGGAAGGTTATTGGGCAGGACGTTCAACGACGTCAGGGGTGGGAACTGATCCGGAAGATCCGCGGTCACGATCTGGAAGAGATGCTCCGGCCTGGCTAGGTCTTTGAGCCGATGTTCTCCAAGATCCCGCAGGGCGACGCCTTCCGGGAGATTATCTCCGATCAGAACGCAAGTGGACTCCGAAAGAAGAATTTGCCCGCCATGTCCCGCAGCGCACACCCGCGCCGCCCGGTGGACATCCATTCCGACATAGCCGGTGGGCGTAACCAGAGGCTCACCCGTGTGCAGTCCCATCCGTACATGCAACTCTATTCCTTCAGGCCAGGAGTGTGCGGCGATTGCGCGCTGTGCTTCGAGAGCCGCCAGTGCGGCGTCTTTGGCGCCCGCAAAGGCGACAAAGAAGGCATCGCCTTGGGTATCGATTTCATGGCCATCGTGTTTCTCGAAACTCCGGCGCAGTAACTCGTGGTGTTGGGCTAGTATCCTTGGGTACTGCTCCCGGAGGCGTTCGAGCAGCCGTGTCGATCCTTCGATATCAGTAAAGATGAATGTGACTGTGCCAGTCGGTAGCCGAGGCATGAAGGGCCTCCGGACAGTGGTACAAGGCGAGTTCGATGCTGCGCCTCGGCGTTTCCTTCGCTGGCGTGGCGATGTGGCGGAGCCGGATGCGGTCGGCGATGGGTTGCCGCGCTTTCGGGAAGTGCCAGTCCTGCGGGTCGGTCAAGAAAGCCTGCAGGGAGCGCCCGTCCGATTTTCTATCGCAGAGCCCCAGACGCTCAGGAAAAACGGACTTGCCAATCCGGTTTCGGCGGTCTCATTGCGTTGGCAGCCCTAGCTGCAGGGTGAAAATGCCGCGTCGGCCTCCCGGAGCCGATTAGACAGCACACGCATGATCTGCTTGGCGATCAACGGCGATTCAGCCAGGAGCTGCCAGAACTCACGGTAGCCGATGACCAGCAGGCGCATCGGGGTGGAGGCCTCTACAGTCGCGGACCGGGGTCCACCGTCGAGCAGGCTCATCTCTCCGAAGAACTGGCCGGGCCCGAGCTGTACCGTCCTCCCCCGCGGCGTCCTGGCAAGCGCGCGTCCCTCTACGATCACAAAGAGCTCCCGGCCGGTCTGGCCTGCCATGGCCAGCCGCTTGCCGGCTGCGACATTTACCTCGTCCACGAGACGAGCGACCTGCGCGAGCTGGCGTGAAGAGAGACCTTCAAAGAGCGCGACGCGCTGAAGAAGTTTCACCTTCTCGGACCTAGATGGCCACAGTGGCACCCGTTAACACCTCCCGCGCTTATGCCACTCCTCAACTCGATGGTGCTCAGGATTCTCTCATTCCGCCTGGGCAGATGCATCCCTCTGCCGACACCTGTCCGTGAACTCAACGACGAGCTTGTCTGTTACTGTCGCCCACCCCGCGGGGGAGCCATAGGGAAGCACAACGTCGCGCCCAAGGGGGAGATTTCCGAATATCGGTGAGACAGGAGAGACAAGCGAAAATGCGCGAAAAGCAAATCTGGCGCGGGTTTCCGTCTCAGTAGGCGAGCGTTATCTTCCGTTGACTGACGTCTGAGGTGCGAGATGCCCAGGCGTGCCCACCAGTCCCCAGGCAACCGGATTTCGTTGTTTCTGACCGCCCAAACTGATACACTCTTCGCCCGATTGTTGCCCACAGGAGGCAGCCTGCATAGTGGGCCTGTAGTTGTCATGACATGATGACAACCCGTCATCCTCCGACCGTGCTGAGTGGTTCATTCGCCTACAGTCCCCGGGAGGTGAGACGAAGACCTCGGTGAAGTTCATGCGACTCTCGCGAAAGGAGTGACACGATGGAGCCAGACATGAAGAGTCTGGTGCGCGAGCTGGAGGAAGGCAGGATCAGCCGGCGCGAGTTCATCCGCCGCGCGGTTCTCATGGGGGTGGCCCTTCCTATCGCGCAGAAGCTGGCCGCGTTCGGCCAGGCGCCGGTTTTTGGGGCGCAGGCGTACCGGTTCGGGTCGTACACGAGCAAGCCGTTCGCGGGCAAGACGATCACCGTCGCCCTCGTCGGCGAGCCTCGCTCCGATGCCGTCAAGAAGATGCTCCCCGAGCTTGAGAAGAAGACGGGGATCAAGACGAACATCGATATTCTGCCGTATCCGACGCTCCAGGAGAAGCAGGCAGTGGCCCTCACCCAGAAGACTGGGGCCTACGACGTCGTCCATGTGGACTGCGTGTGGGTCGGGCAGTATGCCGGTCAGGGCTGGGTCGTCCCCGCGACCGACTTCGTCAATCGCAGCGACCCGAAGGTCCTGAACATTACCGACTTCCTGCCGCGCGTCCTGGCGGAGCAGGGTTCCTGGGAAGGTGTCGTGTTCGGCCTCCCATTCATCCAGGCGGTGTTCGGTCTCCACATCCGGACGGACATCTTCAAGAAGTACAGCCTGAAGGTCCCCCAGACCTGGGATGAGCTGAAGAGCACCGCTAAGTTCATCACCGAGAAGGAGCGCGGGAACGGCGTCTACGGCCTCACGATCATGGGCCGCCGCGGCGTGCAGCTGCAGTGCACCTGGGACAACTTCCTGTGGTCCTGGGGCGGCGACTGGTACGACAAGGACTACCGGCCCACGATCAACAGCGCGGCTGCCGTGGAGTCGCTCGAGTTTATGAAGAGTCTTCTGCCCTATGCGCTGCCCGGCGTGCTCACGTATGACTGGGACGAGAACGCCCAGGCCTTCGCGCAGGGCAAGGCGGCGATGAACCTGCAGTGGCAGAACGCCGCGCCGACCTTCGCGGATCCATCGAAGTCGAAGATCGTCGGGAAGTTCGACTTCGAGCTGATCCCGGGGAAGAAGCGGCCTGACGGTTCGATCCTGCGCACCCCCACGTTCGGCGGTTGGGGTCTGATGATCCCGGTCGACGCGAAGAACAAGGAGGCCGCGTGGGAGTGGATCGTCTGGGCCACGTCGGTGGCGATGGAGAAGGAGCTGGCGAAGGCGATGCCTGGGTCGCGCCGGTCCTCCCTGAGCGACCCGATGATGCAGAAGCAGCATGTCGAGTATAAGAACATGCTGAAGTCACTGGAGTTCTCTAAGGGCCGCCCGCGCCTCACGGTCTACTCCGAGATGGCCGATGCCATCGAGGTGGCATTGTCGGAGACCCTGACCGGCGGCAAGACGGCGAAGGTCGCGCTCGACGACGCCAACCGGCGTCTGGAGGTCATCCTCCGGCGCGGAGGATACCTCAAGTAGGAGCCCAGGGGCCTCCGGCGAAATGGCGCCGGAGGCCCCGGACGTTCAGCCGCCGACGCGCGTGGCCCATTCCATTCACCCGACGATCGCCGCGACCCCGCTGCCGCAGTCCCGCCGGCCCATCGTACGTGTACCGGTGTGGCTCGTCTTCCTGGGTCCCACCGTCTTCGTCCTGTTGGCCATCACCGTGTTTCCGCTGGTCTACTCCCTGGCGCTCAGCCTGCACTCCTGGACGATGGGGGCGCGTGCAGGCTGGCGCTGGGTGGGTGTACAGAACTTCGCCATGGTCCTGCGGGCCGACCCGTACTTCTGGACGTCGGTGAGGGTCACCCTCACCTACGTCGGGGCCGCGGTCGGGCTCGAGCTGGTGCTTGGGCTGGCCATCGCCCTGCTGCTGAACCGCCGCGCGGACGGACGCGGGGGGACGGTGCAGACTCTGCTCATCCTGCCCACGATGATGACCCCGGTTGTCGTGGGGATCGTCTGGCGCCTCCTGTACAACCCCGACTTGGGTTTCCTGAACTACGTGGTGACCCGGCTGGGGCTGCCGCCGCAGCACTGGCTGGGCGATCTGGGCACCGCGCTGGCCGCCGTCGTTGTCGCCGACATCTGGGAGTGGACGCCCTTCATGGCGCTCGTCATGCTGGCTGGGCTCCGGGCGATGCCGCGCGACCCGTTCGAGGCCGGGGCGATCGACGGGGCGTCGGGGTGGCAAGCGTTCCGCTACATCACCCTGCCGCTGCTGACGCCGACCATCCTGGTCGGCGTGCTCATCCGGCTCATGGACGCGTTCAAGACGTTCGACTTGGTCTTCGTCCTCACCAAGGGGGGGCCGGGGATGAGCACCGAGGTGCTCAGTTACTACACCTACCGGTACGGTTTCAAGTTCTTCCACATGGGGTACGCGGCCGCGCTGTCGTACATCCTGCTGGCCATCGTCGTTATCATCAGCCAGATCTTTGTGCGCCGGCTGGCGCACCACGAAGTGGAGCTCTAGGCCATGCGGCGGCAGCGCAAGACGGTCGACCTGCTCGTGGAAATCGCGACGGGAGCCATTGTGCTCGTCTTTCTGTTTCCGGTGTTGTATCTCATCCTCACCTCGCTGAAGACTCAGGTCGATGCCTTCCAGTATCCGCCCGTGTGGGTCTTCCGCCCGACATTCAGCAACTACCGGGAAGTGTTCGACCTCTACCCGTTCGGCCGCTTCCTGGTGAACAGCCTGATCGTGGCCAGCGCGAGCACGGTGGCCGCCGTTGCGCTCGGTGCGATGGCGGCCTATGCGCTCGCCAGGTTCTCGTTCCGCCGCAGCAAGGACGTCGCGTTCTGGATTCTCTCCATCCGCATGACCCCGCCGGTGGCCGCCATCATTCCCATCTTCATCCTGATGCGGATGCTGGGCTTGCTCGACAGCTGGGCCAGCCTCGTGATCGCGTACTCGACGATGAACCTGCCCTTCGCCACGTGGCTGCTGCGGGGGTTCTTCAGCGAGATTCCCCGCGAACTGGACGAGAGCGCGCTGGTGGATGGCTGTTCCTGGTTCTCGGCGTTTCGGCGCATCGCGCTGCCCCTCGCGGCGCCGGGGTTGGTGGTGACGGCGATTTTCGTCTTCATCTTCTCCTGGAACGAGTTTCTCTTCGCGCTCATCCTCACCGCGACCAAGGCGCAGACCCTCCCAGTGGCGGTGACGGGGTTCATCCGGGAGACCGGCATCATGTGGGGGCACATGGCGGCGGCGGGGGTGATCATCATGACACCGATGGTGATGTTCTCGCTGGCGGTCCAGCGCTACATGGTGCGGGGGCTGACGATGGGCGCGATCAAGTAAGGAGGAGGGCGTGATGCACTACGCGGTGAGCAACTGGATCTATGGGGCAGAGCCGCTGGCAGGCACCTGCGCCCGTCTGGCGGGGTTGGGATTCGACGGCATCGAGTTGCGGGGAGAGCCGACCGTGTACGATCGGCCGCACCTGCGCCTCCTGCTGGATGAGTACCGTCTGGCCGTCACTAGTATCTGCGGGATGTATCCTGGTCCGGACGCCCGGCGAGACCTTTCCCATCCTCGTCCCGCAGAACGCCAGGCCGCGATCGACTACGTCCGATCGTGCATCGATCTTGCCCACGACGTGGGGGCCGGGGTCGTCATTGTGACCCCGAATCCGGTGGGGAAGACGCAGCCGCTCGCCGCGCCCTCTGATGAGTGGGCGTGGGCGCTGGAAGCGGTTCGGCGTGCCGCCGAGGCCACCGAGGGGAGCGGTGTTCGCCTGGCGATCGAGCCCATCAATCGGTACGAGACGTACCTGATCAACTCGCTGGCACAAGGGTTGGCATTCGTGCGCGCGGTTGGCCATCCACAGGTGGCGGTGATGCTTGACACGTTTCACGCGAACATCGAGGACCCTGACATCGCTGACGCCGCTCGAGCCGCGGGCCCGCAACTCGCCCACGTGCACGTGGCGGACAGCAATCGGCAGGGGGTTGGCCGCGGCCACATCGATTTCCGCCGCCTCCTCCACGCGCTCGTCGAGATCGGCTACGAAGGTGCACTGGCCCTGGAACCGCTTCCGCCACTGGCCAACCCTTATGACGCGATGGCCGGGCAGGGCGGCGGGCCGGTTGCAGAGCAGTTCGCGCAGGAGAGCCTGGCCCTGCTGCGGTTGTATGAGCAGACGGCGCGCCCGGCCCGGGGGAGCCTGTAGTGCCCGAGGTCCTGATCGCCGGGGAGGCGCTGGTGGAAATCATGCGGCCCGAGGTGGGACAGCCGCTGGATGAGCCGGGGCCGTTCGAGGGGCCCTTCCCGAGCGGCGCGCCCGCAATCTGTGCCGACGCGGTTGGGCGGATGGGGCGATTCGCCGGGTTCATCAGTGCCGTAGGTGCGGACGACTTCGGCCGGTGCATCGTCCGCCGTCTGGCCGCCTCCGGCGTGGATCTCACGTACGTGCGAGCCGTCCCGCAGACGACGGCGATGGCGTTCATCACGTACCGTGCGGACGGTTCCCGGCAGTTCCTGTTCCACCTCCGCGGGAGCGCTGCGGAGGCTCTGGACCCTGATGCGGTCGACGCCCGCTACCTGCAGGGTGTCGCGTACCTGCACCTCTCCGGCTCCACGCTGGCGATTTCTGCGGGGGTGCGGGCAGCCTGTCTCCGCCTGGTGGACCGTGTACGTGCGCTCGGTGGCCGCCTGAGCTTCGATCCCAACTTCCGTCCTGAACTGCTCCCGATCGAGGTCGCGTGCGCCGCCTTCACCCCCTTCGTGGAGCGGGCGGCGATCCTGTTTCCCAGCGGACAGGAGGCCTGCTGGATGACCGGCGCCTCGTCCCCGGAGGTCGGCTGCCGGATGCTGCTGGAGCGCGGTCCGGCGATTGTCGCGCTCAAGCGGGGAGCGCAGGGGGCAACCGCGTTCACGCCCGCGGGCATGGTGCACGTGCCTGGAGAGCTGGTGGATGAGGTCGATCCGACCGGAGCCGGGGACTGTTTCGCGGCGGCGATGCTCGTGGCGTTGCTGGAGGGGGCGGACACGGAGCAGGCATTGACCATGGCGAACGCGGCAGGCGCCCTGGCGGTCACGCGGCGTGGGCCCATGGAGGGTACGCCCACACGCCAGACGCTCCGGGAATTTCTGGCCCGCGGAAGTGTCCGGACACTGCAGTCGAGGAGGAGAGGCTCATGAGGCTCAAGGGCAAGGTGGCCATCATCACCGGAGGCGCGTCCGGCATCGGGCGGTCCACCGCCGAGCTACTTGCCGATGAAGGCGCGCGTGTGGTGGTCGCGGATGTGGACGACGTGCAGGGGCAGGCAGTCGTGGACGCCCTGCGCCGGCGAGAGGTCGAGGCGGAGTTTGTGCACACCGACGTCCGCCGCACCGCCGATGCCGAGCGCCTGGTGGCCCGGACGGTTGAGCGATTCGGCCGTGTGGACGTGCTGGTGAACAACGCCGGCGTGAACATCCTGGGTGACGTCGTCGAGGCGACGGAGGATCAGTACGATCTGATGATGGACACGAACGTCCGCGGCACGTTCCTCTGCACGAAGCACGCCGTCCCCGTGATGCGCCGACAGGGTGGGGGGACCATCGTCAACGTCGCCTCGGTCGCGGCGGTGGTCGGAGCCCACCGCAACGTCGTGTACGATGCGAGCAAGGGCGCCGTGCTGAACATGACCCGTGCCCTGGCCGTGGACCACGCCGCGGACGGCATCCGCGTGAACTGCATCTGCCCGGGCCTGGTCGACACACCCATGACGCAGCGCTGGCTGGCCGGGCAGGCCCATCCGGACGAGATCCGCCGGTACGGACTGCTGCAGCGGCCGGCCCGGCCGGAGGAGATTGCGCAGGGCATCCTGTTTCTGGCCAGCGACATGTCGTCCTACATGACCGGTGGCTACCTGGCTGTGGACGGCGGATTCCTCGCGGTGTAGCGTGGTCACGCTCAAACAGACGGTTCGGGGCATCGACCGGTGACGCACCCCCGGCGTGCCATGCGGCCGCCGTGGCGCGGGCCCGCGCCGCGCATCGATCGCGACCTCCCAGTTGCGGTCCACTACCAGCTGCGCGAGCTGCTGCGGGATGGCATCGTCAAGGGACTGTACGCCCCCGACTGCCGGCTCCCGTCAGAGCATGAGCTCTGTCAAACGTACCAGGTCAGCCGCACGACGGTGCGCCAGGCTGTGGCGG
>MENB01000081.1:11633-14264 GCA_001768125.1 Armatimonadetes bacterium RBG_19FT_COMBO_69_19
AGGGCACCTTTGTGACACGCGCCAAGATCGAGGAAGGGCTCGCTGCCAGCCTCAGTTTTTTCGATGACATGCGGCAGCGCGGCCTGTCGGTACACACCCAGGTGCTGCGGTTTGAAGTCGCGCGGGCGTCCCCAAGCGTGGCGGGGCTGCTGCGGCTCCGACCCGGAGACGCCGTCTGCCTCATCGACCGGCTGCGCTATGTCGACGAGCCGGTCCTCCTCGTGACATCGTATCTGCCGGCGGATCTTGTCCCGGGGCTCAGGCTGTCCGATCTCGTCCACCGGGGTCTTCATCAGGTCCTGCGCGAGGACTACCGGATCACGCCCGTGCGTGCCGTCCGGTCGTTCGAAGCGCTGCCGGCCACACCCGACGACGCGAGACGACTGAGGATTCCCGAAGGAGCTCCGGTGCAGCACATCGAGAGCGTGGTCTACGACGCGGCGGGGGTCGCCGTGGAGTACTTTGTGGCGCGGCATCGGGGGGACCGCACGAGGATTCAGGTCGAGATCGTGCAGCGGCGACTGCCCACGGAGGGTCAAGGGCCGTGAACGAAAAGGTGCAGGTCGTTCACCTGAACGAGGTTCAGCCGGAAGGCGGGGCGCACGCCCTGGTGGCGTTGCTGCGGACGCCGGAGGATCGGGTGCGCAGGGACACCTTGCTCCTCCTCAGACCGGAGCAGACCCGCGGCGGAGCGATCACCCTCGGGTACACGGTGGTCTACCCTGGATGCTCAACGCGGGGGCACGCCCACAGCGATCGAGAGGAGATCTACGTCATCGTGCGCGGCCGCGGGACGGTGATCGTGGGCGACGACACCGTTGAGGTTGGGCCCGACGACGCCGTCTACATTCCTCCGGGGCCGTGGCACACGACGCGCAACCCTTCCCCCGCACCGCTGGAGTATTACTGGATGACCGTGGCGTGCCCACCCAGACCGCCGCGATGAAGCCGGTGCTGCTGGCCGTCGACCTGGGGACGGAGAGTGTGCGCGCCGCCCTTGTGTCCACGGGGGGGCGGATCGTCCGCAGCGCGCGCCGCGACTACCCGATGCACACCCCCCAGCCGGGGTGGGCGGAACAGGATCCCACGCAGTGGTGGGACGCTACGGCCGCCGCCATCCGCGAAGTACTTGACCGCTCACGCCGCGCCGAGGACGTCGCGGGCATCGGCGTGTGCGGGCAGATGCACGGGCCCGTGCCGGTTGCCGCCGATGGATCCGTGCTCGCCGGTCCGGTGCAGCTCTGGTGCGACAAGCGGGCGGCGCCACTCGCCGCTGCCGTGGCGAGACGAGCGGATGGAGGGGCGCTGAGCGCCCTCGCCGCCAATCCGCCGACGCCGGCCTGGATGGGATTCAAGATTGCGTGGGAACAGCGTTACCGGTCGTCGCGCCACGCTCGCGCCTGGAAGTATCTTCCGCCAAAGGACTACCTGAACTTTCGTCTCACGGGGGTCGCGGCGACCGACCACTCCGAAGCGTCGGGGAGTTTCGTCATGGATGCCGTCCGCCGGAGATGGTCGCCGACGCTGGCCGATGCCCTGTCCATCGACCGCAGAGTGCTGCCCGATATTCATGGGCCGCATGAGGTGATCGGTGTGGTGACCGCGGAGGCTGCGGCACGCACCGGTCTGCGCGTGGGAACGCCGGTCGTGACGGGAGGCGGAGACATGCTCTGCCTGCTGCTCGGAGCGGCCATCACCCGGCCCGGGCGGGCCTGCGACACGACCGGCACCGCCTCGGTCCTGTCTGTATTCGCGCCGCAGCCCATCGCCGACCCGCGCGTGATGAATCTCCACCACGTGGTTCCCGGCTGGATCGCGTTCGGGATCTGCGACAGCGGTGGCGGCGCGCTGCACTGGTTCAGGGCGGTGGCCGGCGACACCTACGGCGTTCTGGACCGGCTGGCCGCGGCCGTCCCGCCGGGCGCAGATGGTCTGTTCTTCTTCCCGTACCTGCAGGGCCAGCGCACCCTCGGGCCCCCGTACGCGCGGGGCGTGCTCTTCGGACTGACCCCGGGCCACGGCCGAGGCGCGATGGCGAGAGCGATCATGGAAGGCGTGACGCTGGATCTGCGCCGGGCCCTTGAGGTCATCACGGCCTCCGGGTTGCAGGTCCACGAGATGCGGACCATCGGCGGAGGCGCGCGCAGCGCCGTGTGGTCGAACATCAAGGCTGATGTGTACCGTGTGCCGGTACGCACATTCGCGGAGTTTGAAGGCGGTATCGTCGGGGCCGCCATCCTCGCCGGCACTGGGGTGGGCATCTTTGCCGACGCGGCAGGGGCCGCAGAGCGCCTGACGGTGCCGGGGGCCGAGGTCCAGCCGGATCCCGAACAGGTCGTTCGGTATCAGCGCCAGTATGCGACCTTCGCGCGACTGCATGACCTGCTGCTGCCGGGCTTCGATTTGCTCGAGGAGCAGGGAAGAGCGAGTGGGGAGCCGGTCCCCGTTCGCGAGTGAGAGAGGAGATCGGGATGGAACAGACCCCAATGCTGATTGACGGTCTGCGCACCGGTGCCTCGTCAAAGGGCTGGATTCCCGTGATCGATCCGGCCACCGAGGAACCTATCGCTGAGGTCCCGCGGGGGATGCCGGACGATGTCGATGCCGCCGTGAGGGCGGCAGACGCCGCGT
>MENB01000081.1:14289-15119 GCA_001768125.1 Armatimonadetes bacterium RBG_19FT_COMBO_69_19
GGCCGAGCGGGGGGCGGTGTTGCACCGGGCGGCCGCGCGGGTCAGAGCGCGAGCCGAGGACCTTGCGCTGCTGCTCACCAGCGAGCAGGGCAAGCCACTGGACGAAGCACGGAAGGAGATTGGAGAGGTGGTGCGCACCTTCGGTTACTACGCGGGCGCAGCCACCACGGTGCTTGGTGAGATCGCGCCCACCGATGCGACATCGACGAAGAGTCTTGTCTTCAAGTACCCGGTTGGAGTCGTTGCCGCCATCGGTCCATGGAACTACCCGGTCTCGCTGCTGGCCTGGAAGATTGCTCCGGCGCTTGCCGCCGGGTGCACGCTCGTGGTCAAACCGGCCACCGAGACCCCGCTGGCGGCTCAGGCGATGGTCGAGGCGGTGCTGGAGGCCGGGCTACCGCGGGGCGCCCTCAACCTCATCACGGGATACGGGCGCGATATCGGCGATGCGCTGATTGAGCACCCCCGGGTCCGCAAGATCTCCTTCACCGGCTCGACGGAGGTCGGCCGCCGGATCATGGCCAAGGCCGCCGGCACCATCAAGCGCGTCTCGCTTGAGCTGGGCGGACAGTGCCCGATGATCGTCTGGCACGATGCGGATTTCGACCGCGCCGTCCGCGACGGTGTGCGCCGCGCCTTCCGCAACATGGGGCAGATCTGCAACAGCGTGAACCGGATCTACGTGCACCAGGCGATCGCCGAACCGTATATCGAGGCTTTTGTCCGGCAGACGAAGGCCCTGCGCATCGGCAATGGGCGATGCCCGGATGTGGACCTCGGGCCGATGGCGACGCGGGACGGCCTCACGAAGACGATGCAGCACATCGACG
>MENB01000081.1:15133-17239 GCA_001768125.1 Armatimonadetes bacterium RBG_19FT_COMBO_69_19
GGCGCGCGGCTCCTGTGCGGCGGGCGCCGGCCGGCCGGCGTGCCCGGCGGGCGCGGGTATTTTCTGGAGCCGGCGGTGCTGGTAGACGTTGACCATCGTATGAAGGTGATGCGGGAGGAGACGTTCGGCCCCGTCGCGCCCATCATGGTGGTCTCCGATCTGGACGACACTATCAGGATGGCCAACGACAGCGTCTACGGCCTGGTGGCCTACGCGTACACACGGGATCTCCGGACCGCGATGGCGTTCGTGGATGGCCTCGAGGCCGGCTCGGTCGGCATCAACACTGCGTCCGTGGCCAGCGTCTACGCCCCGTACGGGGGGTGGAAGCAGAGCGGCATCGGGCGTGAGCTGGGTCGAAGCGGTCTGGAAGCGTACTTCGAGCTGAAGCACGCCGTGGTGGACGTCTCGTGAGCCGCCCCTTCGTGGTCCGCGCAACCTCCCGCTCATTCGGGCGGCACACGCGCGCTGGAGTCCGGCTGCTTGAGGACGCTGGGTGCGACGTCATCCTCGCCGGTCCAGGCGGCCCGTGGCCCGAGGAGCAGATGCGGGAGTATGCCCGCGATGCCGACGCCCTGATCGTCGGCGCGGACCAGGTGACCCGCAACGTGCTGACGTCCTCGAGACGGCTGCGCGTCGTCGCCAAGCACGGCGTGGGCGTGGACAACATCGATCTCGCCGCGGCGGAGGAACTCGGCATCAGCGTCACATACGCCCCGGACGGCAACACCCGTTCCGTCGCCGAGATGACGGTGGCGATGCTCCTGTCGCTGTGGCGCGGGCTGGCTCGCGCCGACGCGCGGCTGCGCGCCCGGGTGTGGGAACCCATGGTGGGCCGGGAGGCTGCGGGCCGGACACTGGGGATCATCGGCCTGGGACGCATCGGCCGGGCGGTCGCCATCCTGGGGCAGGCCCTGGGAATGCGCATTCTGGCCTGCGACGTTGCTCAGGATCCCGCCTTCGCCGACGCGCACGGCATCCGGTATGAGACGCTGGAAGGCGTCCTGCGGCAGTCCGATGCGGTCTCCATTCACGTTCCGCTGATGGATCAGACCCAGCGGCTGATCGGGTCGCGGGAGATGGCCTGGATGCGTCCCGATGCTGTGCTGGTCAACGTTGCCCGCGGCGGCATCGTGGACGAACACGCGCTGGCGGAGGCGCTGGCGCACAAGCGGCTGGCCGGGGCCGCTGTCGACGTCTTCGAGCACGAGCCGCCGTGGGACAGCCCGCTGCTCGGATTCGAGACGGTGCTGCTGACGCCGCACATCGCCCATTCCACGCAGGAGGCGATGGAGCGCGTGGACGTGATGGTCGCGGAAGACGTCCTTGCGGTGCTGCGGGGTGAGGCGCCCGCGCACCCGGTTCCGCGGGGAAGATGAGTGCGCGCTACGCTGCCCGGCGCGCCGCGCGCACTACCTGGACGAGCTCCTGCGCCCGCTGCGTCAGCAGATTGAACCGCCGTTCCGCGACCGCGGTCTTGTCCACGAGACGCCCGCCCACGCCGACCGCAACCGCTCCGGCCTGCAGGTACTCCGCCGCATTCGAGGCAGAAATCCCGCCGGTTGGCATGAGTTTCACCTCCGGCAGGGGCGCCCGAACCTGACGGATGTAGTCCGCGCCGAGGGCGGACGCCGGGAAGACCTTGACGACATCGGCCCCGGCCTGCCAGGCGGCGAGGATCTCCGTGGGCGTCATGGCGCCGGGGAAGACGGGCACGCCCCGGCGCCGGCAGGTGCGGATGACGTCAAGGGTGAGGGTCGGGGTCACCACGAAGGCTGCGCCTGCCGCGATCGCCGCGTTGGCCGTCTCTTCGTCGAGCACTGTTCCGACGCCGACGAGGGCGCGATCACCCAGTCGTGCGGCGCTCTCCTCGACCCCGCGGAGCGCTCCGGGCGTGGTGATGGTGAATTCCAGAGCCTCGATGCCCCCCGCGGCCAGCGCCTCGGCCACGTCGGCCAGCGGAGATGGCCCATCCAATCTGATGATGGCGACAATGCCACAGGCTTCGATACGGGCCAGGACCGGCGAAACGTGGCGCATCACATGGCCTCCGGACGGATCAAGTTGACAATCTTGCCGAGCGTGGGGGCGATCATGAGCCAAACA
>MENB01000081.1:17276-17364 GCA_001768125.1 Armatimonadetes bacterium RBG_19FT_COMBO_69_19
GAGCGTGTATCATCGGGAACCTGCGCGAGTCGAGAAGTGTCGGCATCGGCCGGCTTTGTCTTCGGAGTGGTACAATGGCTCGTACTAA
>MENB01000082.1:0-211 GCA_001768125.1 Armatimonadetes bacterium RBG_19FT_COMBO_69_19
GAACGGTGCACGCAGCCGGTTCTCCAGCGGAGCGAGTTCCCGGGAGAATGCCAGGACCCAGCCCGTCCGGGAGATGGGGACCAGGGCACCGTAGCGCGCGGCGTCCGCGAGTGGAGCGCGCTGACCGGACAGCCTGACCACCTCGCCGCGCAGCGCACGCTGGATGTTCGGCTGTCGCGAAAGGTCGCGTTCAGCCGGGGCTAGTGCGACT
>MENB01000082.1:361-673 GCA_001768125.1 Armatimonadetes bacterium RBG_19FT_COMBO_69_19
GCCCGCCCGAAGGCGCCCGTGATCAGGCTCGACTGGCCGTTGGTAAGCCCTTCACTCCAAACGCTTGCCGCCCCGGCCTGCAGCGTCCGGACGTAGGGACGCGCGGAGAGATCGGTCCCGATCCCTTCCCCGAAGGCCGAGGCGATGACCTTGCCGTCGAGGTCGGTGACGAACAGGCTTCGCAGCACGCCCGTGGCCGCGTAGACCCGCCCGAGGTACGTGTCGTAGGTCTCTTGATTGAAGGGCTCCACGGCGAGAAACTGCGTGACGGCGAGCGTCGTGCTCTCGATGTTCCTGAGGAAACGGCCGACC
>MENB01000082.1:789-1653 GCA_001768125.1 Armatimonadetes bacterium RBG_19FT_COMBO_69_19
GACGATGGTCAAAGTGAGGCTTGTCGCCAGCCGCCACCGGCGGGGGGACACCCAGCGCACCAGTATCAGCCCCTTACCGTCTCAGGCCTGCCCCTTCAACGCCTGCACGGCCTCATGCGCATCCTGGTGCAGGGGGATCACGGAGTCCACGTGCGTGAGCAGGAGCACCCGCCGGATGAGGGCGCGCGGCGGGACCACGAGATGGAGCCCCTGGTGGCGCATGCGCAGCCGGTTGGCCAGCTCGAACAGCAGATGCACGCCCCGGCTGTCCAGGTAACTGACCCCGGTGAGATCCACGATCAGCCCCGTCGCGCTATTCGGCGCGGCGGCAAAGAGCTGGCCCCCGATCTCACCTGCGTTGACGATGTCGACCTCGCCGGTCACCGTGGCCACGGGGACACCGTCGACGAGCTGGACCCGCACGGACGCGACCGTCACGCGTGCACCTCTTCGGACCGCGCAAAGGCTACGGCGATCTGATGAAAATTCCGCGGAGGAATGTGGTCTCCTTCCCGGTACTCGCGGGGGAGACGATGCACGAGGCGGAAGTGCTGCTCGCGCTAGGGCTCCCGGGTGACCCAGAGGAGTGGATCCACGTAGAGGCCGTTGACCCGCAGACCCCAGTGGAGGTGCGGGCCGGTGGCGACGCCGGTGCTGCCGACGGTGCCGACGAGATCTCCCTTTCGCACCCGCTGGCCGGCCCGCACGGTGATCGACGACATGTGCATGTACGTCGTGAACACACCGAGCCCGTGATCGATGAGGACGGCGTTGCCGGAGAGCGGGATCTCCTCGGCGAGACGCACGACGCCGTGATTCGCGGCCCGGACGGGCGACCCCAGCGGCGCGGCGAAGTCCGTGCCC
>MENB01000082.1:1699-2025 GCA_001768125.1 Armatimonadetes bacterium RBG_19FT_COMBO_69_19
ACGGAGACGATCGGCGCGCGGCGGTCGGGACCGCGAACGGGCCATCCCAGAGTTTCCGCGGCGAGATCATGCTGAAGGCCGCGCCGACTTTCCTCCGCTCGATCGCCACCAGCTTCGGATCGAAGAGCGCTTCCTTCGATGGGTCGAGACGCAGCCGCCGCGTGGCGAAGGTCTCCTTGACCACGGTGACCATCCCACGGGCGAGTCCGCGTACGGAGCCTCCGGAGATCACCTCCACAACGATCAGATGTCGACCTGGTCTGGTGAAGGGATCTGACCCCACGTAGGTCGCGGCCGCCGACCCGCTGCGGTACAGAGGCCAGACG
>MENB01000082.1:2231-2775 GCA_001768125.1 Armatimonadetes bacterium RBG_19FT_COMBO_69_19
CGCTAGGGTTCGCGCACGGCGACTCCATGCCGCCGGAGGATGGCGATCACCTCGTTCAGCGGAAGGGCGGGCATCAGGTGCCCATCTCTCCCCTCCAGAGTATGGGCGGCGAAGAGGGCGTTGAGGATCGCCTCCTCTGACGCCTCGACCGCTGCCCGGAACAACCCGTTGATCACGGTACGCTCGAGCCGCACCATCGCGGGATCCGTGGAGAACGCGACGGCCAGGTCTCCGCTCGTCTGCCCGCTGATCGCCCCGGTGCGCGCCATTCCAAGGAAACATCGCCAGGCCACGCGGCGAAGATCCGTGGGCGAGAGCGGTGCGTCGGTGGCAACGACGAAAGCGCAAGATCCCCGCTCAGACGGCTGGCCGATGGTGTCGAGTTCCCGCCCCACCGGCACTCCGGCGATGAGGAGATCTCCGGGGAACCCGAAGTTGGGGATGACCAGGACGCCCAGGACGTAGCCGGGCGGATCCACGACGCGCGACGCCGTACCGACGCCTGACTTGAACCCCTGGCATCGCATGCCCACCCCGGCGCCCA
>MENB01000082.1:2849-3233 GCA_001768125.1 Armatimonadetes bacterium RBG_19FT_COMBO_69_19
TAGCCGTCGAAACACTCGAGCACGACGGGGTTCACCGTCTCGCGGTCACCGATCACCGGGTCCTGCTCGAGCATGTACGAGAGCAGAGCATCAGCGACCCGGGGCACGTTGAGCGTGCTGGTCAAGAGGATCGGGATCTCCAGCGAGCCCAGCTCCTCCATCTGCATCAGGCCGATGGACTTACCGTACCCATTGAGGACGGCGGATGCGGCGGAGACTTTGTCTCGGTAGAGAGCCCGTCCGTGCGGCAGCACGGCGGTCACCCCGGTATGCACGCGGCCCTGGTCGATCGATGCGTGGCCGACAAGGACCCCCGGCACGTCGGTGATGGCGCTGTGAGTCCCTGTGGGGAGCCGGCCGATCACGAGAAATTCGTTGACCCTG
>MENB01000082.1:3324-3657 GCA_001768125.1 Armatimonadetes bacterium RBG_19FT_COMBO_69_19
ATCCTGACCCACGCGAGTCATTGACAAACGGCATCTAGAGCATCTGTCTTCCCCACATCGTATCTGCCGGGATCGCCGGCACTGAGATACTTCACGAGTCAAACTTCCTTGGAATCTTTTGGCACGATTTTTCCTCAGCAGGGGCGGGCCGAAACTACGTTCGCTGGGGCTGCTCACTCTTGGGCATGGCTCCAGCGGGAGAGGAAGACCTGGCGGGTAGCGCCACCGGGAGGGCAGGGAATCGGGCGGTTGCCCGATAGTGGGCCCATTACCAGCCTGCCATCTTTGAAGTGAAGCCGACAGAGGGGGGATGACGATGCTCTGCCGCGATCG
>MENB01000082.1:3667-4066 GCA_001768125.1 Armatimonadetes bacterium RBG_19FT_COMBO_69_19
AGGTGTCCTACCGGGTGACCACTCACTCTCCCGCCTACACGGCGCAAGACATCGCGAATGCCGAGCACATCAGCGGATACGACGTGGCCAAGGTCGTCCTGGCCGTCGTGGACGGCCGCCTGGCCATGCTCGTTCTCCCCGCACCCTATCGCGTGGACCTGGAACTCCTCCGCGCCGGACTGCACGCGGACAGCGCGCGGCTGGCGGAGGAACGCGAATTCGCCGACGTCTTCGGGGACTGCGAGACGGGCGCGATGCCCCCGTTCGGGAATCTCTACGGTGTCGAGGTCTATGTCGATCCGGCGCTGGGCGCACACCGCGAGATCACCTTCAACGCCGGGAGCCATCGCGAGACGATGACCATCGCGTACGCTGATTTCGTGCGCCTGGCGCGGCCGC
>MENB01000082.1:4191-5109 GCA_001768125.1 Armatimonadetes bacterium RBG_19FT_COMBO_69_19
CGCCGCTTTGTCGCGGGAGAGACGATGGACGAGGGCCTGGCGGCTACCGCCGGGCTGCGCGCTAAGGGCATCGAGGCCACGCTCGACCTCCTCGGGGAAGCCACGGCGTCCGAGGATGATGCCCGCCGCGCCGCCCGCGGATATCTGGAGGTCCTCAACGGGATCTTCCACCGCGGTCTCCGCTCGCATGTCTCCCTGAAGCTCTCCCAGATGGGGCTCGATCTCTCCGAGGACTTGGCCGCGGAACTGCTGGGCCTCATCGGCCGCACCGCTGCCTCAGTGGGGACGTTCGTGCGCGTCGACATGGAGGATAGCGGACGACTGCCGGCAACCCTGCGCGTGTTCGATCGGGTCTGGACGTCCGGCGCGCGAAACCTCGGTATCGTCCTGCAAGCCTACCTGTTCCGGACCCCGGAGGATCTCGAACGCTACAATCGGCTGGGTGTCCCCATCCGGCTCTGCAAGGGCGCGTATGCGGAGCCCCCAACGGTCGCCTACCCGCGCAAGGCGGACGTGGACGCGGCCTACGGTCGCCTCGCAGAGCAGCTCCTCCTGTACGGCAACGCCCCTGCGCTGGCCACCCACGATGAGCGCCTCATCACGCGGGCCCGTGACTTCGCCACCTCCCGGGGTGTCGCCCAGGACCGCTTCGAGTTTCAGTTCCTCTATGGGATCCGGCGAGACCTACAGGAGCGCCTGGTTGCGGACGGCTACCGGGTGCGCGTCTACGTGCCGTTCGGCACGCACTGGTATCCCTACTTCATGCGCCGGCTGGCCGAGCGCCCGGCCAACGTCGCCTTCATCGCCCGTCACCTGATCGGAGCCTAATCGCGGCGGGTCCGGTACCAGAGGACGATCTGGTCCAGGACCCACGCGTCCTCCGGCTGCTGCGCATCCTCACGCTGACGCAGCGGCAGC
>MENB01000083.1:0-122 GCA_001768125.1 Armatimonadetes bacterium RBG_19FT_COMBO_69_19
TCTTGTCGCTGTTCTTGAAGAAGACGAGATCCCCGCTGTGCGTGGCGTCGGGCATTGCCAGCGCCACGGTGCATCCCTCCGGCTCGGCCCACTCCCCGAACAGGTTAAAGGCCAACAGCTCC
>MENB01000083.1:144-1238 GCA_001768125.1 Armatimonadetes bacterium RBG_19FT_COMBO_69_19
CAGCCATACCGAAAATCTCGGCCCGCAATGCTCCGGCCAGTCGAGTCTGTCCCTGCAGGGCGCGGTCCAGCGTCTCGGTCCACGCCCACTGCCGCCGGCGGACCACCTCGCCGAGCCGGGCCAGGTTCGCCCGGATCGACGCGGCCTGGCGCGCGCCGGTCGCCTCGCCCTGTGCCCTCCCTGAGCTCGCTGCGCTCATCCTGGTTCTCCTCAGTTGGCAAAGTGCGCGGACACGAATCGGCCGTCGCCGGGCTTGCCCAGGACCTTCCCATCTTCGTACACGACCGTGCCGTTCACAATGGTGTGCGTGGGCAGACCCTTGACGCGCCAACCGTCAAACGGCGTGACCGTCGTCTTGCTGTGGAGCTTGCGCCGGTCGATCACGCCCTCCTTGGCGAGGTCGAGGATCGTGATGTCGGCGGCACCGCCGACGCGCAGCATGCCCCGGTCCGGGTAGAGGCCGAACAGCCGCGCCACGTTGGTGCTGCAGAGCTCCACCAGCTTCGTTAGAGACAGCCGGCCCTTGTTGACCTCGGTGAGCATGAGCGGGATGCTCGTCTCCACGCCCACGAACCCGGCCATCGCCTTCCAGATGTCGGCTTGCGGCCGGTCGGTCATCTTCTCCTCGTCCGTGTGAGGAGAGTGGTCGGTGCCGATGACGTCCACGCCGCCCCGGTGAATGCCCTCCCACAAGGCATCCTGATCCGCCTGGCTGCGGATCGGCGGGTTGATCTTTGCCACCGTCCCCAGCTTGGCGAGGTGCTCCTCGTGGGTCATGAGCAAGTACTGCGGGCAGGTCTCAGCCGTCACCGACAACCCTTCCTGCTGCGCCTCCCGGACCAGCCGGACACCTTCCTTTCCCGGCAGGTGCAGGATGTGCAGCTTGTTCCCGCAGACCCGCGTGTAGATGATCAGGCGACTGATCGCTTCCTCCTCGGCGACGTTGGGGCGGGCCAGGAGGTGGGCGAGCGGGTCGTTCCGTCCCTGGGCTTTAAGGACCGCCTGCAGGTGATGGATGATGTCCTCGTTCTCGGCATGGCAGGAGAGCGGCACGCGCGTCTCCGCGATGCGCCGCATCGCGTCGAGCATCTTCC
>MENB01000083.1:1270-2636 GCA_001768125.1 Armatimonadetes bacterium RBG_19FT_COMBO_69_19
GGCCGGCCGCCCTGGCCGCTGATATCGAACTTGTAGCCGATGAGGAACTTGATGCTGGAGATCCCGGCCGCCGCCATCTTCGGAATCTCATCCAGGTTCGTCTCGATGACGAGCCCGTGGGCATTGAAGTTGACCATGGAGTGCTGCCGCGCGTAGTCGATGAATAATCGGAAGTTCTCCTCGCTGATCAGCGGCGGCTTGACATTGAACATGGCCAGGAACGTCGTGATGCCGCCCGCCGCCGCCGCCGCGGAGCAGGTCTCGAAGTCCTCCTTGTACTCGTATCCCGGAGCCCGGGTGTGCACATGAGGATCGATCAGACCGGGAACCACATGCCTCCCCTTCGCGTCGATCACACGACGCGCCGGGGGCAGCTCATCCTGCAGGCAGATTGCGGCGATGCGATCGCCCTTGACCGCGATGCCGAGCCCCTGGACCATGGTCCCGTCACCCGGGACGATCGTGCCGTTGCGAATCACCAGATCGGCTTCCATCTCCCCCTCCTCCGTGCGCTCCGCCGCCGCGCTGTCTCGCGCCGCCGCGGGCAGTGATGCACCAGGATCACACCCGTGCCGGAGCGACGGCGACGTACGCCTCGCCCCGGACCAGGCACCGCGCCGTCCGCATCAGGCTCACTCGTCGCACCTCCTCGACACTTCCGGCGATCGAGACCACCTCAGCGTCCACGGACACCGTCCCCTTCGGATGGCCAATCGTCACCCATCCCTCCCGTGGGCGGCCCGCGGCCGCTTCGTGAGGGATCGTGCCGGCGAGCCGCACGGCAGCGGCGGTGCACATCGCACCGGTTCCCGCGTAGGCATGGTGAATCCGGCGCATCGAGACGATGCGGGCGGTGAGATCGATCTGCGCTGCCGCGACCGCGGCACCGCTCACGGTGCGGTAGTCCATGGGCGGAGCGACGATCGCAATCACGGGCATGTTGCTGCGGCCTGCGCTCTCCATGGTCTCGTGGATCCCGGCCAGGATGCCCGCCCGAGCCCGGATCTCCTCCAGGCGCGCCAGCAGCGCCGGATCCGCGTTGGCGGCGGCCGGCAGCTCCGTCCCCGCGAGGCCCACGTCGCGCGCACGAACGAAGACCACCGGGTTGGTGACATCCACAATGCTGATCTCTACCGTTCCTCCCGGCAAGGAGAGTGTGTCTCGCGTCCGGCCCGTGGGGAGCAACCGGCCGGTCACCGCCCCCGCGGGATCGAGGAAGTGGGTGATGATGGGGGCCGCGGTGCCCGGCACGCCGTCGATCCGCGCCTCCCCCTCTTCCACCACCGAGGTGCCGTCGAACGGCACTTCGGCGACAATCGTCTTGCCGGTGTTGGTGTTGTACATGACCACGCGGGAGGTCGGCGCC
>MENB01000083.1:2660-5337 GCA_001768125.1 Armatimonadetes bacterium RBG_19FT_COMBO_69_19
TTGCCGCAGTTCCCGCGCCAGTCCACGACGGGCTTGTCCACGCCGACCTGCGCAAAGGTGTACTCGAGGTCGACCCCCGCGCGGGCCGAGGGGCCGACGACCATCACCTTGCTCGTGCTCGAGTGGGTGCCGCCCAGGCCGTCGATCTGCATCGGGTCAGGGCTGCCCATCAAAGCCAGGATCGTCGCGTCGCGCCGGGCCGGATCGTCCCACTCCGGGAAATCGGCGCGCCGGATGAACACGCCCTTGCTCGTCCCCCCGCGCATGATGGTGACCGGAATCGCATGGCGCATGCCCCGATCCCCCCTGCTACGCCCCGGCCGCCGCACGGCGGCGCAGGAACGGCACGAGCCCGCCGGCTTCGACCAGGGCGAGGATCTCCGGCTGCCAGGGGACGATCCTCACCTCCGCGCCGGTGGCGGGGTTCCGCACCACTCCCCCGGGAAGATCGATCCGCAGCGCCTGCCCCTGGCTGACGATGCGCCGCACCCCGGGCGCTTCCACAGCGTACAGCCCATTGTTGATCGCGTTGCGAAAGAAGATGCGCGCGAACGACTCGGCCACGATCGCGGCCACACCGAGCGTCTCGAAGACAAGCGCGGCTACCTCGCGCGAGGACCCCGCCCCGAACGATTGGCCAGCGACCACGAGGTCCCCGGGCCGGCACTCCGTCCCGAACTGCGGGGCCACGGGTTCCATCGCGTGCGCGGCCATCGCCTTGGGATCGCGCAGCGCCACGTAACGCGCGGGAATGATGATGTCGGTGTCAACATCATCGTCGAACACCCAGCAGCGCCCCTCGATGATCCCCCCCTGGGCCATCATGCGAATCCGACCTCCCGGGGATCGGTGATCCGCCCGGTCAAGGCCGACGCCGCGACGGTCGCCGGGGAGGCGAGGTAGATGGCCGCGTCGCGGTGTCCGCCGCGGCCGATGAAGTTGCGGTTCTGGGAGGAGATGCGGACCTCGCCCGGGCCCAGCACACCCATGTGCAACCCGGCACAGGCGCCGCAGCCTGGCCCCGTGACGAGCGCCCCCGCGGCGAGCAGGGTGTCGATGACGCCGTCGTGCAACGCCCGGCGGTACGCGGCCATCGAGGCCGGCGTGACAATCATCTGCACGGTCGGGGCAATGCGCCGGCCCCGCAGGACGCGCGCGGCGACATCCAGGTCATCGTAGGTGGCGTTGGCACACGAGCCGATGAACGCCTGGTCGACGCGCACGTCCGCAAAGCGGTGAACGTCGTCGACGTTCGAGGGCCGATGGGGCGCGGCAACCAGGGGGGTGAGCTGGCCGACGTCGACCACGATCTCCCGCTCGAATGCCGCGTCCGGATCGGACACCATCCCTGTTTCAGGCGCGACCATCGTGGCCTTCGCGCCCATCTCCGTGCCCATGTTGGCGAGAGTCATCCGCCCCGCCAGCCCGATGGACTCCAGGGCAGTCCCCTCGAAATCAAGAACTCGGTAGTTCCCGAACCGTGTCCCTTCTCGTCCCAGGATGTGCAGCGCGATGTCCTTGGCGAACACCATGGGCGGCAGGGTCCCCGGAAGCACAATCCGAATCGTCTGCGGCACCCGCAGCCATACCGTACCGTTCACGAACGCCGCGGCGACTTCGGTCGGCCCGACCGCGATCCCGATTGCGCCTGCCGCTCCCGCGGTCGGCGTGTGGGAGTCAGTAGCCACCAGCAGCTGGCCGGGCTGCAGCAACCCCTCCTCGATGAACACCTGATGCTTGACGCCCTCCACGAAGAACGCGTGCGGAATGGCCTGCTCACGCGCGAAGGCGCGCAGTTCGTTCACCGTCTCCGCCTGATCCACTGTGGAGGGGGGAAGGTAGTGGTCGGCGATGGCGATGACGCGGCTCCGGTCGAAGATCGTCCCTCCGAGATCGGCGAAGGCGCGCTTGAAGATCGGCCACTGCACGTCGTCGATGCACGCCCAGTCGACCCGGGCCCACACCAGCTCGCCGGGCACCGGTCTGCTCCGCTCCGTATGCGCTGCGAGGATCTTCTGCACCGCGGTGAGTCCCATCGGTTCCCTCACTTCACCGGCCGTGTCGGGACCGGTGCATAGCGCGCCTCGAGCGCCGAGAACGCCGGCAGCTGCACCAACCGCTGGCGCTCGTCCCAGCCGACCATCCGATCGAGGACCTTGTCCGTCGTCCCGTCCCGCCGGAGGGCCTCCAGCACGTCCTGCATGGCCTTCACCGATGCGCGCAGCGCGGCATTGGCAAACACGACGAGCTTGAACCCCAGGCGCTCGAGCTCGCCCACGGCAAGCACGGGGGTCCGGCCCCCCTCGACCATGTTGGCCATCTGCGGCACGGCGATACTCCGCGGAATGGCCGCCAGCTCATCGCTGTCCGTGGGCGCCTCGACGAACGTCACCTCGGCTCCGGCCTGGACGAAGGCCCGGGCGCGCTCAATGGCGTCCTCGATGCCGAAGACGGCCCGCGCGTCCGTGCGGGCGATGATCACGGTGTCGGGATCGCGCCGGGCGTCCACGGCGGCCTGCACCTTCCCGACCATCTCCGCGAGCGGGATGACATCTTTCCCGTCGAAGTGCCCGCAGCGCTTTGGAAACACCTGATCTTCGATGATGATCGCCGCGGCGCCGGCCCGCTCCAGCTCCCGGACGGTGCGCCGCACGTTCAGCGGATTGCCGTAGCCGGT
>MENB01000084.1:0-4708 GCA_001768125.1 Armatimonadetes bacterium RBG_19FT_COMBO_69_19
GATGGGCCGCAGGCCGCGCAGCACATAGCCGATCGGGATCTGCGAGGCCACGATGACGCCGAGCAGGAAGGCCGTGAGCAGCGCGTAGCCGGCGAAGTCGCGCACGATGAAGATGGCCACCATGAGCATCGTCACCGCCGCGATCTTCGTCCGCGGATCGAGGCGATGCACCGCGGAGTCGCGCGGGATGTACTGCCCGATGGTGACGTAGCGGGTCAGCTCCATCCGAGCGCCTCGCGGATCGCCTCGCGCGCCTCGTCCACCGTCAGCACGTTCTCGCGAACCGGCAGCCCCCGGGCGCGCAGCCGGCGGACGAGGTCCGTCACAGCGGGCACCCCGAGACCTATGGCGGTCAGCTCGTCCGCGCGCGTGAACACCTCGCGCGCGGGGCCGTCCATCACGACCCGCCCCCGGTCGAGCACCACGACGCGCTTGGCGAGGGCGGCGGCTTCATCCATGCTGTGCGTGATCAGCACGACGGTGATGCCCCGCTGCGCGTGCAGCGCGCGGAAGTGACCCAGCATCTCGGTCTTGCCCCGGGGATCGAGACCAGCGGCGGGCTCGTCGAGCACGAGCACCGTCGGGGACATCGCCAGCACGCCGGCCGCGGCGACGCGGCGCATCTCCCCGCCCGACAGCGAGAAGGGTGAGCGCGGGCCGAACTCCGCGGGGTCCAGGCCGACCGAGCGCAGCGCCTCCTCGACGCGCGTCTTCACCTCATCCGGCGGCAGCCCGAGATTCCTCGGGCCGAACGAGACGTCCTCGAAGACCGTCTCTCCGAACAGCTGATGCTCGGGATACTGGAAGAGCAGCCCTACCTGCCGGCGCACCGCCTTGCGGTCCGCCTTAGGATCGGAGAGATCTACCCCGCCGACCCGCACCGTTCCCGACGTCGGCCGGAGCAACGCGTTGAAATGCTGCACGAGCGTGGACTTGCCAGACCCGGTGGGCCCGATGATGGCCACGAACTCGCCCTGGTCGATGCGGAGCGTGACGTCGCGCACGGCGACCGTCTCCATCGGCGTGCCCTTCAGGTAGATGTGGGTGAGCGTCTCGCACTCAATGAACGCCATTGCGGCTCTTCCAGGCGGTATCGGCGGCGAGCGCGGCCACGGCGTCCACGAACTGCTCGGCGAACAAGATGCCCTCCCGAAGCGGCAGGCCATCTGCCCGCAAGGTGCGGGCGAGGGCCGGGATGAGCGGGAGCGTGAGGCCCATCGCCTCAAGGTCGCCGGCGCGGTCGAAGACCTGCGCCGGCGGGCCTTCCAGTCCGATCCGGCCCGCCTGCAAGGCGATGATGCGATGGGCGAGCACGGCCTCATCCATGGTATGTGTGATGTGGATGACGGTCACCCCGCCGGCGTTGAGACGCCGGACGGTCTCCAGGACCTCGCGCCGTCCCAGGGGATCGAGCATCGTCGTCGCCTCGTCGAGCACGAGGCACTGCGGCCGCATGGCGAGGATGCCGGCGATGGCTACGCGCTGCTTCTGTCCCCCGCTCAGCAGGTGCGGGGCGTGGCGCCGGTACTCCAGCATGTCCACGGCGGCGAGGGCTTCCTGGACGCGCGCCACGATTTCGCCCCGCGGCACGCCCAGGTTCTCGGGGCCGAAGGCGATGTCTTCTTCCACCACGGTGGCGACGAGCTGGTTATCGGGGTTCTGGAAGACCATCCCGACGCGCTGGCGGATGTCCCACACCGAGGCGCGGTCGCGCGTATCGAGCCCATCCACGTGCACCTCGCCCTCGGTGGGCAGCAGCAGCGCGTTGAGGTGCTTGGCGAGGGTCGACTTCCCGGAGCCGTTGCCGCCGACGACGGCCAGAAACTCCCCGCGCTCGACGGTCAGCGAGATGCCGTCGACGGCCACCACCGCCGCCGGGGTGCCGGCGTTGTAGACGTGCCGGAGGTTGCGGATCTCGATCAGCGGCGGCATCGGGACATGGAAAAAGGCCAGAGAGAACCTCTCTGGCCTATACTCCTTGTGGCGGCGTGCGCCCTGTCGCGGTGATGCTTACGACACCAGCTCGACGATCGCCATGTCCGAGGCGTCGCCCCGGCGGGTGCGGGTCCGGATCACCCGCGTGTAGCCGCCGCGGCCGCGCTGGAACTTCGGCGCGACCTCCGTGAACAGGCGCTTCACGACGGCCGGATCGGTCAGCAGGCGCCTCGCCTGCCGGCGGGCGTGCACGTCGCCGCGCAGGGCCAGGTCGACCAGACTGTCGGTGATCTTCTTCGTCTCCTTGGCCTTGGCGACCGTGGTCTCGATGCGCCCGTGCGTGATCACGGCGCTCACGAGATCCCGGAAGAGCGCCTTGCGCTCCCCGCTGTCCCGGTTCAGTTTCCGCGTGACACTTCCCAGCATGACGGCCCCTTCGTCATCAGGATGAGAGAGATTGCGCGGGCGCAAAGCCCGCGCGATGACTACTCGCGGCGCTTCAGCGACAGGCCGAGCGCCGTCAGCTTCTCGCGCACCTCATCGAGCGACTTCCGCCCGAAGTTCTTCACGCTGACGATCTCCTCTTCAGTGCGCTGCATGAGATCGCCCACGGTATTGATCCCGGCCCGCTTCAGGCAGTTGTACGGCCGTACAGACAGGTCGAGCTCCTCGATCGGCATCGCGTAGAGCTTGGCCATCTGCGCGTCCGCGCCGGGCTCGAGCCCCGCGAAGGCCTCCGACTCCTCGCCCATCCCGGCGAAGAGCTTGAACGACTCGATCAGCGTCTTGGCCGCATCCTGCACGGCCTCCTCGGGCCGGATCGAGCCGTCGGTCCAGACCTCAAGGACGAGCCGGTCCATCTCGACCGTCCCGCCGCGCGTGTCCTCCACGACGTAGTTCACCTTCTGGATCGGCGAGAAGATGGAGTCCACGGGGATGACCCCGATGACGTGCTCGCTCTTACGGTGCTTCTCCGCCGGGACGTAGCCCTTGCCGCGCTCCACGACGAGCTCCATGGCGAGCTTCGCGTCCTTCTTGTCGAGGGTGGCGATCTGCAGGTCGGGGTTGAGCACGTCGACTTCGGCGTCCTCGATGATGTCCGCCGCGGTCACGGTTTTCTTGCCCTTGGCCTCGAGGCGCAGCAGCTTCGGCTTGTCGGTGTGCAGGCGCAGGGTCAGCTCCTTCAGGTTGAGGATGACCTGCGTGACGTCCTCGACCACCCCGGGGATGGTGGAGAACTCATGCAGCACGTTCTCGATCTTCACCGACGTCACGGCCGCGCCGGGGATGGCCGACAGCAGCGTGCGGCGCAGGGCGTTGCCGAGCGTGACGCCGAAGCCGCGCTCGAGCGGCTCGACGATGAACTTCCCGTACGTTTCGGACAGCTCCGCGTATTCGATCTTGGTCTTCGGTGCTTCCCACACCGTGGCGATGCTCATTGCTGCCTCCTCACACTCCCTACCGCGAGTAGTACTCGACGATCAGCTGCTCCTGGACCGGCACGTCGATCTCTTCCCGCGCCGGCAGGGCCAGCACGCGGCCTTCCAGCCGGTCCGGGGTGAACTGCAGCCAACTGGGCAGGTTCCGCAGCCCCGTGGCGGCCAGCTCCTTCACCCGCGGGTGGTCCTTGCCGCGCACCGTCGGCGTGATCACGTCCCCCGGCTTTACCTGGTAGGACGGGACGGTCACCTTGCGGCCGTGCACGGCGACGTGGCCGTGCAGCACCATCTGCCGCGCCTCCTTCCGGGAGGTCGCGTAGCCGAGCCGGTAGCAGACGTTGTCCAGGCGGGTCTCCAGCAACTGCAGCAACCGCACGCCGGTGACGCCCTTGGCGCGGGCCGCCCGCTGGAAGTAAGTCTTGAACTGCGTCTCGTAGATGCCGTAGATCCGGCGCAGCTTCTGCTTCTCGCGCAATCGCACGCCGAACTCGCTCAGCTTGCGCCGGCCCTGGCCGTGCATCCCCGGCGGCACCGGCCGCTTGTGGACCGGGCACTTCTCCGTGTAGCACTTCTCGCCCTTGAGGTAGAGCTTCATCCCCTCGCGGCGGCACAGTCTACAGACAGCGTCGGTATAGCGTCCCATCCAATCCTCCTGGCTACACGCGCCGGCGCTTGGGCGGCCGGCAGCCGTTGTGCGGAATCGGGGTCACGTCGCGGATCAGGTTGACCTCCAGGCCCGCGGTCTGCAGGGCGCGGATCGCGGCCTCACGGCCGGACCCGGGACCCTTCACGAACACCTCGACCTGTCTCACGCCTTGCTCCATGGCCTTCCGCGCGGCCGCTTCGGCGGCGAGACCCGCCGCGAACGGCGTGCCCTTGCGCGAGCCCTTGAAGCCGGTCTGGCCGGCGCTGGACCAGGCCAGCACGTTCCCATGGGTGTCGCTGATCGTGACGATGGTGTTGTTGAACGTGGACTGGATGTGGGCGATGCCCACCGGCACGTTCTTGCGTTCTCGCTTCCGTCCTCGCGCCTTCTTGACCATGATGGCTCCTCGTCGTGGTTTTACTTCTTCTCGACCCTGCGCCGCCCGGAGCTGACCGTCTTCTTCTTGCCCTTCCGGGTGCGGGCGTTCGTGCGGGTGCGCTGGCCCCGCACGGGCAGGCTCTTGCGGTGGCGCTGGCCGCGGAAGCTGCCGATCTCCTGCAGCCGGCGGATGTCCATGGCGATGTCGCGGCGCAGGTCTCCTTCGACCTTGAAGTTGCGGTCGATGTAGTCGCGGAGCCGGGTCACTTCCTCTTCGGTGAGGTTGCGCACCCGGGTGTCCGGCTTGACG
>MENB01000084.1:4830-7231 GCA_001768125.1 Armatimonadetes bacterium RBG_19FT_COMBO_69_19
CCTAACCCTGCTTCTGCTTGTGCTTGGGGTTGTCGCAGATGATGTACACCCGCCGCCCCCGCTTGATGACCTTGCACTTTTCGCACATCTTCCGCACGGACGCCCGAACCTTCATCGCCTGTTCCTCTCGTCTACCGGTACCGGTACGTGATCCGGCCGCGCGTCGGGTCGTAGGGCGAGAGCTCCACCTTCACCCGGTCGCCGGGCAGGATGCGGATGAAGTTGATCCGCATCTTGCCCGAGATGTGCGCCAGGACCTTGTGGCCGCTCGAGAGCTCCACGCGGAACATCGCGTTGGGCATCACCTCAACAACCTGCCCCTCGACCTCGATCGCGTCTTTCTTCGGCATCAAACCTCCCGCTGCGCCCTGTTCGGTTCGCAGCACGAAACCTCATTATACTCGCCTGAGGCGGCGCCGTCCACGCTGCCGGAGCGCCCCCGCTCGAGCGCCCCCTGCTAGACCGCGCCGCCGGGGATGGCGGTCAGGACGTCGCTGCCGTCCTCGCTCACCGCGACGGTGTGCTCGAAGTGCGCGGAGGGCCGCCCATCCCGGGTCCGCACCGTCCAGCCGTCCCCGTCCATGACCACCTCGGACCCCCCGAGGTTCACCATCGGCTCGATGGCCAGCGTCATCCCCGGGCGCAGCACCGTCCCCGTCCCGGGCTCGCCGAAGTTGGGCACCTGGGGCTCCTCGTGCAGGTGCCGTCCGATTCCGTGCCCGGCGAAGTCCCGCACCACGGAGAATCCGGCGCGCTCTGCGTGCCGCTGCACCGCCCCGCCCACGTCGCCGAGCGCCTGTCCCGGCCGGACGGCCTCGATGCCTTTGTAGAGGGCCTCGCGGGCCACGGTGAGCAGACGCCGCAGCTCCTTGCCGACCTCACCCACGGGCACGGTCACCGCCGTGTCGCCATGAAACCCCTCAACGACTGCTCCGAGGTCGATCGACACGATCTCCCCGTCGCGCAGGGGACGGCCGTCGGGGATGCCGTGGACGACCTCGTCGTTCACCGAGATGCAGACGCTGGCCGGGAAGCCGCGGTACCCTTTGAACGAAGGCGTGCCGCCGTGATCCCGGATGAACGTTTCCGCGATACGGTCCAGGGCCGCGCCGGTCACGCCCGGCCGCACGGCCCGCGCCACCTCGCGCAGCGCCTCGGCGGCCAGTATCCCCGACCGGCGCATCCGTTCGAGCTCATCTACCGTTTTCACGATGATCATCGCCGTCCGCATCTACGCCCGCAGTTCCATCCGCGCCCGGATCGTCCCGAGCACTTTGCGGGACACGTCCTCGATGTCGCCCTCCGCGTCGATCGTGGCGAAGACGCCGCGCCGGCGGTAGAACTCCACCACGGGCTGCGTCTCGCGATGGTAGACGTCGAGGCGGTGGCGGACCGTCTCCGGTCGGTCATCCACGCGCTGGTACAGCTCGCTGCCGTCCGCGTCGCACTGTCCCGGCGCCTTCGGCGGGTTGTACTCCAGGTGGTAGATGTGGCCGGCCTTCCGGCACACCCACCGGCCGGTGAGGCGCCGGAGGATCGTCTCGTCACTGATGTCAAAGTACAGGACGGCGTCCAGGACCCGCCCGGCCCGCTCCAGCATGCGGTCCAACGCCTCGGCCTGCGGCAGCGTGCGCGGAAAGCCATCGAGCACGAACCCCCGCCGGGCGTCCGGCCGCACCAGACGCTCCTCGATCAGCGCGATCATCACGTCGTCGGGGACGAGCGCGCCCTGCTCGACGTATTCCTTGGCCCGCTTGCCCACGGGGCTGCCCTCAACCATCGCCGCGCGTAGCATGTCCCCCGTGGAGACCTGCGGGATCCCCTCGCGCTCCTGCAGCAGGCGCGCCTGCGTGCCCTTGCCCGCGCCCGGGGCGCCGAGGAAGATCAGGTTCACCGCATGAACCCTTCGTAGTGCCGCATCAGGACATAGGCCTCGATCTGCTTCATCGTCTCCAGGGCCACGCCGACCACGATCAGCAGCGACGTGCCGGCCAGGTAGAACGTCAGCACGCCCGTGCCTCGGGCGAGGTAGATCGGGAGCACCGCGATGACTCCCAGGGTCAGGGCACCCACCAGCGTCAGCCGGTCCACCACCCGGGCGAGGTACTCTGTGGTCGGCCGGCCCGGGCGGATGCCCGGGATGAAGCCACCGTATTTCTTGATGTTCTCCGAGACGTCGTTCGGATCGAACGACACCGCGGTGTAGAAGTACGTGAACAGGATGATCAGCACGAAGTACAGCGCGTCGCCGAGCGGCCGGCCGGGCAGGATCGCCTCGCCGATCCGGCGGACCGGCTCGTAGCGCACGAATTGCGCGATCGTCTGCGGGAACTGCAGCACCGAGATCGCAAAGATGATCGGGATGACGCCGGCCTGGATCAGCCGCAGTGGCAGATGCGTG
>MENB01000084.1:7241-8300 GCA_001768125.1 Armatimonadetes bacterium RBG_19FT_COMBO_69_19
CGTAGACGCGGCGGCCGACGACACGCTTCGCGTACTGCACCGGGATCTTCCGCACGGCCTGGGTCACGGCGACGACGGCCACGACGCTGGCCAGCACGACCAGGACGTCCAGCGTGAACTGGTACCACTTCACCTCGCCGACGCCGACCAGGGCCAGGGTGCGCGCGGTTTGGTCGGGCAGGCGGGCGACGATGCCGCCGAAGATGATGAGCGACACACCGTTGCCCACGCCGTGCTCGGTCATGATCTCGCCCATCCACGTCAGCAGCATCGTGCCGGCGGTGAGCGTGATCACGATCATCCCCATCGTCAGGGGGCGCGTGTCCGGCAGCGCGCCGAGGTTGCGGATGAGGGTGACCTGGGCGACGCCCTGCAGGAGCGCCAGGACGACGGTGAGGTAGCGCGTGTACATCGCGATCTTGCGGCGCCCGGCCTCCCCCTCTTCCTGGGCGAGCTCTTTGAGGGTCGGGAAGACGACCTGGAGCAGGCTCATGATGATGGATGCCGTGATGTAGGGGAAGACGCCGAGGGCGAAGATCGCGAACCGGCTGAACGCGCCGCCGACGAACAAGTCGAGGAAGTTGAACACCGTGCCCTGCTGGCGGAACAGGCGCTCGATCGCCGCGACGTCCACGCCCGGCACGGGGAGATGCGCCCCGAGACGGAACAGGGCCAGCATGAGCGCCGTGAAGAGGACGCGCTTGCGCAGGTCCCCGGCGTGGAAGGCGTTGATCAGGCCGCCGAGCATCGACATTACTTCACCACCTCGGTGCGGCCTCCGGCCTTCGTGATGGCCTCGGCGGCGCTCTTGCTGAACGCCTGGGCCTTCACGACCAGGGCGCGGTCGATCGTGCCCATGCCGAGGATCTTCACCGGCCCCCTGCCGCGGATGACCCCGGCATCGCGGAGCGTCTGCGGACTCACCTCGGCGTTGGCCGGGAACTGGTTCAGCGCTCGCAGGTTCACGGCCTCGTGCCGTGCGCGCGGCGCCCCACCCGTGTGCACCGCGCCGCCGGCCCGCACGCCCCGGCGGAACGGCAGGCGCTTGCTGAGCGGCGT
>MENB01000085.1 GCA_001768125.1 Armatimonadetes bacterium RBG_19FT_COMBO_69_19
GTGAGGACGAGCTCGGCGACCTGATGGCCCTTCAGGGGGTGCGCAAGTTCCCCGTACGGGTGAAATGCGCGACGCTCTCCTGGGTGGCCCTCGAGCAGGGGATGGACGAGCTGGGCGGCCGGGGCAAGATCGCCTCGAAGGCCACGTCGGAACACGAGTAGGCGAACGCCACTCGGTCCGGACCGAGTTCTGTTCGACAACCGGAATGGGCTAGTCTGCAGCGCCTATCCGCCCTGCCCGAAGCGGGCCAGGATCGCGCGGTCGGGCGGGTTGAGGTCGTGCGGCAGGGCCGAGGCGTGGAAGAAGCGGGCCTCGAGGGTCTCCTTGCCGTCTGGCGTGGGCAATCCCTCCCAGTCTTCGACGGTGAAAACGACGCTGACGTTGTGGACCTGGTCGCCGTTGGGCAGATGCGAGACGAGGTCCGCGCCGGAGGCGACACCCAGCAGGCGGAGGCGACCGATGACCACGGCCGTTTCTTCCCGCACCTCGCGCCGGGCGGCATCCTCGACGGTTTCCCCGAGTTCGAGCGCGCCACCGGGCAGGCTCCACTTCGCCGTGTCCGTCCTGCGCTGGAGCAGCAGACGGCCGGCTTCATCCTGGACGATCACGGCCGCCCCCACGAGGATGAGGGGCCGCCTCCCCACGAGTGCCCGCAGCTCCGCGACATATCCCATGACGATGTCTCCTCAGTTCATGTCCTTCCCCGCCGGAGCGGGGAAATCACGCCCGGGCAGGCTTGGCCGGACGGCAATCGAAATCCTGTAGGAGGTCCTCCGGGAGGCGATCCATGGCGTACCACGACGACTGGCGCGAGCTCGCGGCGCAGCTGCGGGTCGACAGCATCCGCGCCACGACCGAGGCGGGATCCGGACATCCCACCTCTTCGTTGTCCGCGGCCGACCTGATGGCGGTCCTGCTGGCCGGGCATCTCCGCTACGATTTCGGCCAGCCGAAGCATCCCAACAACGATCACCTCGTTTTCTCCAAAGGCCATGCCAGCCCGCTGCTCTACGCGATGTTCAAGGCCGCGGAGGCGATCAGCGACGAGCAGTTGATGTCGTTGCGGAAGTCCGGCAGCCCGCTCGAAGGTCATCCGGCCCCGGTGCTCCCGTGGGTGGAGGTGGCCACCGGGTCGCTCGGCCAGGGCCTCGCCATCGGGGTGGGCATGGCCCTGGCCGGCCGCTACCTCGACAAACTGCCATACCGGGTCTGGGTGCTGTCGGGCGATAGCGAGATGGCCGAAGGATCGGTGTGGGAAGCTGTGGAGCACGCCGCCTTCTACAAGCTCGCCAATCTGACGTGCATCCTGGACGTGAATCGCCTCGGACAGCGCGGGCCGACGATGCTGGAGTGGAACACCGCCGCGTACGCCGCCCGCGCCCGGGCATTCGGATGGGAGACGATCGAGATCGATGGCCACGACCTGCGGGCCATCGACGAGGCGTACTCGCGCGCGGCCGCCGCTGATGCGCCGGTGATGATCGTGGCGCGTACGGTGAAGGGCAAGGGTGCCTCGACGGTCGAGAACCGCGACGGCTGGCATGGCAAGGCGCTGCCGAAGGAGGACGCCGAGAAGGCGATCGCCGACCTTGGGGGGCGGCGATCCATTGTGGTGAAGGTGCGGATACCCGAGCCCCTCGCGCTTCCGGTCAGGGAGGGGGCGGTACGGCCCACCCTTCCTTCCTATGGAGTAGGAGACTCGGTGGCGACCCGTCGCGCGTACGGAGACGCGCTCCGGGCACTCGGGGCAGCCCGGCCGGAGGTCGTGGTCCTGGACGGGGAGGTGAGCAACTCTACCTACGCCGAGGAGTTCGCCCACACGTACCCCGACCGCTACTTCGAGATGTACATCGCCGAGCAGCAGATGGTCGCCACCGCGGTCGGTCTGCAGGTTCGCGGCTACGTGCCGTTCGCGTCCACCTTCGCCGCGTTTCTGACCCGTGCGTACGACTTCATCCGCATGGCGGCCGTCTCGCGGGCAAACCTGCGCCTGTGCGGGTCGCACGCCGGTGTCTCCATCGGAGCGGATGGCCCCTCGCAGATGGGGCTGGAGGATCTGGCGATGATGCGCGCGGTGGGCGGCAGTACGGTGCTGTACCCGTGTGACGCGAACCAGACGGCTCAGCTCGTCGCGGCCATGGCCGACCGGACCGGCATCGTGTACCTGCGCACGACGCGCGAGAAGACCCCCGTGATCTACCCCGCGGACCGGCGATTCCTCATCGGCGGCAGCGCCGTGGTCCGCCGGTCCGACCGTGACCAGGTCACGGTCATCGGCGCGGGGATCACCGTGCACGAAGCCCTGCGGGCCGCCGGGCAGCTGGCGGGGGAGGGGATCGCGGTCCGCGTGATCGACGCCTACTCCGTGAAGCCGATCGACCGGCAGACACTCCTCGAGGCCGCACGCGAGACGGGCCGGCTCATCGTGGTCGAGGACCACTGGCCGGAGGGCGGTCTCGGGGAGGCCGTGCTCTCCGCGCTGGCGGGGACGGTGCCGTTCCCGCACGTCATGACCCTGGGGGTCCGCGAGATGCCGGGCTCCGGCACGCCCGAGGAGATGCTGGAGTCGGCGGGGATCAGCGCCTCGCACATCGCCCGGGCCGTGCGATCGCTCGTCCCGGTGAGCGGGCCTGCCCGGGGATAATACGACGCCTGTTTGACGTTCATTCGGATGGGCCAGTATCATGAGCGTGGGGAGGACATCCCGACGGCCCCGACGTACCAACTGATGGAGTTGCCGCGAGGAGGCGTCCGTGTCGACTGATCCCAAGGCCATCCCCCGCAGCACCGTCATGCCCCTGGACCGGGCGCTCGAGGTCATCGACGCGCTTCCCGGCGGGGGCGCCGTCCTGACCAAGGTCGAGGACGTGCTGAACTGGGGACGCGCCGCGTCGGTCTGGCCCCTCACCTTCGGGCTGGCCTGCTGCGCGATCGAGATGATGCAGTTCATGGCGACGCGCTTCGATGCCGACCGCGTCGGCATCATCCCGCGGGGCACGCCCCGCCAGGCGGACTGCATCATCGTGGCGGGGCGTGCCACGATCAAGATCGCGCCGATCGTACGCCGGCTCTGGGAGCAGATGCCGGAACCCAAGTACGTGGTCTCGATGGGCTCCTGCGCCACGTGCGGCGGTCCGTTCTACTACGACAACTACTCCATCCTAAAGGGCATCGACCAGGTCATCCCGGTCGACGTCTACGTGCCGGGCTGCCCGCCCCGACCGGAAGCGCTGTACGAGGGGTTCCTCAAGCTGCAGGAAAAGATCCGCAAGGAGCCGTTCCTGCGCCGGCGCATCGCGGCTGCTGCGCAGGCCGGGTCGTAGCCGGTGGCGCTGCGCACCGAAGAGCTCATCCTCAACATGGGGCCGCAGCACCCGAGCACGCACGGGGTGCTGCGCCTCATCGTCACCCTCGACGGCGAGAACATCGTGGACGCGCAGCCGGACATCGGCTACCTCCACTCCTCCGTTGAGAAGATGATGGAAGCGCGCACCTACCTGCAGAACATCGCCCTCGTCGACCGCGGTATGGACTACCTGACCGCGATGTCCAACGAGGAAGTCTGGGTCCTCGCCGTCGAGCGGCTCGCGAAGATCGAGGTCCCCGAGCGCGCGAAGTCCATCCGGACCATCATGCTCGAGCTGCAGCGGATCAGCAGCCACCTCATCTGGTGGGGGACCTTCGGCATCGACCTCGGCGCCTTCACCGCGTTCCTCTGGGCGATGCGCGAGCGCGAGCGCATCATGGACCTCTTCGAAGCCAGCACCGGCGGCCGGCTGCACCACGTGTACTTTCGCATCGGCGGGGTGAACGAGGACCTGCCCGAGGGCTGGACGGACCGGGTCGCGGAGTTCTGCGACTACTTCCTGGCGCGCCTGCCCGAGTATGACGACCTCATCACCGGGAACCCGATCTTCCAGGCGCGCACGAAGGGCGTCGGCGTACTGCCGCTTTCGACCGCCATCGCGATGGGCGCCTCGGGTCCCGTCGCGCGCGCGTCGGGATTGAGCTACGACGTGCGCAAGGCGCATCCGTACGAGGTCTACGACCGCGTGTCGTTCGACATCCCCGTCCGCACCGCCGGGGACTGCTTCGCCCGGTACGAGGTGCGCATGGAGGAGATGCGCCAGAGCGTCCGGATCATCCGGCAGTGCCTCGAGCACCTGCCCGCCGGCGAGATCCGCAGCAAGGTCCAGGTGGCGCTCAAGGTCCCGAAAGGTGAAGTGTACGCCCGCACGGAGTCCCCGCGCGGAGACCTCGGGATCTATCTCGTGGGCGACGGCTCGGACAAGCCCTACCGGGTGAAGATCCGCGCCCCAGCCTTCAGCAACCTGTACGCCCTGACCGAGATGATGAAGGGGTGGAAGGTGGCCGACGTCATCGCCATCCTTGGAAGCATCGACATCGTGCTGTCGGACGTGGATCGATGAGCGTGCAGCCCGCGGAAACCGACGGCAAGAAGGGGCTCGTCGAACAGGCGTGGCAGGCGGCGGTGGGCCTCGTCGTGGGGCTGAAGTCCACGCTGCGCACGATGTTCGAGCCCAAGGCCACGGTGATCTATCCGCTGGAGAAGATCAACGTCAGCAACCGCTGGCACGGTCTGCTGGCGCTGCCGATCGACCCGGAGACGGACAACGACAAGTGCATCATCTGCTTCCAGTGCGAGCGGGTCTGTCCCGACCGCTGCATCCACATCGAGGCCACTGGTAAGGGCAAGGATCGCGTGCTCACGCGCTTTGACATCGAGATGGACAAGTGCTGCTACTGCGGGTTGTGCGTGGAGGTCTGCCCGACCGAGGCGATCGTCTTCGTCCCGCACTACGAGGCGAGCACGTACAACCGGGCGAACCTGCTGTATGATCTCGACGACCTGCACCGCGCCGCGCCGAAGGAGCCGATCGCGACCGGCGTGGTCAAGGTCCGGAGGCAGGTCGGGGGAACCCGATGAGCTGGGAGATCGCCGAGAAGCTGCGGGCCAGATTCCCCGAGGTGGAGCTGTTCCCGCGGCCGGGGGAGGGGGAGCATCACGAGGCGCCCCCATCGCCTCCGACTCCACCGGCACCGCCGGCTCCACCCGCCCCGAAGCGTCCCGCCCATGAGGCCCCGCCGGCGTTCCTGACTCCGGGGGTCGTCGTCCCGCGCGAGCGGCTCCTCGAGATCTGCGGCGTCCTGGCCACCGACGCCGAATTCGGCCTGCGCTATCTCTCATTCGTCAGCGCGATCGATCGACCGGAGGCAGGGCAGCTCGAGGTCCTGTACCACCTGTATTCGTTCGAGACGAAGGATGAGCTTGCCCTCAAGGTGCGGGTGAGTCGCGAGCACCCGTCCGTGCCGTCCGTGACCTCGGTGTGGGACGGCGCGAACTGGCATGAGCGGGAGACCTACGACCTCTTCGGGATCGTCTTTGACGGCCATCCCAACCTCCGCCGCATCATGATGACCGATGACTGGATCGGCCATCCGCTGCGCAAGGACTACGTGTACCAGGACCCGCCCTGGCTGGTGGAGGCGGCAAGACAGCGCCAGAGAGACATCGAAGGACTGGGGCTGGGTGAGCGCGCCTGACGGGGCCTTTGTCGATCGCGATCCATGAGGGAACGGCGCTGCCGTTCCCTCGCTCTTTATCGAACCTTTACGCGCACCCCCTAGCGTAGGTGGTCATGGAGGAGATGGCAGGCCAGACGGTTCTGGTCATCGAGGACGACCCGAAGATCGTCCAGCTGCTGCGCATGTATCTGGAGCGGGATGGCTACCGGGTGCACGCCGCAGGGGACGGGGTGAGCGGTCTTGAGGCCTTCGAGCGCACCAGACCCCATGCCGTGATCCTCGATCTCATGCTGCCCCGAATGGACGGGAAGGAGGTCTGCCGGCGCCTACGCGCGAGCTCGGAGGTGCCCATCCTCATGCTCACCGCCCGCGTGGACGAGGTGGACAAGCTGCTCGGGTTGTCGCTCGGGGCGGACGACTACGTCACGAAACCGTTCAGTCCTCGGGAAGTGGCGGCGCGCATCCGCACGATCCTCCGCCGCGTGGATCGCGGGCCAGCGGCGCGGGTGCTGCGCCGGGGCGACCTGGTATTGGATCGTGACCGCCACCAGGTCACGGTCGGGGGCGCCGTGGTCCACCTGACGAAGGTCGAGTTCCGGCTGCTGCAGGCCCTCCTCGAAGGTCCCGAGCGCGTGTACACGAGGGACGCGCTGCTCAACCGGATCTACGCCCACCACGAGGCGGCCGTCGTGGACCGGGCGATCGACGTCCACGTCGGCAAGCTGCGCGAGAAGCTGGGCGACGACCCGATGCATCCTCGCTTCATCGCCACGGTACGCGGCGTCGGCTACAAGCTGCTGTGAGAAGCCTCTTTTGGCAGCTGCTCGGGGTGAGCATGCTCATCATCGCAGTCGCCGTGGCGGTGACCGCCGTCGGCATCGGCCGCGTCGCCGACGGCATCTTCACGGATCTCATGCAAGAGTTCCACATCGAGACCGATCTTCTCGCAGGCCTGTTCACCGCGTCGCTCGCCCGGTCGCTGCTGATCACGAGCCTCGTCGCCGGGGCCGTCGGCCTTCTGCTGAGCGCGGTGCTATTCCGCGCCGTGACCCGGCCGCTGCGCGCGGTGACCACCATGGCCGGGCGGCTAGCCGCGGGCGATTACTCCGCGCGCGTGGAGGCCCCCGCCGTCATCGAGGAGGTGGCCTCGCTCGCGGACTCGCTTAACCGCATGGCCCAATCCCTGCAATCGCTGGAGCGACTACGCGCGGACCTCGTCGCCAACGTGGCCCACGAACTTCGTACGCCGCTGTCCAACCTGCGCGGCTATCTCGAAGCGGTGCGCGACGGCGTGACGGCCGCGTCTTCGGAGACACTGGTGCTGCTGCACGAGGAGGTGATGCGGCTCGTGCGGCTGGTTGATGCCCTGCACGAGCTCTCGGGTTTCGACGCGCGCGCGGCACGCCCCCGGCGGGGCCCGGTCGACCTGGAGCAGATAGCCCAGCGCCAGCTGGTCCTTCGCGACGCCGAGTTCAGGGCCAAGGGGATTGAGGTGCGGACGGATCTCCACGGCATCGGGCCGGTCTCCGGCGACACGGACCTGCTGTCGCAGGCCGTGGGGAACCTGCTCGACAATGCGCTCAAGTACACCCCCCCGGGCGGCGAGGTGACGATGCGGGTCGCCCGCGAGGACGGGATGGCCAAGTTCGCGGTCACCAACACCGGTGAGGGGATCCCCCCGCAGGACCTGCCGTTCATCTTCGAGCGATTCTATCGGGGGGAAAAGTCACGCTCGCGGAACCTCGGCGGGGCCGGGATCGGCCTGGCGATCGTCAAGGAGGTAGCCCGGGTCCACGGGGGCGCCGTCGGTGCGGACAGTGCTGGGGGCGCCACGACGATCTGGATCACGCTGGCGACCTGAAGCGAGGCGGAGGAGGGGTGGGCATGCGTCGACGTTGGTGGATCGCCGTGGCCGTGCTGGCGGCGGTGGCTGTTCCGGTCGCGTGGTATCTTGGGTCTCCGCTGTTGCTCAACCGCACGGTCTCGGAGTCGTTCGCACCCGCGGCCGGGGATCGAGCCACCGGCCGGTTCGTCGATGCGGACAGCTTTCACAAGGGAGCGGGCATCGCCCGCCTGGTCTCAGCCGGGTCCGCCCAGGAAGTGCGCCTCGAGGACTTCCGGGTCACCAACGGCCCGGATCTTTACGTGTACCTGGCCGTTCATCCTCGCCCCCGTTCCCGGGCCGATGTGGACCAGGGGTTCGTGAGCCTCGGCCGCCTCAAGGGAAACATCGGCTCGCAGGCATATGCCGTGCCCCAGGGCACGGACCTCGAGCGGTATCGCTCCGTCGTCATCTACTGCCGGGCGTTCCACGTGGTCTTCTCCACCGCCACCCTCGCGGAGCCCTGACGGCATTACAGGATCTTCACCATCCCTTTGTCCTGCATTCACGTCCGGCATCCATCCTGACAGAAAAGGGAGGGATGCGGATGTTGACAAGGCTGAGCGGGATGATCCTGGGTTTGGTCCTCGCCATGGCCACTACGGCCTCCGGCGCGATGATGTCGGGTCCGGCGGATTTGGAGCTGCAGACGGCCATCACCCATGCGGGGCTGGCGGCGCAGCAGAATACGGTCGCGCAGATCGAGCTCCATCTCCACCACGTGATCAACTGCATCGAGGGCAAGGAGGGCAAGAACTACTTCGCTGGCTCCGGCGACGTTTGCCAGGGGATGGGCCGGGGGCTGCTGGCCGACCTGAACGCTGCCGGGATGGCGGGAGGGCACGCCCTGCCGTATGCCGAGATCGCGCAGTCTGTCGCCGTCTGGGGGATTGCGCAAGGAATGCGCAAGGACGGCGCGCGTGCGAGAGCGGCGGCAGAAGTAGCGCAGGCGGCCCTCCATCGGGCGAAGGCGAACTTCAAGTAGGCTGCACATATCATGTATACTGGAGCCGGAATGTCCCGTTCGATTCGATCGGGATTCTGGGCAGGCGTGGTGGCCGGGGGGATCGCCGTGACGGCGATCTACCTCGGCCTCTTCACGTCGGGCATCCCCGCCGTGGCGCTCGCGCTGTGGGACCGGATGCTGCGCCTTGTCCCCATGCAGCTCTTCTCCTTCTTCATTGTGCGCCTGAAGTTCGCGGCAAAGCCGTCCGCTTTCTGGGGAATGCTGCTGGCCCTCGTCGTCCTCTGGGGCGTTCTCGGCGCGCTGCTCGCCCGGCGGCGTCCGGTGGCGCGAATGGTCCTGGCGTGGCTCGTCTCGGCCGGGGCACTGGCCGCCCTGACCTTCAGCCTGGCGACGGCGACGCTCGCCGCGCGGCGGTCGGCCGTCGGAGAGGGCGACGGCGCTGCCCTGCTTGTGGCCGCGGCCATCGCCGGCTACGCGACGCTGTTCACCCTCATCTACGCCGCCCTGCTATTGGTGTTGTTCCGCTCCCGTGGTGTTGCTCGACCAGGCGATGCGGGGGCGCCGCCGTCCGAGGGAGGCGTCACGCGCCGGGAGATGTTATCGCGCGGCGTGATGGTGGCTCTCGCCGCAACCGCGGGAACCGCTGCCGCGCGATGGGTCCTGTCCGTAGGGCACAGCGCGAGCGCCTTCGCCCAGTCGCTGTTCTCCCGGATCAAGGATCTACCGCCCGAGATCACGCCCAACGACCGCTTCTACGTGGTGAGCAAGAACCCGCCCGGCTTCGACCCCGAGCTCGACGCCGAGCGCTGGTCGCTTGAGATCGCCGGCATCGTGGGACGTCCGCTCAAGCTGAGTTACGCTCAGCTGCGTGCGTTGCCGGCCGTGGAACAGTTCCAGACCCTGGAGTGCATCAGCAACGAGGTGGGTGGTGACCTGATCAGCAACGCGAGGTGGAAGGGCGTGCGCCTGCGCGACGTCCTCCAGCAGGCCGGCGGACCCGGGACGAAGGCGGTCAAGGTCGCCTTCCGCTGCGCCGACGGCTACACCGAGTCGATCCCGATCGCGGACGCGCTCAACCCATCCACGGTGCTCGCCTACGAGATGAACGGGGAGCCGCTGCCGGCCGCGCACGGCCGCCCGGTGCGGCTGCTCGTGCCCGGGCTCTTCGGGATGAAGAACCCCAAGTGGATCACCCGCATCGAGCTGGTGGACTACGACTTCCAGGGGTACTGGGAGCGCTCCGGGTGGAGCGATGAGGCGGTCGTGAAGACGATGTCGAAGTTCACCACGCTGCCCCGCACCGCACGGCTGGAGGAGGTCGCACTGGGCGGCGTGGCTTATGGAGGCGACCGCGGCGTGCGCGAGGTCGAGGTGAGTATGGACGGGGGTAAAACGTGGCAGAAGGCAGATACGAAAGCCCCCATCGGTCCGTTCACCTGGGTGCTGTGGGCAGCGCTCTGGAAGCCGACGGCTCCCGGGGAGTACACCCTCAAGGTCAGAGCGAAAGATGGCGGCGGCGTCGTCCAGATCGCGAAAGAAACGCCCACGCTTCCGGACGGCGCGTCCGGTTACCACACGCTGCGGGTTCGGGTTCGCAAGTAGAGCGGCACGTGCGCTACTTCACCGTCGAGGAGGCGAGCACCACCCTGCCCGAGGTTGAGCGTTTGGTGCGCCGGCTGCGCACGCTGCGTGACGACGCGCGGGCCGGTGAAGCGGCGGAGGTTTCGGGGCGCCTCGCCGAGATCGGCTGCGTGCTGCGTCTTCTTGTGCTGGCGTCTGGGCGAAGACGCCATCCGGTTCTGGCACGGCACCACGGAAGGGTACGCCGGCCGCAAGCCCTTGAGCCGGCTGCCCGGCGACCGCTTCCATTGAGCTGAGGCGCAAACGATGCCCGAACCCTATGATCTCGTCATCATCGGCGGCGGCCCCGGCGGGTACGTCGGCGCGATCCGCGCCGCGCAGCTCGGCCTGCGCACCGCTCTCGTCGAGCGGGATAAGGTGGGCGGGACCTGCCTGCACTGGGGGTGTATCCCGACGAAGGCCATGCTGCACTCTGCCGAACTGGTCGAGCAGCTCAAGGACGCAGCGGACCTCGGGGTGAGCGTGGGGCAGGTCGCCGTCGACTTCGCCGCCGTCCAGAAGCGCAAGGCCCGGGTCGTGGAGACGCTCTACAAGGGCACGCAGTTCCTGATGCGCAAGCACAAGATCGACGTCTTCACCGGAGAGGGCCGCTTCCTCAGCCGGGGTAAGGTGGGCGTCGCGCTGGCCGACGGCTCGGAGACGGAGCTCCTCGGCCGGCACGTGGTCATCGCGACGGGTTCGGCGCCGCGCAGCATCCCCGGGATCATCATCGACAACCAGCGCATCCTCGACAGCACCGGGGCACTGGCGCTGACCAAGGTCCCCAAGTCCATCGCCATCCTCGGCGCGGGGCCGGTTGGCGTGGAGTTCGCCAGCCTGTACCGCGCGTTCGGCAGCGACGTGACCCTCATCGAGCTGCTGCCCACCCTCGTGCCCCTCGAGGACGAGGAGATCGGGCAGGCCCTGGAGCGCTCGTTCGCGCGCCGCGGCATCAAGTCGGCCACCAACGCGACGGCAAAGAGCGCGCGGCCCGCGGGCGACCAGGTGAAAATCACGCTCGCGCGGGGGACGGAGACGCAGGCGCTGGAGGCGGAATATCTGCTCGTGGCGATCGGCCGCTCGCCGGTCACCACGGGACTGGCCCTGGATGAGGCGGGCGTCGCGCTGGAGAAGGGCGCGATCAAGGTCGATGAGCACCTGCAGACGACCGCCGAGAACACGTACGCGATCGGGGACGTCATCACCGGTCAGCAGCCGTACCGGCTCGCCCACGTAGCGAGCGACGAGGCGATCGCCGTGGTCGAGCGCATCGCCGGAGCCGAGACCCATCCCGTGAACTACGACGCGGTGCCGCGGCCGACGTACTCCTTCCCCCAGGTCGCCACGATGGGGATGAGCGAGAAGCAGGCGAAGGAGCAGGGCCTCGACGTCAAGGTCGGGCGGTTCAGCTTTCAGGCGAACAGCAAGGCCGTGATCCAGGGCGAGCGCGAAGGCTTCGTCAAGATCGTCACGGACGCGAAGATCGGCGAGATCCTGGGGATCCACATGATCGGTCCCTCCGTCACGGAGCTCCTCGCCGAAGGCGTCGCCGCGAAATACCTCGAAGCGACCGTGGCGGAACTGGGGGCGGCCGTGCACTCACATCCCACGCTGTCCGAAGCGGTCAAGGAGGCGGCGCTGGACGCCATGGGACGCGTCATCCACACGTAGGTCCGGGAGGTTACGATGAGTGCGATGGAGGCCAAAGCCCGGGTCACCCCGGCGCGTCACACGTCGCTCGGGCTCAGCGACCAGGACGTCCTCGACATGTACTACTACATCGCGCTGGCCCGGGCCCTCGACGAGCGGATGTGGGTGCTGCAGCGGGCCGGCAAGGCGATGTTCGTCATCTCCGGCCCCGGCCACGAAGGCTGCCAGGTGGCGGCGGTGTGGCCGATGGACCGCACGCGCGACTGGCTCGTGCCCTTCTACCGTTCCATCGCGGCGTGCCTGGTGAAAGGGATGAGCCCGACGGACCTTCTGCTCGGTCTGTTCGCCCGCGCGAACGACCCGAGCAGCGGCGGCCGCCAGATGCCGGGGCACTACGGCCACCCCGGGGTGAAGATCCTCAGCACGAGCAGCCCGGTCGGGACCCAGTACCCCCACGCCGCCGGCATCGCCTACGCCGCGAAGATCCGCAAGACCGGCGAGGTGACGATGACCGCGATCGGCGAAGGCGGAACGAGCCAGGGCGACGTGCACGAGGCCCTGAACTGGGCCGGCGTGTACAAGCTCCCGATCATCTTCGTGGTGGAGAACAACGCCTACGCGATCTCCGTGCCCCTGCACAAGCAGGTGGCGGGGGGCAGCGTCGCCGCGCGCGCCACCGGGTACGGCTTCCCGGGGGTGGTCGCGGACGGCAGCGACGTGCTGGAGTGCTACCGCGTGGCGAAGGAGGCCTACGACCGCGCGAAGCGTGGTGACGGGCCGACCCTGCTCGAGTTCAAGGTCCCCCGGCTGGGGTCGCACAGCAGCGACGACCAGCAGGAGCGCTACCGGACGAAGGAGGAGATCGAGGCCGACCGGACGCGCGACCCCCTGCGCGTCTTCGGCGCCTACCTGGACGGCGTGGGGTTGCTCACCGAGGCGAAGCGGACGGACGTTGCTGCCCGCATCAAGCGGGAGATCGACGAGGCAACCGACGCCGCCGATCGCGCCCCCTCCCCGGATCCCGCAAGCGCCGCACGCTACGTCTTCTTCGAGAAGGACTGAGCTCTGCTATGGCCGAGATCCGCTACATCGACGCGATTAACCAGGCGCACCACGAAGAGTTCGCCCGCGACGAGCGGGTGGTGGTGCTCGGCGAGGACGTCGGCCGCAAGGGCGGCGTCTTCGGGGTGACGGCAGGTCTGCTGGACAAGTTCGGCGAGGCCCGGGTCATCGACTCACCGCTGGCCGAGTCGTCCATCGCCGGGGTCGCGATCGGGATGGCCGCGAACGGCCTCCTGCCCATCGCCGAGTTCCAGTTCGCGGACTTCATCCACCCGGCGTTCAACCAGATCGTGAGCGAGGCGGCGCGGATGCGCTACCGCTCCAACAACGCCTTCGGCTGTCCCGTCGTCTTCCGCACGCCGTGGGGCGGCTCGCACGGCACGGCCCTGTACCACTCCCAATCCATCGAGGCATTCTACTCGCATGTCCCGGGGATCAAGGTGGTGGCGCCTTCCACGCCGGCCGACGCGAAGGGGCTGTTCAAATCGGCGGTCCGCGACCCGGATCCGGTGCTGTTCCTGGAGCACAAGCGCATGTACCGGATCGTGAAAGGCGAGATCCCCGAGGGCGAGTTCACCACCCCGATCGGCCCGAGCGTGGTGCGGCGCCAGGGCGCGGACCTCTCCATCTTCGCTTACGGCTGGATGCTCCACGAGTCGCTCCAGGCCGCGGAGATGGTGGCCGCTGACGGCGTCGACGCCGAGGTCGTGGACGTGCGCACCCTCGTGCCCCTCGACAAGGACACCATCCTGCGGTCCGTCGGCAAGACCAACCGCGCCCTTATCGTGTACGAAGACAACCGCTTCTGCGGCTACGGCGCGGAGATCGCGGCGCTGATCGCCGAGGAGGCGTTCTACGATCTCGACGCGCCCGTGATCCGCCTCGGCGGCCCCGACGTCCCCGGGATCCCCTTCGCCAAGCCGCTCGAGGAGTGGTTCTTCATCGGGCGGCACAAGATCGCGGACGCGATCCGCGCG
>MENB01000086.1:0-1460 GCA_001768125.1 Armatimonadetes bacterium RBG_19FT_COMBO_69_19
CCGGCAGGGGGCGCTGAGCATCACGGGCAGGGCGTCCATCACGAATCCCGGGTTCACGCCCACGCCGATCACCCGCGCGCCGCGCTCCTTCGCCATCTGATCCAGGAGGGCGGCGTCTTTGGGATGGTGGTGCCAGGGGTAGGCGAGTTCTTCGCAGGTGGAGATGACGTTCAGGCCGGCGTCCAGGAGCGGGACGAGCTGCGGCATCACCTGGTCGATGTGCGACTGCGTGGAGTGGAGGACCACCTCGGCCCCCGCGTTCAGCAGCGGGTCGATAGTGCGCTCGATGGTGACGTCCCCCGCGCCGCGGACGACTTCCGACAGCGGGCGCCCCGCCTTGGCCGGGTCGATGTCCCCCGCCCCGATGATCTGGTGTCCGTGCTCGAGGGCGACCTCAGCGATGCCGACGCCGATGGGACCGAGGCCGAAGATGATCACACGGGCTGAGGACACAACAGACCCTATTGTAGCAGGAAGGATCCGAAGAGGGGAGGTCATCTCTGACCTCCCCTCTTCGGATCATGTGGGTGACCGAATCGCTTGCGTGGATCGCGCGCCGCTGACCGCGCGTGCTTAAGGGCTCGTGGTCACTGCGCGAACCGCGTTGATCCGGCCGAACCCGTACTGCTCGTCGTTGCCCTTCTTCCCCAGATCGTCCGCGCTGAGCTTGAGGATCGCGCGCAGGAGCTCCGGGCTGATCTCGCCGCCGAATTTGCCGACGATGAGGGCGGCGAGCCCCGAGACGTGCGCCGCGGCCTGGCTCGTACCCGCCATGGACAGCATCAGGGGTGCCCTCCCGCACGCCGGGTGGGCGGCGGACTGCCGGCTGCAGATGCCCGGGATCCAGTCCTTGAGCGGATTGTTCAGCAGCACGTTGTTCTGGACGAGGATGTTCCCGCCGGGCGCAGCGACATACACGGCCGAGCCGTAGTCGCTGAAACTGGCGAAGGTGTCAGCGTCCATTACCTCGGTGTTCCCGATCGTGATGGGGCCGGTTCCGGACACGGCCACGACATGCGTGATCTCCGCCGGTGCCTTGACCTGGTTGCGGTTCCGGTTCAGGTTGCTGGCGCCGTTCCCCACTGAGGCCACGACCAGCACACCTTGCTGGTGCGCATAGTTGATGGTCCGGTTCAGGGCGGCGAGCTGATGGGCCGACTCCCGGCCGTTGACCTCGAACGTAAACCCGGCGCTGACGTTGATCACGTCGACGATGCCCAGGTTCACGGCGTACAGGATGCCGGCGATGATATCGCTCTCGTTCCCCTCCGCGCGCTTCGTCTCCGGATTCCACTTCAGGACCTTCACGGAGACGAGCTTCGCCTGGGGCGCCACGCCGGGCACACCCGACTTCGCCGCGATGACGCTGGCGATGTGCGTCCCGTGCTCGGACCGGTCGAAGAGCGCGTCATTAGGGCTGACGAACTCATTCACGAAGCTCTTGCTGACAGGGGGCATAA
>MENB01000086.1:1584-3491 GCA_001768125.1 Armatimonadetes bacterium RBG_19FT_COMBO_69_19
CGGTGCCTCGCCGACGGCCTCATCGAAGACCGCGTCGCTCAAGACGGTGTCGGCTTCCACCGAAGCTCCGACGGCGGTGGGGGCGTCCCGGACCACGGCCTGGATCCCCGGGAGCGATTCGGCGGCGATGGCGAAGGACGGCTCGCCGCTCTCAGCGACCGCCACACCGATCTCGCCGTACTCCGCAACCAGGATGCCCCCGACCGACGCCACCAGGGCGTCGAGGTTCGCGGGGAACCCGGCGCCCGCGATGAGGAGGTACCGCTGTGCCGTCTCCGCGGAGACGGGCGCGGTCACCCCCAGTGTGAGCGAGGACATCGCCAGGCTCAGGATCAGGATGATGACTGTGAACTTCAGCGAAACGCGCATGATGCGCGCTCCCCCCCAGCCAGATGTGCTCCGCGCCCTCCGGCGGCGTCGGAGCCACTGCGACCCAGATCGCCCCCAAAATGGGGCCTTTCACCCCTTACTGGCGAGCAAGAACCATGCCAACCCGGAGGGAGGGTCCCCCGCCCGCCGAAACAAGCGTTCGTGCCTGTCGCGGTCGTCGCCATTGGCGGTAACTCCCTCATCAAGGACGAGAAGCACCCCACCCTCGCCGGCGAGATCGAGGCCTTGCGCGAAACCTCCATGCACATTGCCTCGATGCTGTCAGAGGGGTGGGACCTGGTGCTCACCCACGGCAACGGACCTCAGGTGGGGTTCAACCTCCTGCGATCGGAGCTGGCCGCGGGGGTCGCCCCGCCGCTGCCGCTGGACGTCCTGGGGGCCCAGACCCAGGGGTCCATCGGCTACCTCGTCCAGCAGGTCCTGGGCAACGAACTGCGGGTCCGGGGGATCCGCAAGCGGATCGTCACCGTCGTGACGCAGACGCTCGTCGACCGGGACGACCCAGCGTTCCACCGCCCCACAAAGCCTATCGGCAGATTCTATGCAAAAGACGAGGCGGATCGGCTCCAATCCTCCAGGGGCTGGCAGATGGTGGAGGATGCCGGCCGGGGGTGGCGGCGCGTCGTGGCCTCTCCGATGCCCGTGGAGATCATCGAGCGGCTCACCATCAAGGGCCTGGTCTTTCAGTCGATCGTCGTCATCGCAGCGGGCGGGGGCGGCATTCCCGTCGTGCGGCGCGCGGACGGCTCGCTCGAGGGGGTGGAAGCCGTCATCGACAAGGATCTGGCATCCTCCCTCCTCGCGCAGTCCATCGGCGCCGATCTGCTGCTCGTCTCCACGACCGTGGACCGCGTGGCCCTGCACTACGGGAAACCCGAGGAGCGTGCGATCGACGCGATGACGGTCGCCGAGGCCAAGCAGTACCTGAGCCAGGGACACTTCCCGCCCGGCAGCATGGGCCCGAAGATCCTCGCGGCTATCCGGTTCGTGGAAGCGACCGGGGGCGAGGCGCTGATCACGTCGCCGGAACAGATCGAGCGGGCCCTCGCCGGCGAGACCGGAACACGCATCACAGGAGGGTAAGACCTCCAGGTGGAAGGAGGCTCGTATGGATCTGCGACTCGCCGATCGGATGGCTCAGCTCGGCACGGAGACCGCGTTCGAGGTGCTCGCCCGGGCGCGGGAGCTGGAGCGCAAGGGGAAGTCGATCGTGCACCTGGAGATCGGCGAGCCCGACTTCGAGACCCCCGAGCACATCAAGGATGCGGCGATCAAGGCGCTGCGGGAGGGCTTCACGCACTACACGCCGGCGGCGGGGATGATCGAGGCGCGCGAAGCGGTCGCCGAACACGTGGAGACCACCCGGAAGGTCCGCGTCGACCCGGGGGAGGTGGTGATTACTCCGGGCAGCAAGCCGATCATGTTCTTCGGCATCCTCGCCCTGGTGAACCCCGGCGACGAGGTTATCGTCCCGAACCCCGGCTATCCGATCTATGAGTCCGTGACGAAGTTTGCGG
>MENB01000086.1:3509-10116 GCA_001768125.1 Armatimonadetes bacterium RBG_19FT_COMBO_69_19
TCGTCCTGCGCGAGGAGCGGGGGTTCCGCATTGACCCGGAGGAGCTGCGAGCCGCGGCCTCCCCGCGCACGCGCCTCATCGTCCTGAACAGCCCCCACAATCCCTGCGGGTCGGCGCTGACACGCGAGGATCTGGCGGTCATCGCTGAGGTGGCCCAGCGCCACAACGCCTTCGTGCTGGCCGATGAGATCTACGGCCAGATCATGTACGACGGGCCGCACCACAGCATCCTCAGCCTGCCGGGGATGAAGGAGCGCACCATCCTCCTCGATGGCTTCTCGAAGGCGTACGCCATGACCGGCTGGCGGCTCGGCTACGGCGTGATGCCGCGCGATCTCGCCGCCCGGGTCGCCCAGCTCATGGTGAACTCCAACTCCTGCGCGGCGGCGTTCACGCAGATCGCGGGGATCGCCGCGCTGCGCGGCCCGAAAGGTCCCGTGCAGGCGATGGTGGCGGAGTTCCGCCGGCGCCGGGACGTGATCGTGAGTGGGCTCAACGCGATCGATGGGCTGTCGTGCACGATGCCATCCGGCGCCTTCTACGCGTTCCCCAACGCGAAACGGCTCGACGGGAACAGCAAGCGGCTCGCGGACTATCTGCTCAATGACGCGGGCGTGGCCTGCCTGTCGGGGACGGCCTTCGGGGAAGCCGGGCAGGGTTACCTGCGCTTCTCGTATGCAAACAGCGTGGAGAACATCACCGAGGGCCTGCGCCGCATCCGGGAGGCCCTCAAGCGCTACCAGGCGCCGGTCGGGTGATCACGGCCCGGCGAGCGACCCCGGCTGGAAGCTGCGGATGACCTCGTCGCACTGCTTCTGACCCTCACGCCACGCCGGGAGCGGTTTCGCGCAGATAGCGACCTGCGTGCGCGACGCGCCCCCCACGGCGACGCCGATCGAGGCCCACTCCACACCGCCCGAGCTCCCCGTGACCTCGAACTTGAACCACAGGGTGTCGGCCGTCGTCCGCGGATCCTGCTGGAACCCGGAGACCCCGTGGATGGGGAGCAGCGCGAACACGATGCGCCGAAGGGAAGCTTCAGTCGCTCCACCTTCAGAGGTGACGGTGAACACGCTGATGAACTCGGCCGGCGCACCAGCTGAGGCCTGCGGAGGCACGAACCGCGCTTCGTCGGGCGGCGCGGCCGGGTCGCGCGCCCACGCGGCGGGGTGGCGGAGCGCGAAGCCCGCGGCCTCGTCGCGGTAGTCCACGAAAGCGGGCGCCGCCGGCGGGCGGCTGCATCCCGCGGCAAGGGCGAGCGTGAGGAGGCAGAGGGCAGGTGTGCGGTTCACTGATGACGACAGTTCGCTTCTCCCCCCGCGCGAACCTTGACCGCTGAAGGGAGCAGAGCCTCACCATGAACGCGATGCGGCTCCATCATCCCGCGCCCGCCGACCAGGATCCGCTGCGCGCCGAAGAGCTGCCCGTCCCCGAACCCGGACCGGACGAGGTGCGGATCCGCCTTGAGGTCTGCGCGGTTTGCCACACGGACCTTCACGTCACCGAAGGGGACTTGCCGCCCCACCGGCTGCCGTTGATCCCCGGCCATCAGGCCGTCGGGATCGTGGAGCGGATGGGTTCGGCCGCGTCCGCGCCCGCGGTGGGCACCCGCGTCGGCGTCGGCTGGCTGTCCCGCGCCTGCGGGCGATGCGAGCACTGCCGGCGGGGGCAGGAGAACCTCTGCGAGAGCGCCGTGTTCACCGGGTACGACGTCGACGGCGGGTATGCCCAGTATGTGGTAGCGCCGGCCGGCTTTGTGTATGCGATCCCGGAGCGTTTCAGCGTGCAGGAGGCCGCCCCGCTCCTGTGCGCAGGGATCATCGGGTACCGCTCGCTGCGTCTGGCCGGCGCGGCGGCGGGGAGCCGGCTGGGGCTGTTCGGGTTCGGCGCCTCCGCCCATCTCGCCTTGCAGGTCGCCCGGCACTGGGGATGTGAGGTCTACGTCTTCACGCGAAGCCCCGGTCACCGGGTGCTTGCGGAAGACCTGGGCGCCGCGTGGGTGGGGGGTCCGCAGGATGCCCCGCCGGAGGCGCTCGATGCGGCGGTCGTCTTCGCGCCGTCAGGCCGCGTCGTGATCGACGCGCTCGCCCGGCTGCGGCGGGGAGGAACGCTCGCCATCAACGCCGTCCACCTGGACGGCATCCCGGCGTTCGACTACGCGTTGTTGTACGGCGAACGGACCGTGCGAAGCGTCAGCAACAGCACCCGGGCCGACGGGCGCGAATTCCTCGCCCTTGCCGCCGCGATCCCCGTGCGCGTGGCTACCGAGCTGCTCCCGCTGCGCGATGCCAATACCGCATTGCGGCGTCTCAAGCGGGGGGAGATCACCGGCGCGGCCGTGCTGGACGTCGCCGGGGACGAGGGGGCCGGGCGTTAGGACTTCTTGCAGTTCAGACAGTGGTTGGCAAAGGTGAGCTGGAGCTTGCCCTTCACGCGCCCGAACCCGGACAACTCGCTGTCGGCATCGGCGGCGACGTGCTGCCACACCGGCTGGCCGTTCACGATCGCGTAGTTGATGCGCGTGCCGACCTCGCCCCAGTTATAGAACAGCGTCAGCTCGTACAGCGTCCCGGTCTCATCGAGCACCACCCGAAGGGCGTACGGCGGGCCGGGGCGCACGAGCATCTCGCGGCGGGACGGCGTGGTGTACAGCCAGTGCGCGATGCGCCGCCGCGTGTCGTCGTCCTTCTTGCCCTGGCCCTTCCCGTAGCGGTCGATCGCTTCGTCGACGATCGCCTTGTGCACGCCGACGAGGATGTAGCGCCTCCCGGGAAGCTCCCCGTGCATGAAGATGTCGTGCGAGTGGAAGGTCTCGGGCGACTCGTTCTGCGTCTCCACCTTCTCCTCGATCACCCGCCGGATGGTGCCGCTGAACGGCCGCAGCAGGAGGGGCAGATCGAGTCTCGTGATCTGCACTTTACGCCGCCTCACCCCGTCGGCCCGGCGGACCTCGGTGAACGAGCCCACGGCGATGGCGGTGATCGTGCCGCCGCGCAGGGTGAGGGCAAGCGTCCCGCTGAAGTCCGCCGTCAACTCGTAGGGCGTCTTGTCTTCCGTGCTGAACAGACGCTCGAGGAGCAGATCGACCGAGGGAGGGTCCTGCGCGTGCGCCGGCGCTCCCACGGCGGCGAGCACGGCCATGAGGATCACAGCCGGCCATCGCCGGGAGGAGGCTCTGCTGGCGCGAGGGGCGTTCATCAGGTCTTGCTCATTATATTCCCGTGGGGGTTGGGCGGGAAGCGGCGTAGCGCTCCCAGGAGGCGAGCGACGCCAGTGGCCGGCGTCCGCGCCCGGCGAGGATGCGCAGCGCGGCGCGCTCGATCGGGCCGCGGCCCTTGGGATGGGGATACCCAAACGAGATGACCGTGGCGACGACGTGGCCCTCGGGGGCCCCGAGGAAGCTGCGCGCATCCTCGGCGCGGTGCATCGAAGCGGGGCAGGAGGCGACGCCGGCGTTCCAGGCGGCGAGCATCATGTTCTGGGCGCAGCGTCCCGCGTCGAAGAAGGCGCGCGGCGAGTCGAGGACCACACAGACGGCAGCGGCGGCGGAGGCCACGTGCTGGGCGAATCGGCCGAAGCCAGAGAGCTCGCGAAGGCGCCCGCGTTCCCGCACCACGACGAAGTGCCAGGGCTGGCTGTTCTTGCTGCTGCCGCTCATCCGCCCGGCGTTCAGGATCTGCTGCAGGATCTCCTCGGGGACCGGCCGGTCGGTGAAGGTACGGATCTCGCGCTTGGTCACGATGCAGCGGTAGGTGTCCATGAGGCCTCATTTGTTACAATGGGCGCGTGCCCCTGCGACCCTCCGATGAGGTGGACGTCCGGATCGATCGGATGAGCTACGGCGGCCGCGGCGTCGGCCGCGTGGACGGCTTCGTGGTCTTCGTGGACGATGCGGCGCCCGGCGACCGGCTGCGGGCACGCCTGCGGAAGGTGAAGAGGTCGTTCGCCGAGGCCGAGCCCGTCCGCATCGAGGAGCCCTCGGCCGACCGCACGGTGCCCCGCTGCCCGCACTTCGGCCCCTGCGGGGGCTGCCTCTGGCAGCACCTCGACTACGCCGCGCAGCTGCGGGCGAAGCAGGCCATCGTCGAGGAGAGCCTGCGCCACCTCGGCGGGCTGGATCAGGTGGCGATGCGGCCCATCCTCGGACCGGAGGATCCCTGGTACTACCGCAACAAGATGGAGTTCTCGTTCCATCCCGGCGGGCGGCTGGGGCTCCACCGCCGCGGGCGGTGGGACGAGATCGTCGATCTGTCCACGTGCTTCCTGCAGTCCCCGCGCACCGCCGAAATCCTCACCGAGGTGCGTGAGTTCGTGCGCGCGCATGACATCCCGTGCTACGATCCGAAGACCCACCAGGGTCTGCTGCGGCACCTGGTGATCCGGGAGGGGCGTGCCACGGGCGAGCTCCTCATCGCGGTCGTGACCGCCTCGGAGCACTTCGCCCAGGCGCGAGCGCTGGCCTCGCTGCTGGCCGCGCGCCATCCCGAGCTGACCGGGTTCGTCTGGGCGATCAATCCGGCCAAGGGGGACGCGGTGGACGTGAGCGGCTTCCACGTCCTTCACGGGCGGCCGTACATCGTCGAGCGGCTGCGCGGGCTGACCTTCAAGCTCGGGCTGCTCACCTTCTTCCAGACGAACAGCGCCCAGGCCGAGCGGATGGTGGACGTCGTCCGCGAGATGGCCGGTGATGCCGCGCAGCACGTCCTCGATCTCTACTGCGGCGTCGGGACGTTCGCCCTGGCGCTCGCCTCGAGTGCGGGGCGGGTTACCGGGATCGAGGTGGTGCCGGCCTCCATCGAGGCGGCGCGGGAGAACGCTGCGCTGAACGGCATCACGAACGCGACCTTCCACGCCGCAGATGTCCGGCGATTCGAACAGGTCCCGGGGGTGGAAGATACCGACCTGCTCGTACTCGACCCGCCGCGGGCCGGCGCGGGCGCCCGCGTCATGGGTGCGATTGCCCGCCTGGCGCCGCGTCGCGTCATCTACATCTCGTGCAATCCGACGACGCTCGCCCCCGACCTGCGCGAGCTCGTGGCCGCGGGATACGCGGTCCGCGCCGTGCAGCCCATCGACCTCTTTCCGCAGACGTACCACGTGGAGTGCATCGTGCAGCTCGAGCGCGCGGCGCCTTGACCGTGGCGCGTGACCTGCGCGGAGGACCCGGGTACCGGGCGCTGCGCGCTGTTGTCCGCGGCCTGCTGCGTCTGGGATGGGGGCTGCGGGTGAGCGGGCTGTCCCGGCTCCCGCCGCCGCCGTACGTGCTCGCTCCCAATCACGGCAGCGAGATCGACGCGATCGTCCTCTCCGCCTCGCTGCCGTTCAAGCCGACCGTCCTTGCCGCGCGCGATCTGGACCGCTTCCCGGTGCTCTTTCGCCTCATCTGGTGGTTCGATCCCGTCTTCGTCCGCCGCGGCGGCCTCGCCGACGTAAGCAGCATCCGGGCGTGTATCGCGCGCCTGCAGCGCGGCGACGTGCTGGCCATCTTTCCCGAAGGCCGCGTCGTTCAGGAGACGGCCCTGGGCCCATTCCATCCCGGCGCCGCGTTCGTCGCGCTGCGGGCCGGGACCCCGCTCGTGCCCGTGGCGCTGCTCGGCCTGGAGCGCATGTGGCCACTCGGGGCGCGCTGGCCGCGAGCGTCGCGGATCACGGTCCGGATTGGCGACCCCCTCGCCCCGCAGCCCGCGGAGGATGCCGACGGCTTCACCGCAAGGCTCAAAGAGGCGATCGCCGTCCTGCGTGAGAAGAGCTAAGAGCGGGTAGGAAAGATTCGTGTGATGCGTCTGGTGCTCTGGATCGCCGCCTGTCTCCTCCTGCTGGGTCTTGCCGCCGGGGCGACTCCGCCTGCGCCGCCGCGGACGCTCGCATTCGCGGTTGACGCCGTGGAGCGGGGCACCTGCGCGCCCCCGGTCGTCGACGATCTCCGGCGCCTCTCTCAGGACGCTTCGCCCACCGGGCCGCGCGCCGCGTACCTGCTGGGCCACTGCCTGCGGGCGCTCGGCACGCCCGCGGAAGCCCGCAACGCCTTCGAGCAATCTGCCGCCGGGCACCCAACGCTCGCGGGCCACGCGCGTCTTCAAGCGGCCGGGATCGCCCTCGAGCTCGGCGACCTTGACGGCGCGCTGCGCGTGCTCTCCCCGCTGCCATCGAACGCCTCACGCGTGATCATCCGCCGCGCGGCCCTGCTGCGAGGCGACGCGTTGCTGCGTGCGGGACGGCCGGCAGAGGCGCTGGCGGCGCTGCGCGCATTCCCACGCCTCGACAGCGCCGACGACGAGACCCAGGTGCAGGTCTGGTGGCTCCGCGCCCGAGCGGCGGGGCAGGCCGGCGATCGCCGAACGGCGATGGACGCCTACGCGATGGTCTGGTGGGCGTTTCCGGGCAACCCGCACGAGGAGGAAGCGGGCGTGGAGTTGCGCAGGCTCAGCGGGCGCGAGTCGCCGCCCGTTCCCGCCATCGCGCGGGTCGAGCGCGGCCAGCGCCTGCTCCAGCAGGGCGAACCGAAGGCCGCGGAACGTGAGCTCACGCTCGCCGTCCGGGGCACCCTGCCCGATGAAGTGGCGGCGACGGCCTGGTACCAGCTCGGGCACCTCCGCCTGGGGACGCG
>MENB01000086.1:10200-10393 GCA_001768125.1 Armatimonadetes bacterium RBG_19FT_COMBO_69_19
CTCCATCGGGCGCCGAGGAGATGCGCTCGCGGTGTGGGAGCGCCTCGCCGCGCAGCGCCCGCCGAGCCCCTGGGCGGCCCGTGCATTCCTCTCCCTCGGCCGCGGCGCGGAAGCGAGGGAGCAGTGGGGCGAGGCCGACCGCTGGCACGCCCGCGCGGCAGAGGTGGCTCCGGAGGCGCCGTCGGCGGATGAA
>MENB01000086.1:10430-12121 GCA_001768125.1 Armatimonadetes bacterium RBG_19FT_COMBO_69_19
TGCCGAGGCGGAACGGCTCTTCCTTCAATACGGACGGGCCTATCCGCGCACCGCCCGGGCCGCCGCGAACCTGTACTGGGCCGGGCGGGCCCGGCAGGAGCAGAAGCAGGACGCCACCGCGCTGTTCCGCACCGTCGCCGAGACCTATCCGCTCACGTTCTATGGCCAGCGCGCCGGGACGCGCGTGGGGGCACCGCCTCCCGCGAAGCGGCCCCCGGCGGGCGAGCGGGAGCTGCCGGCCGACATCTTCGCGGAGACCTACATGGAGCTGGCCGGCCTGGGATTCGCGCGAGAGGCGGCGGAGGAGGTCGACGCGCTGCGCGCCGCCGACGATTCCGCCGAATGGCTGCGGACCGCGGCGGAGCTGCGGACCAGGGCGGGGGACTTGCAGGAGGCCGTGGGCGCCGCGGAGCCGCTGATCACGCCCGCGCTGTATGGCACGAGGACCGCCGATGCCGGGGCGTGGTCGCTCGCGTATCCCCGCGCGTTCTGGTCGGAGCTCAGCATCATGGCGGAGCGCTACGGCGTCGATCCGTACCTCGCGCTGGCGGTGATGCGCGAGGAGAGCCGCTTCGATCCGGAGGCGGTCTCCCCGGCGCGGGCGATCGGGTTGATGCAGTTGCTGCCCCAGACCGCGCAGGGGATCCTCGGGGGGCGGGTGACGCCCTCGCGGTTGATGAATCCGCAGCTCAACATCCGGGCGGGCGTGGCCTATCTCGGGGGGCTGCTGCGCCGGTACGATGGGAGCGCGCCCCTGGCCGTGGCGGCGTATAATTCGGGGCCGGGCGGCGTGAGCCGCGTCCGGGCGCTCGCGGGGACCGATCTGGACCGGTTCGTGGAGAGCCTGCCCTACGCGGAGACGCGCGCCTATACGCAGCGCGTCCTACAATCCTACGGCATCTACCGCTGGCTCTACGAATAGCGCAAAGCGCCCGCGGGCTACTGTTCGAGGGTGACGCGGTTGCCGCCGTCGTCTTTGCTTCTGCGCAGCGCGCGTTCCGCCCGTCGGACCATCGTGTCGAGTGAGCCGTCCGCGTCCTTGCGCATGGAGACTCCCGCGCTGATCCGCACAGGGACGACCGCGCCTTCGAGGTCGAGATCGGCGGAGGCCAGGGTCCAGCGGATCCGCTCGGCCACGGTGTGCGCGTCCAGGAGCGCGGTCTCCGGCAGCAGGCAGACGAACTTGTCCGCCCAGTACCGGCCGAGCAGATCCTCCGTCCGCATCTGATCGCGGATCACCCTCGCCAGCGCGGTGACGGCGGCGTCCGCGGCGGCGTGGCCGTAGTGCTCCTCGAGATCCTTGAAGCGGTCGATGTCGAGCATGATGAGGGAGAGCGGGACGCGGTGCCGCAGCGCCCGCGCGAACTCGCGCTCACCCAGCTCGAAGAACGCCCGGCGGTTGAGGGCGCCGGTCAGCGCATCCGTGGTGGACTGGCGCTCGAGCTCCCGCTGCAGTCGCTCGATCTCCTGACGGAGCCCGCCGCGCTCGATCGCCCGCTCGACGGTGGCCCGGAGGATCTCGACGTTGGGGAACGGTTTCACGATGTAGTCGAAGGCATCGCCCTCGCGCAGCGCTTTGACCGTCGTGCTGAGATCCGGTGCGCCGGTGAGGAAGATGACCTCGGTCTGGCGGTCGGCCTCCTTGGCGGCGCGCAGGACCTCGAGGCCTCCAACCCCCGGCATGATCACGT
>MENB01000087.1:0-125 GCA_001768125.1 Armatimonadetes bacterium RBG_19FT_COMBO_69_19
CCCCGAGGCGATCCGGCACCTTGAAGGAGGCCACGCCCGAGGGAAGATCGTCAGCACGGTGGCAGCAGTCGACTGATGGCGGTCCGAGGCCGCGATCATCCTCGTGCCCACCTCCCACACCATCT
>MENB01000087.1:155-1032 GCA_001768125.1 Armatimonadetes bacterium RBG_19FT_COMBO_69_19
ACCAGAGGGGGTGGGACGTGCTGTGGGTTCACGGGTGGGCGGCCGCGATGTGCTTGCGCCTAGAGACGAGTCACGAGGGGCGCACCTACCGCTTCAGCCCCTTCTCGCCCTGGGCGACCAGCGTGTTGACCATCTTCCTGAAGAACCACCCCTTGACGCCGGGGTACTTGCTGGCGATGTCGTGCATGATCCCCAGCTTGTCGTAGTAGGAGCGGACGTGCTGGATCTTGCCCGCCTCGTTCACCTCGAACACGCTGAGGCACGGGTAGGAGATCGGGATGCCCTCGGCCGTCTGCTCGACGCGGTGCGCCCGGAAGCCGACAGTCCCTTTCGCGACGATCCCGACGCCCTCCTCCTGAGACGTGAGGGTCGGTGAGAGGCCGACGTCCCATTCGAGGAGGCGTCGCACCCCGTCCTTCCCAGTGAATGTCCCCGGTCCCACCCTCCAGTCGCCGTCCTCGGCGAACAGCTGTGCGCGGTCGAGCCCAGCCCTCGGGTGAGATGAGCTTCGCCCTTCCCAGCTCATGACCGGGCTCGCGGGGACGCGATGGGGACGGCCGCTGTTGTGGTCCGTCATCACGCTCGGAGTGATCTGGATCGTCACCGTTTCGCTCGTTGCGGTCACGAGATCTCGGAGCGACCGGCAGGCGTTCGGATCCGGCTGGGTTCGCGTAGCGACACTCGCGGACGCGCAAACCGAGGGCGTCGTCTACGTCGTGTCCCCGGATGCTTTCGTCGTCGTGAACGACGGCCGCCCGCTCGCCTTGTCGGCTATCAACCCGCATCTCGGCGAGAGAGTCTTGTTCTGCCAGATGTCGGGTGGTTCGAGTCGCTGGGTGACGGCTCCAAGATCGACCGCTTCGGGAACCACGCCCCT
>MENB01000087.1:1075-1404 GCA_001768125.1 Armatimonadetes bacterium RBG_19FT_COMBO_69_19
TCGACGGCGTCGTCTGGATCGACCCGTCGACCGTCACGTCGGGTCCGGCACGATACGCCGTGACCCCCGCGCCGCCGACCGGTCCCGAGCCCGGCTTCGCCAGTCGACGGAGCGATGTAGCCGAGCCCCAAGGGCGCTGCTCGCGCGGTCGGACTCTGGTCAACATCTGGTCAAGGAGCCGACGGAACTGGGCGGTACCCGAAGGTACTCGTGTGACTGCCCGAACCACGGCTGACCTGCGAAAGCGCTGGTCACAGCGTTGTGGCTGCCTTCCCTAACACGGAAGAGGTCACAGGTTCAAGTCCTGTACCGCCCACCACCACATAAGC
>MENB01000087.1:1536-1758 GCA_001768125.1 Armatimonadetes bacterium RBG_19FT_COMBO_69_19
TTCTCGCCGTTGCCTTTGGCCACGCTCCACATCATGTTGGCACTCCAGGACGGGGAGAAACACGGATACGCCATCATGGGCGAGGTCGAGGAGATGAGTGGCGGGGCCGTGAAGATGGGCCCGGGCACGCTCTACGGCTCGATCAAGCGGATGGTGGCCGACGGCCTCATCGAAGAGACCGCTGGCCGAGCCGACCCTGAACTGGACGATCAGCGTCGTCGC
>MENB01000087.1:1865-2204 GCA_001768125.1 Armatimonadetes bacterium RBG_19FT_COMBO_69_19
GCGATCCAAACCAGGCCGCTCACTTGCTGTCAGCCAACGGCTGTATCGCACGATGTTGCTCGCCTATCCGCGCGCGTTCCGCCAGGTCTATGGGGCGGACATGGTGCAGGTATTCGGCGATCGGCTTCGAGGCGAACGCGAGCGCAGTGGACGGCGGGCGAGTCTCCGTGTGTGGTTCCTCACGCTTCTCGATCTGTTCAAGACAGCACCCCTACAACGGATGGAGAAGAAGATGACCAGAGAAGCAGCATTCGCAGTTGTGTTCGCAGTCGGACTCGTGGCCGCCGTGGCAGTCTTCGCCACGGGCACGGGCGGTTCAGGGATAGGCCTGGTCGCGGT
>MENB01000087.1:2256-2613 GCA_001768125.1 Armatimonadetes bacterium RBG_19FT_COMBO_69_19
CGCGAGCGTGCGCGAGGGAACACACCGTCTGGGAAGTTCGGTGTCCGTGACTGGTGGGTCGTGCTAGCTGGCCTGCTTGGCTTGGTGGAGATCGTGATGATCACTGGCCAGTTGATCAATGACCCGAAGTGGGAGAACGCCCTTGCCCTTGCGATCGTTGGCGGACTCGGCGTGGTGGCGCTGACGGGCACGTGGTTCCGTTCACGGTCCCGGAGCACCGGAGACTGGATGATCGTCGTCGGCGTGCTGCCGTTCTGCGCACTCTTCTGGGCCGTCTGGCCGCCCGTCGTTGCACTCGTCGTGATCGTGATGGCTCTCATCGACAGCGCACGAGGTCGAGCGAGCGAGCAGAGCGCA
>MENB01000087.1:2751-2969 GCA_001768125.1 Armatimonadetes bacterium RBG_19FT_COMBO_69_19
GGTGTCTGGTCGCCGTCGGCGATCAATGATGACGCCCCCTGGGTCGTCGGGCTCTCGCTGCACGGTGTTTCGATTGTGCTGCTCTCGATCGGGCTCATCTTGGTTGCACGCCAAGTCACGGAGCCCGTCCTCGGCTCTCGGGTGACGAGGGCGGGTGCTGCGGTGGCGGTTGTCGGATTGCTTACCGTGTTCCCGCTGATCCCCTTGGGCCTCGGAAT
>MENB01000087.1:3014-3356 GCA_001768125.1 Armatimonadetes bacterium RBG_19FT_COMBO_69_19
CGTCGTTGCGGCGGCAGGCTCCGCGGTGCTTCTCGCGACAGTTGTCCTTGGTGCGAGGGTTGGTATGGAGAACGCCCCCGAGTTGAGCGTTGGACTTCGCGTCGCATTCCAAGTGGGGGTGCTCCTCATCGGAGTCGGGCTAGTCATCGTCGGGCTGGATGAGAGACGAAGGGTCCAGCGCCTATCCCAATCACAAGAGGTGTCAACTGATTAGCGTTGAGCGTGCTGCAGTGGAACTGTAGGGGGGCCGAATGTGTAGGTGCCAGATTCGACACCCGGAGCGCCCACCGATGAATGCCGTGGCCACGCATCGAATCGACCTGTTCATGAGCCGTCCTAGAC
>MENB01000087.1:3395-3878 GCA_001768125.1 Armatimonadetes bacterium RBG_19FT_COMBO_69_19
CGCGTTGTTCGCTATCAGCGGTGTGTTGTATCTGGTGCGGGGGCGGATGGACCTGGGCTCGCCGGTCTACTACAACCCCTCGACGTTGCTGACTATGCCGCTGTGGTGACGACCACCCTCGATGGTCGCTCTTGCGGCCGCGACAGCGAGCCTCGCCCTCACCCGCCAGATCGCTGGGGCCGCCCGTGTCGTGGCCTGGCTTCCTTCCGCGGCACTGACCATTGGAGGGATCGCGAATCTCCACGAAGACGCATTCGGCATGTCGGCACTCGGTTCGCGTTTGGTATCGGCAACATACTCACCCTGGTCGGGCTCGTTGTCTTGGGCGTGTCCACGTTGCTCGATGGCAGAAACGACCGCGTCGTCGGAGCCCTTCTATCGTTACTGGGTGTGGCATTCGCTCTCCCAGCATTCGGGCGGACGGCAGGCGTACCGATCCTCTGTCTCGTCATGGCCTACGTCCTCGCCGGTCGTGCAGATCCC
>MENB01000087.1:4067-4274 GCA_001768125.1 Armatimonadetes bacterium RBG_19FT_COMBO_69_19
CTGCAGGGCCCACCGCACAGGAGTTCGCCGAAGGAGCGAGACGCTGGAGCCGATCGACGCTGGTTGTCAGGGGGACGGCGCGGCTTCCACGTAGGCGTAGAGACGGCGCGGGCCGGCGAGGCCCTTGAGATGATGCTCGCCGCGGTCGGCGAATCCGAGGCCGCTCGTGAGCGACAGCGCTCGCGTCGTCTCCGACACGAGGATCTC
>MENB01000087.1:4331-5136 GCA_001768125.1 Armatimonadetes bacterium RBG_19FT_COMBO_69_19
GTCGTTGCCGGAGGACTCGACCTCGCCGACGTGGATCCCGGCGCGGATCTGAAGACCCAGCCCATTGACCGCCGATCGGATCTTGCCCGCGCATCGGATGGCGGCGGCGGGACCGTCGAAGACCGCCAGGACGCCGTCACCCGTGGTGTCCACCTCCCGGCCACGGGCCCGCTCCAGCTCAGCGCGGATGGCCTGCTCGTGATGGGCCAGCAGTTCCGCCCATGCTGTGTCCCCGAGCCCCGCCACTTTCGCCGTAGACCCCACGAGGTCCGTGAATAGGATCGTCGCGAGGAATCTCTCGGGGAACAGGGCCTTCGAGGCGAAGAAGGTCCGCAAGCCGGTCCAGTTCAAGGTGACGCAGGGTTCGTCCCCGATCGTCCAACTGTCATGCCCGGCCGGGACGTCGAAGACGTCTCCCGGGCGGAACTCGAGGGTCGCCCCGTCTTTGAGCACCACGCCCCACCGCCCCGACACCGTGAGGCCCACGTGGTGCGCCTCGCACCACTCACCACCGACGACGGGTTTCGTGTCCCTGGACCAGCGCCACCCGGGATCGACGGTCTCTCGCCCCACGACGAATCCACCCACCTCGACCACTTCCTCGAGGAGACCGGGGAGCCGCACCACCTCGTCTGGCTCGTCGAAGTTCTTGGCGGACGGCTCCACGCGCGCATCATCGGTTGCCACTCGACGGCGGGTCAAGGTCGGAGTGCGGCTCTCATCGCGTAACAGCTCTAACAACTCGGGCTGAAGGAGGCCCTCTGTCGCCGACCGTCAAGAGAGCTTGACGCGTCGCCCTTGATCG
>MENB01000087.1:5234-5411 GCA_001768125.1 Armatimonadetes bacterium RBG_19FT_COMBO_69_19
AAGATCCCCGGCGGCACCAAGATCAGCGATCCGCTCTGTATCGGTCCGGTGGGGTCGGAGGCGAGCGGCGCGTCGGTCGTCGGGGACGGGCTCGGGGTCTCCGTCGGGGACGGGCTCGGGGTCTCCGTCGGGGACGGGCTCGGGGTCTCCGTCGGGGACGGCTCCGGCGTGGGCGTC
>MENB01000087.1:5532-7444 GCA_001768125.1 Armatimonadetes bacterium RBG_19FT_COMBO_69_19
TCTCCGTGGGGCTCGGGGTCTCCGTGGGGCTCGGGGTCTCCGTCGGGGACGGCTCCGGCGTGGGCGTCTCCGTGGGGCTCGGGGTCTCCGTCGGGGACGGCTCCGGCGTGGGCGTCTCCGTCGGCGAGGGCGAAGGCGACGGTTGAGGTTCGGTTGTCGGTGACGGCGACGCGGACGGTTCCGGCAAGGGTGGAACCTTCGCTCCTACGAGATCGCCGAGGACGGCGACGAGCACAGCCGCTGTCTCCGGCGGGAGCTCCGGAAGCAGCGGCAGGAGCAGCTCGCGGATCTGCTGGTCGAGAGCGGATACGTCCAGGCCGGAAGCCACCGCGACGGCGCGCTGGGCGACAAGCAGCCGCGTGGTCTGCGCGGCCTGCTCCGGCGAAGCCTCCGGCAATCGATCGACCAGTGTCTGGAGGGAATCGTAGGCCGCCGCGAGTGGCGACCTCGCGAGCGGGCCGGAAGAGGAGCCCGGGAGGATGTCTCTAGCGAACAGTAGCCCGAGGATCATGATCGATGCCGCGATCGCTCCCTGCGATCGCTCGAGCCATCTGCCCTTCGCCCGCACCGGCCGAACGCGCGTCTGCTTGGGTTCACGACGCGCGATCGTGCGGACGACTCGGATCGCTCCCACCCCGATGGACACTCGCGATTGACGCGACGCCCGCCGAACCGCCGAGCTCAGGTCCTGGAGGCCGGCACCTTCCTCGATGACCGCATCGACGCCCTCGAGGAGCTCCACGCCGGCAGTCCCACTCTCCGTGAGGAGCACGACGTTGGTACCCGGAGCGACCTCCCGTAGCCGCGCGACGAGCGAGATGTCGCGCTCGCGAGCAAGGTTCTCGTGCACCACGACGACGTCGGGGCGCAGCTGTTCGACGATGCGCACGGCATGGAGCACGGTCCCCGCTTCTGCCGGAACCTCGAAGCCGTTCTCTTCGAGGATGAACCGCACGAGGTGCCGCAGAAGCGGACGCTCGTCGACAACGACGACCCGTAGCGATCCGATCTTGACTCCTCCAAGTGGATACAGCACTTGTATACGCCATCGTTCTCGGGAATACAGCTACCCATGTGGACTAGGCCGGCCGAGTTCTCGGATCCGTCTCCTGACGGTCAGGACCGGCCCTTCTGCGCAGCATCCCGACGAGCACCGCCCGCAGGTACGGGTCTCCCTCGCGTCGATCTGGAGCTCGACCGTGGCCGGCGTGACGCCGGCAGCGTGCAGGTACTCGATCTTCCCGGCGCGGCGTTCCTCATCGGCGGTGAGGATCGGCCATCGAACGCCGCGCTCTGAGTGCCTTCGCGTAACAGCCGCATAACAGCTCGAACGCATCCCACGGTAGAAGCCCACACTCTTGTGACACCTGGATGCCCTACTCAGGGCCAACCCCTTTGGTCGTCCCTCACGGGCCTTGATCCGAACGGCGATGAAGAGTAGGAACCGCTAGGACCGCCGTGGAATCCGCCCGGCGACAGCGCACTTGACTCGAAGTCGTCTGGTTCGTACAGTTCTCCAGGGATGAATGGAAAACAGGCGGATTCACCCGAGGCGGTAGTGCCTCGGCAGGTGAAGGCCTCGCTCTCCGAGGAGTTCGCACGCGTGGCCAAAGCGCTCTCCTCGGCCAGGCGCGTTGAGCTCTTGGATCTGCTCTGTCAGGCGGAGAGGAGCGTCGAGACGCTCGCCCGGCTGACCGGCCTGGGCATCACGAACACCTCCCAACACCTCCAGATCCTGAGGACCGCCCGGCTCGTCGAGGTGAGGAAGGACGGGACGCGCTCGCTCTACGGGGTGTCCGACCCGGCGGTGTGCAACTTCCTGTACGAGATGGAGCGACTCGCGCGCGCCCGCCTCGCGGAGGCCGACCGCATCGCGCGGGACTACTTCGACCGGCGCGACGAGCTCGAGCCC
>MENB01000087.1:7472-8111 GCA_001768125.1 Armatimonadetes bacterium RBG_19FT_COMBO_69_19
TCCGCAGGAACGACGTGGTCGTGATCGACGTGCGACCCGTCGAGGAGTACGAGGCGGGTCACATCGCCGGCGCGATCTCCGTTCCGATCGACGAGCTGAAGAGCCGCCTCGCCGAGCTCCCCCGCGACGCCGAGGTCGTCGCCTACTGTCGCGGTCCTTTCTGCGTGCTCGCCCCCCAGGCCCTGGACATCCTCCGCGAGGCCGGCATCCACGCCAGGCGCCTGGACGGCGGTCTTCCCGAGTGGCGTGCGGAAGGCCATCCGGTCGAGGTGGGGTGATGAGGTTCCTCATCATCCTGAACGATCCGCCCTACGGGACCGAGCGCTCCTACAACGCCCTTCGCCTCTCCCGGTCCCTCGCCGCGAAGGAGGGCACGGAGCTTCGGCTGTTCCTGTTGGGCGACGGGGTCGGATGCGCCGTTTCAGGGCAGAAGACCCCCGATGGCTACTACAACCTCGACACGATGATCCGGTCCCTCGCGCGCACGGGAGTCTCGATCGGGTGCTGCGGCACGTGCATGGACGCCCGCGGCATCACCGAGGCGATGCTGAGTGACGGCGCGCACTGCTCGTCGATGGACGAACTCGCGGAGTGGACCCTATGGGCCGAGAAGGTCATCACGTTCTGATGAGCGGCGAG
>MENB01000088.1:0-1347 GCA_001768125.1 Armatimonadetes bacterium RBG_19FT_COMBO_69_19
GCGCAGGCGCAGTCGATGATCCGGGAGGCCCTCGGCCAGCCGGAGAAGCTGATGCGCGAGGACGCCCTGCGCCAGATCGTGGCGCGGGTGGCCCCGGCCTTCGCCGAGCGGTACCCCGAGCGCACGAAGGAGATCGCAGACGTCATCCAGGGCGCGATCAAGGATGAGGTGCGGCGCCGGGTCCTCGAGGACGGCCGCCGCGTCGATGGGCGCGGACTGCGCGACATCCGCCCGCTGCGCGCCACGGTCGGCCTGCTCCCGCGCACGCATGGATCGGGCCTCTTCCAGCGAGGACAGACCCAGGTGCTGACCATCGCCACGCTCGGCACCGGCGAGGACGAGCAGATCATCGACGACCTCTCCCGGCGCACCCGGAAGCGTTTTCTGCACCACTACTCCTTCCCACCCTTCAGCGTGGGCGAGGTCCGGCCGCTGCGCTCGCCCGGACGCCGCGAGATCGGCCACGGGCTGCTCGCGGAACGGGCGCTGGAGCCGATGCTCCCGGGCGAGGATGTCTTCCCGTACACCATCCGCCTCGTCTCCGAGGTCCTGGAGTCCAACGGGTCCACGTCGATGGCGTCCGTCTGCGGCTCCACGCTGGCGCTGATGGACGCGGGTGTGCCGATCAAGGCCCCGGTGGCCGGCATCTCCATGGGGCTCGTTACGCGTGACGACGGGCGCTACGCCCTGCTCACGGACATCCAGGGTCTGGAAGACGCGATGGGGGACATGGATTTCAAGGTGGCCGGCACCCGGGTCGGCATCACCGCCCTGCAGCTGGACATCAAGACCAAGGGCCTCACCCGGGAGATCCTGGAGCGGGCGCTGGCCGAGGCGCGCGAGGTGCGCCTGAAGATCCTGGACGTCCTGGCCCAGGCCATCGCCGAGCCGCGCGCCGCCCTGTCCCCGTACGCGCCGCGGATCATCACCATCGAGATCAATCCGGACAAGATCCGCGAGGTCATCGGCCCCGGCGGCAAGGTCATCAACAAGATCACCGCCGAGACCGGCGTGAAGATCGACATCGAGCAGGACGGCAAGGTGCACGTCGCCTCGGCCGATGAGGAGGCCGCGAAGCGCGCGATCCAGATGATCGAAGGCATCGTCCGCGAGGCCAAGGTGGGGGAGATCTACACCGGGCGCGTGACGCGCCTGATGAACTTCGGCGCATTCCTCGAGGTGCTGCCCGGCAAGGAAGGCCTGCTGCACATCTCGGAGCTGGGCGACGGCGAGCGCGTGGCGCGCGTCGAGGACGCCGTGAAGGTCGGCGACGAGATCCAGGTGCGGGTCAAGGAGATCGACAACCTGGGCCGCATCAATCTCACCAAGCGCCTCACCCCGGGCCCG
>MENB01000088.1:1478-5821 GCA_001768125.1 Armatimonadetes bacterium RBG_19FT_COMBO_69_19
GTAGCCGCAAGAGGATTCCTCGTTCCAGCACAGTAGAGGTTCTAGCACGCGCATGCGCGACGACATCGCCAAGAGCGTGCTGGGAAACGGTCTGCGCGTCGTCACGGAGCGGATGCCCCAGGTCCGCACCGCGGCGATGGGCATCTGGGTGAACGCCGGCTCTCGCTACGAGCCCGCGAGCCAGCATGGCATCTCACACTTCCTCGAGCATCTCTTCTTCAAGGGCACCGCCTCCCGCACGGCGCTCGAGATCGCTCAGGCCGCGGACGAGATCGGCGGGCAGATGAACGCCTTCACCGACCGGGAGCAGACGGTCTTCTACGTGAAGGTGCTCTCCGCGCACTTCGAGCGGGCGGTGGAGATCGTCGCGGACATGCTGCTGCGCTCCACCTTCGCCCCCGACGCGATCGAGCGCGAGCGGCAGGTCATCGCGGAAGAGATCAAGAGCTACGAGGACGCCCCGGACGAGCTGGTCCAGGACCTCTTCGCCCAGACCGTCTGGAACGGGCACCCGCTGGGCCGGCCGGTGATCGGTACGCTGGCCACGGTGAACCGCCTGACCCGGGACGATCTCGTGCAGCACGTCCACCAGTTCTACCGCCCCGGGAACGTCGTCGTCTCGGTTGCCGGCGACATCGACCACGCCGAGGTCGTGGAGGTCCTGGGCCGCCACTTCGGGAGATGGGAAGGCGCGGCCTCGCCGTTCGCGGCGGATCCCCCGCGGCCGCAGGCCGACCTGGCCACGCGGCTTAAGGAGACGGAGCAGGTCCATCTCTGCCTGGGCACGCAGGGTCGGGCCCAGGGGGATGAGGCCCGCTACACGCTGTCGCTGCTCGACCACCTGCTCGGGGGCGGGATGAGCTCGCGTCTGTTCCAGGAGATCCGCGAGAAGCGGGGACTCGTGTACACCATCACGTCCTACGCCTCCTCCTACCGGGACGGCGGCCTGTTCGTCATCTACGCCGGGATGAGCCCGGACGCCGGCCCGGAAGTCATCCGGCTCACGCTCGATGAGGTCGAGAAGATGACGCGCGAGCCGGTCGAGGCCTCCGAGCTGTCGCGGGCCAAGGAATCGCTCAAGGGGAGCCTGATGCTCTCGCTGGAGAGTACCGGGAGCCGCATGTCCGTCCTGGCGCGCTCGGAGATCTACCACGGGCGGCAGATCACCCTCGACGAGCTCATTGCCAAGGTCGACGCCGTCACCGCCGCTGACCTCCAGCAGATGGCCGCGGAGCTGTTCCAGCCGCGCCGGCTGTCGATGGCCGCGATCGGGCCGTTCCGCTCCGACGGGGCGCTGGCGGCCTCGATGCGGGAGGCCTTCGCGTCCTACGTCGAAGCCAAGGCGTAGCGATGCCGGACCGCCTCCGCGTTGCCGTGGCCGGCGCCGCCGGCCGGATGGGCCGCGCGGCGGTGCGGGCGATCGCGCGCGAGCCCGACTTGGCCCTCGTCGCGGCCCTGGGCCGGACGAGCGAGGTGGGCCGGGACGCCGGCGAAGTGGCCGGAGCCGGCACCCTCCACGTGCCGATCACCCCCAATCTCGAGGGAGCGCTGGCCTCCGGCGTCGATGTCCTCGTCGACTTCAGCCCGGGGCCGAGCGCGGTCGACCACGCCCGCGCCGCCATCCCTTCCGGCGTCTCCCCCGTGATCGGCGGCACGGGGATCACCACGACGCAAGTCAATGATCTCGCGAGCCTGTGCGAGGCGCGCGGGGTCGGCGCGGTCATCGCCCCGAACTTCGCGATCGGCGCCGTGCTGATGATGGAGTTCACCCGCCAGGCCGCCCGCTATTTCCCGCAGGCGGAGATCATCGAGTTGCACCACGACCGTAAGCGCGACGCTCCCTCCGGCACGGCGATGAAGACCGCGTCGCTCATCGCGGCCTCGCGCGGACCGGCGCCTGAAGCCCGCGCCGGGGAACAAGAAATGGTACAGGGCGCGCGGGGCGGCCGTGTCGAGGGGATCCCGGTGCACAGCGTCCGCCTGCCGGGACTGGTCGCACACCAGGCGGTGATCTTCGGCGGCGCGGGGCAGACGCTGACCATCCGCCACGATTCGATCACCGAGGACTCATTCATGCCGGGCCTCTTGCTCGCCGTCCGCCGCGTACGGGCACTGCCCGGACTCGTTCACGGGCTGGAGAAGTTGTTGGAGCTCGCGTGACATGGTAGAGTGGCGGGCAAGATGGCGATGAGCGGATACCGGATCGCGATCGTCGGCGCGACCGGCGCCGTGGGCCGCGAGGTCCTGCGCATCCTCGAGGAGCGGGCGTTCCCCATAGCGGAACTGCGCCTGTTCGCCAGCAGCCGCTCGGCGGGGAAGCGCCTGGGCCGCTACGTGGTGGAGGCCATCGCGCCCGAGCGATTCGATGGGCTGGACCTGGCCATCTTCGACACGCCCGACCCCGTGGCGGAAGAGTGGGTCCCCGTCGCCGCCGCCCGCGGCGTGATCGCCATCGACAACTCGTCCGCCTTCCGGATGGCTGAGGGGGTCCCGCTCGTCATCCCCGAGGTCAATGCGCACGACCTGGCCCATCTCCCGCACCGCATCGTGGCCAATCCCAACTGCACCTGTGCGACGATCGCCGTCCCGCTGGCCGCGCTGCACCGGGAGGCCGGGCTGCGGCGTGTCATCGCGTGCTCGTACCAATCCGTGTCGGGGGCCGGGCAGGGGGGCACGGAGCAACTGTGGGCGGAACTCCGAGACAGCGTGGCCCACTCCCGGCCGCCCGAGCGGCCGGGAGGACAGGCGTTCGCGCATCCCATCGCCATGAACATCATCCCCGCGATCGGCTCGCTGCGCGGCGCGCATACGAGCGAAGAGGTGAAGGTCGCCGCAGAGTTGCGGAAGATGCTCGGGACGCCGGACCTCGCCGTGGGGATGACCTGTGTGCGCGTGCCCACGCTCGTCGGCCACGGCGTGGCCGTGCATGCCGAGTTCAGGTCACATCTGGACCCGGATCGCGCCAGGGCGATCCTGGAACGCGCGCCGGGGGTGGCGGTCGTGGACGCGCCATCCTCGGCGGGGTACCCGACCGCACTGCTCGCGGCCGGGCGCGACCCGTGCTTCGTCGGCCGCATCCGCACCGACGAGGCGGGCAACCTGGCCTTCTTCGCCGCCGCCGACAACCTCAGGAAGGGCGCGGCGCTCAACACCGTGCAGATCGCGGAGCATCTGGTGGAGAGGGGGCTCGTCCGGAGTTCCGTGCGGGCCTAGCACCATGCGGATCGTCGTGCAGAAGTACGGGGGCGCCCTCCTGGCGACGCCGGACGGGCGTCTTCAGGCGGCGGCGCAGATCGCTACGGCGCGCAAGGACGGCGCCGGCGTCGTCGCCGTCGCCTCCGCCATCGGGCGCGAAGGCGATCCGTACGCCACCGACACCCTGGTCACGCTGGTCAAGGACGTCGGCGAGGAGATCGCGCCCCGCACGCTGGACCTGCTGCTCAGCACGGGGGAAGTCATCTCCACCGCGCTTCTTTCCCACACCCTGTCACGGGCAGGATGTCCCGCTATCGCCCTCACCGGGGCGCAGGCCCGCATCCTCACCACCGACGAGTTCAACGACGCGCGCATCCTCAGCATCGATCCCGCCCCAACGCTGCGCCACCTGGAGCAGGGGATGGTCGTGGTCGTCGCCGGCTTCCAGGGCGTGACGAAGGACGGCGAGATCACCACCCTCGGCCGCGGGGGCAGCGACACGACGGCGGTGGCGATGGGCGCGGCGCTGCCGGCGGATCTCGTGGAGATTTACAAGGACGTCGAGGGGATCATGACGGCCGACCCCAAGGTCGTCCCCGGGGCGCGGGCGATCCGGAGCATCACCTATGACGAGGTATCCCAGATGGCGGCGCTGGGGGCGAGGGTTCTGCACCCGCGCGCCGCCGACATCGGACGCGAGCACAACGTGCGGCTGGTCATCAAACGGATGGGGAGTCTGAACGGGGGGACGGTCATCATGAAGGGTCAGGAGCTCGGCGTGCCGATCATCGACGGGCGCCCGGTCATCGCGCTGGCGCACCTGCCCGACGTCGTGCAGCTGAAGATCCGCCGCCGCGACGGCGACCTCGCCAAACCGCTCGCCGCGCTGCAGACGCTGGCGCAGCACGCCATCAGCATCGACCTGATCAACCTCTTGCCCGAGCTGCTCGCGTTCACGGTGAAGGAGGATGCCGTCGAGCGCGCCCGGAACCTTCTCTCCACGCTCGGCTTTCCCGTAGACGTCAGCCGGCCGTGCGCGAAAGTCTCGATCATCGGTGCGGGCATGCGCGGCCGCCCCGGCGTGATGGCCAGCGTGGTGCAGGCCCTGCACGGCGCGGGGGTGGACATCCTGCAGACCGCCGACTCGC
>MENB01000088.1:5853-7880 GCA_001768125.1 Armatimonadetes bacterium RBG_19FT_COMBO_69_19
GAGATGGAGCGGGCGCTGCGCGCCCTGCACGACGAGTTCGGCCTGGCCGAGAGCCTCACCTCGGAACGGGAAACAGAAGGATAGGGGAGGGAGTGCAGATGGCGATCTTCGGGCGCGTCCTCACCGCCATGGCCACCCCGTTCGATCCCGGCGGGGCGGTGCACTGGACCGAGGTGGCCCGGCTGGCCCGGCACCTCATCGACAACGGCTCGGACGGCATCGTCGTCGCCGGCACGACCGGCGAATCGCCGACGCTGTCCGACGAGGAGAAGATCCGTCTCTTCCGCGCGGTCAAGGAGGCGGTGGGCGGCCGGGCCAAGGTTGTCGCGGGGACAGGCACCTACGATACGAAGCACTCCATCCACCTGAGCCAGGAAGCGGAACGCGCCGGGGCGGACGGCCTCCTGCTCGTCAACCCGTACTACAACCGGCCCTCGCAGGACGGGCTGTACGCGCACTTCCGGGCCATCGCCGAGTCAGTTCGCTTGCCCTGCATGCTCTACAACATCCCCGGGCGCACCGGCGTGAACTGCGCACCCGAGACGATTGGGCGCCTGTCGGAGATCCCCAACATCGTCGCGGTCAAGGAGGCCACCGGCAACCTCGATCAGGCCTCAGATATCCGACGCCGGACGAAGGACGACTTCCTCATCTACAGCGGCGACGACAGCCTGACGCTGCCCATCTTGTCCGTCGGCGGGACCGGCGTCGTCAGCGTCGCGTCGCACCTTGCCGGCCGCGACATCCAGGAGATGGTGCGCTCCTACGAGCGCGGCGACGTGCGGAAGGCGCTCGCCCTCCACCTGCGCCTGCTCCCCCTGTTCAAGGTGCTGTTCATCACGAGCAACCCTGTGCCGCTCAAGGCCGCGCTGAATATGAGCGGGTTCGCCGTCGGCATCCCGCGGCTGCCGCTGGTGGAAGCGACGCCGAAAGAGAAAGAGCAGATCCAGGCCGTGCTGAAGGAGATCGCCGCGGCCCCGGTCTAGAATCGTTGCCCACGAAGAAGCCCCGCGCGGCCCTGCCGCCGCCCTCTCGCCGTGAGCGCACGCTGGCTGCCCTGCACGAGCAGATCCGTGCCTGCCGGCGTTGCCCGCTCTGGGCGACACGCACGCAGGCCGTGCCGGGCGTCGGACCCGCGGATGCCCGGGTCATGCTGGTCGGCGAGGCCCCCGGCCGCGAGGAAGATCTGAAGGGCGAGCCGTTCGTCGGGACCGCCGGTCGCTTCCTCGATACGCTGCTGGCTTCGGTCGGTCTCACCCGCGGCGAGGTGTACATCACCAATGTGGTGAAGTCCCGCCCGTTCGTCGGCCCGGCCCCGGGACGGAACCGCCCGCCGCTCACCAACGAGATCCAGGCCTGCCGGGCCTGGCTCGATGAGCAGCTGCGTATTATCCGGCCGCAGATCGTCGTGGCGATGGGCCGGATCGCGCTCGAGTACTTCCTGCCCGGGAGGAAGATCTCCGAGGTCCACGGGACGCCGCAGCGCCAGGACGGGCGCACCATCCTTCCGCTGTTCCATCCGGCGGCGGCGCTCCACCGGCAAGCGCTGCGCGACGTGCTCAAGCAGGACTTCCTCGTGCTCGGGCGGCTGCTGCGACGGCAGGAACGCCCGCAGGCGGGCAGGAAATAGCGGGTGAACGACACCCAACCCTGACGTCGGACCTCTCAACGGAGCGCAGATGTGCTCGACATGGTCATCCTGGGCCTCGTCCAAGGGCTGACCGAGTTCCTCCCGGTCAGCAGCACCGCCCACCTCATCTTCGCCGAGACGTTTCTCGGCATCGCCCGCCCCGGGATCCTGCTTGAAGCGATCCTGCACCTCGGCACCGCGCTTGCCGCGATCATCCTCTTCTGGGGGGACGTGCGCCTGCTGCTCGCCGGATGGTGGGCCACGACGCCCTTAGGACGCCGGACCGATGCGCTCCGCCCTTACGGACGAGTGGCTTGGCTCATCGTGGTGATCACCGTCATCACCGCCGCGGTGGGGCTGGCCCTGGCCGATCCCTTCGAGCGGATGTTTGGATCGA
>MENB01000088.1:7939-8682 GCA_001768125.1 Armatimonadetes bacterium RBG_19FT_COMBO_69_19
CGCGGCTCCCGGACGATGCTTGACGCCGGCCCTGGGGACGCCGCGGCGGTCGGCTTGGCCCAGGCCGCGGCGATCGTCCCCGGGATTTCGCGCTCCGGGACGACCATCGTCGCCGCGATGTGGCTGGGCATGCGGGGCGATGAGGCGGCGCGGCTGTCATTCCTCGCGGCGATCCCCGCCGTGACGGGAGCCGGTCTCTTCGGGTTGAAAGACCTGCCCCTCGGCGCCTCGCTCGGGTATACTCCGGTCCAGTTGCTCGCCGGGTTCGGCGTATCGCTGGTCTCGGGCGTGCTCGCGATCCGCTGGCTGCTCGCCGTGGTACGGCGAGGCCGGCTTGCCGGGTTCGCCGTGTACTGCATCGCGGCTGGCGCCGCGGTGTGGATCGTCGCGGGGAGGTAGGAAGCCGTGGCGCGCCGGAAGCGTGCCTCAGGTCGCCGCCAGGGTGTTGGAGCGCTGTTGGTCGTCATCGCGCTCCTCCTGGGTCTCTCGTATCTCCCCGAGGCCCGCGGTCTTCCCGTGCTGCTCGGCCGCTGGCAGCAGGTCCTCCTCGGCGACATCGCCATCCTCATCCCGATCGCGTTGTTCGCCCTCGGCGCCGCGCTCGCCATCGCGCCCGGGTGGACCGCCATGTCGCGCCGCGTCGCGGCCGCCGCCCTGGCCATCCTTACCGGGATCGCCGCGTACCACTCGCAGGTGCTGCCCGGAAACGAGTTCCACGCCGGACTGACCGGGGTCTCCGGGGG
>MENB01000088.1:8692-10383 GCA_001768125.1 Armatimonadetes bacterium RBG_19FT_COMBO_69_19
GCGGCGCTCGTCTGGGCGCTGCGCTCGGTGTTCGGCGAGACCGGCGCCTGGCTGCTCATCGTTCTGGCCGGCGTTATCAGCGCGGTCCTGTGGACTGGCCTCACCCTGGCGGCGGTGCTGCGGGGGCTCTGGCTCGGCCTTACGGTGAGCCTGCGGTTCATCGCCGCGGCGTTGATCCGGGCGTCGCTGTGGATGGGACGCACGGTGCAGCAGGCCCTCGCTCGCGTTTACCTTGTCGCGGCGGCCGCAATGGCCATGCTCCCTCCGGTACTGGCCCGCCTGCGTGCACCGATGGCCGAGGCCGTGCCCGCGGTTCCGCTGCCCGCTACCCAGGCGCCGTTGATCCCCGAAGCCGGCGCTCCGACGGCACCGTCTCCCGTGTCTGAGCCTGAGCGGGCGGCTCCCGGGACTGCCGAGGACGGCGCCGCGAAACCGGTGCGGGCCCGCGAGAGCAAACCCAGGCACCAGCAGGAATCGCTCGCCCTCGAGGTTCCCTCGGGAGGGTTCCAGCTGCCGCCCGTGACCCTGCTGAACGACCTCCCCAGCATGCGCAATAGAGGAAAGGCGGACCCGCCCGAGGTGGCCCGTCTCCTGGAGCAGACCCTGGCCAGCTTCGGGGTCGAGGCGAAGGTGGTGCGCTGGGAGCAGGGGCCGGTCGTCACCCGCTTCGAGGTCCAGCCGGCGCCCGGCGTGCGCGTCCAGAAGATCAGCAGTCTGACCAACGACATCGCGCTCGCGCTGGCCGCCCCGAGCGTGCGGATCGAGGCGCCCATCCCCGGCAAGTCCGCGGTGGGCATCGAGCTGCCGAATCAGAAGACCGCCCTCGTCCACATCAAGGAGATCCTGGAGTCGGAGGAGTACCGGCGGCTGACCACGCCGCTCACGGTCACGTTCGGCAAGGACATCGCCGGCCACCCGATCCTCGGGGATCTGGCCGAGATGCCGCACGTGCTCATTGCCGGGGCGACCGGCTCCGGCAAGTCGGTGATGCTGAATGCGATCATCGCCGGCCTGCTCTTCCGGTGCACGCCGCTCGACGTGCGGTTCCTGATGATCGACCCCAAGCGCGTGGAGTTCATGCACTTCAACAACATCCCGCACCTGCTGGCCCCGGTCGTCACGAACCCGCGGGCGGCCGCGGGGGCGCTCAAAGAGATGCTGCGCGAGATGGAGGAGCGCTTCGAGCGGTTCGCCGGCGCCGGCGTGCGCAACGTCCAGGCCTATAATCAGATCCCCGACGGCGAGCGGCTGCCGTACATCGTCATCATCATCGACGAGCTCGCCGACCTGATGATGGTCGCCCCCGCCGACTTCGAAGACGTGATCTGCCGGCTGGCCCAGATGACCCGGGCCACGGGCATCCACATGGTCGTGGCCACGCAGCGGCCCTCCGTGGACGTCATCACGGGGCTGATCAAGGCCAATATCCCCTCGCGCATCGCCTTCGCCGTGAGCAGCCAGGTGGACAGCCGGACCATCCTCGACATGCCCGGCGCGGAGAAGCTGCTCGGCAAGGGCGACATGCTCTACATGCCGATCGGCGCGGCGCGGCCCGTGCGCGCGCAGGGCGCCTTCATCGCGGACAGCGAGATCCAGGCCCTGGTCACCTGGTGGAAGTCCCAGGGCAAGCCGGTGTATGACCAGGACGTCCTCCGGGCCGAGAAGACGACGTCCGAGGGGGAGGGTGGAGA
>MENB01000088.1:10414-12212 GCA_001768125.1 Armatimonadetes bacterium RBG_19FT_COMBO_69_19
ATCGTCCGCTCCGGATACGGCTCCGTCTCACTCCTCCAGCGGAAGATGAAGATCGGCTACGTGCGGGCGGCCCGCATCGTCGATCAGCTCGAGGAAAAAGGCATCGTCGGTCCGGCACAGGGCAGTAACCCGCGCGAGGTCCTCGTCGGTGTGGACGACCTCGAGCGCCTCCTTCGCTCGACCCACTCCCCCTCAGCCTGACAGGAAAGCCTATCCGGACTGAGAATCTAGGCAGGCGGGACCGCCGCGCCCGCGGCGGGGGCAGGGACGGAGTTCGGCGCGGACATCACAGGGGGTGGAGTATGCAGATACGTCGAGGGAGCCGCGCGGCGCTGGCCATGATCGCCGTCGTCGCGCTGGTCATCGTCGGGTGCGCGCGTCAGCAGGCGCAGCAGCCGGCGGGGCCAGAGAAGCTCAAGATCGGCATCGTCTACGACGTGGGCGGGCGGGGCGACCTGTCGTTCAACGACATGGCCTACGCCGGCCTACAGCGGGCCCAGCAGGAGTTCGGCGACCGCATCGAGACTCGCGACCTGGAGCCGACGGCAGGCGGGGAGAACCGTGAGGAGCTGCTGCGGCTCCTCGCCGGGGAGGGCTTCGACCTCATCTTCGGCATCGGCTTCCTGTTCACCGACAGCGTCCAGCGCGTGGCCAAGGAGTTCCCGAACGTGAAGTTCGGGCTCGTCGATGGCTTCATCCCCGACCTCACGGAGGACAGCAACGTCGCCTGCCTGCTGTTCAACGAGCACGAGGGTTCCTTCCTCGTCGGCGCGGCAGCGGCGTTGAAGTCGACGACCAACGTGATCGGGTTCGTGGGCGGGATGAAGATCCCGCTCATCGAGAAGTTCGAGGCCGGCTTCATCGCCGGGGCGCGGTACGTGAAGCCCAACATCCGCGTCCTCTCCGACTACGCGGGCACGACCGGGGAAGCGTTCCGCGATCCGGTCAAGGGCAAGGAGCTCGCCCTCGCGCAGTACGACCGCCGGGCGGACATCATCTATCATGCCAGCGGCGGCACCGGCATCGGGGTGTTCGAGGCGGCGGTGACCCGCGACCGGCTCGCCATCGGGGTGGACGCCGACCAGTCCCTGACGGTGAAGGAAGACCAGCGCGGGCGGATCCTGACCAGCATGCTGAAGCGCGTGGACGTCGCGGTGTACGAGACCATCAAAGCCTTCATCGAGAACCAGTACAAGGGAGGCTACCGCACCTTCGGGCTGGCCAATGACGGCGTGGGTTACGCCGAGAACGACTACAACCGGGACATGATCGCCGACATCAAGCCCCGGCTGGAAGAGCTCAAGCAGAAGATCGTCGCGGGTGAGATCAAGGTCCCGCAGAGCCGGGCCGAGTTGGAGACCTTCCTCAAGACCATCCCCAAGTGAGCGGGTAGCATCGGCGGCCGGAGGGGTGGAGCCGGGGGCTCCACCCCTTTCGCCTTCCTGTGGTCATGAGCGACCTGTTCATCGAGCTTCAGGCGATCACCAAGCGCTTCCCCGGGGTCACGGCGAACGACCACGTGGACCTCGCGGTGCGCACGGGGGAGATCCACGCCATCGTCGGCGAGAACGGCGCCGGCAAATCCACTCTGATGCGCGTCCTCTACGGCCTGTACCAACCGGACGCCGGGACGATCCACGTCCGCGGCGCCCCGGTCCAGATCGACAGCCCCCGGCGCGCGCTCCAGCTCGGCATCGGCATGGTCCATCAGCACTTCATGCTGATCCCGGTCTTCACGGTGGCGGAGAACATCATCTTGGGCAGCGAGCCCTCGGGTGCGCTCGGCAGCCTTCGCCTG
>MENB01000089.1:0-242 GCA_001768125.1 Armatimonadetes bacterium RBG_19FT_COMBO_69_19
GCTCCACCTTTCCGACGCGGATGCCGGGGAATGCCTTCTCGACGACGAAGGCGGAGATCCCCCGCGCCCCGGGCTCGGGCCCGCTGCGCGCGTACACGATGCACACGTCGGCCTCGACGCCGTTGGTGACGAAGATCTTCGTCCCGGTCAGCACCCAGGTGTCGCCGTCGAGCCGTGCATTGGACGCCAGCGCCATGGCGTCGGACCCCGCCGAGGGCTCCGTGAGGCAGTAGCAGCCGAGT
>MENB01000089.1:294-477 GCA_001768125.1 Armatimonadetes bacterium RBG_19FT_COMBO_69_19
CCCAGCGAAGGATCGGGTCGCAGGCCAGCGAGTTGTTGACGGTCACGATCGTCTGCACTCCGGCGGAGGCGCGGGCCAGCTCCTCCTGGGCGATGACGTAGGATACGGCGTCTTGCCCGGCGCCCCCGTACTCCTCGGGCACCATCATCCCCATCAATCCCAATGCGGATGCGGAACGGATGA
>MENB01000089.1:518-1038 GCA_001768125.1 Armatimonadetes bacterium RBG_19FT_COMBO_69_19
CGGGGGAGGACCTCGCGGGAGGCGAACTCCCGCACCATCCCCTGGATCATCCGATGCTCTTCGGAGAGCTGGAACTCCACCGTCTCTGTCATTCTTGCCCACGCACACTGCTCCTCCCCACCGGGGCAGGAGTCGCGGGGATGCCGGTGTAATCGGACAAGGGAACGCGCCCCACGCGCGTCCCCGCGAGGTCGTCTCCCCGAGGTGCACGTCGTGAGCGATCGTGTGGCCGTCGCCGGCGTGGGCTTCACCCCACCCCGGCGCCTCTCTCCTGACGCCAGTTACCGTGAAATGACCTTCGACGCCGCGACCCGCGCCTACGCGGACGCGGGGATCGGCTATGGCGACGTCGACAGTTTCATCAGCGTCTGCGAGGACATCCACGAAGGGACCAGCATCACCGACGAGTACACGCCCGACCAGCTCGGCGCGGTCCTGCGCCCCGTGCAGACGATCGCCGGCGACGGCATCCAGGGAGTGGCGACGGGGCTCATGCTCATCCGCAGCGGCATCGCCGACC
>MENB01000089.1:1047-1454 GCA_001768125.1 Armatimonadetes bacterium RBG_19FT_COMBO_69_19
TCGAAGCCCACTGCAAGACCAGCAACATCCTCCGTCACCACGAAGTCCTGGATCTGGCCTTCGACCCTATCTTCGAGCGGCCGCTCGGTGCGTATGCGCACTACGTCGCCGCGCTGGAGATGCGCCGTTATCTCCACGACACGGGGACCTCGGAGGAGGCGGTCGCTCAGGTCGTGGTCAAGAATCGAGGCCAGGCCCTGGCCAATCCCCTCGCGGCCTTCGCGGCCGCCCTCAGCCCCGACGCCGTGCTGGCGTCACCTCCCGTCGCCGAACCCCTGCGGGAGCTCGAGGTCAGCGCGTACGCGGACGGAGCCGTCGTGATCGTGCTGGCCTCGGAAGAGGCCGCCCGCCGGGCGGCCAAACCGGTCTGGATCCGCGGGATCGGCTGGATCTCCGACAGTCCCTGG
>MENB01000089.1:1487-1611 GCA_001768125.1 Armatimonadetes bacterium RBG_19FT_COMBO_69_19
GCGAGGCTGGCGTCGGAGATGGCCTACAAGATGGCAGGGATCGGTGCCCCGGCTTCCGAGATCCGGTTCGCTGAGATCGACGACACGTATGCGTACAAAGAACTCCAGCACATGGAAGCGGCCG
>MENB01000089.1:1665-2673 GCA_001768125.1 Armatimonadetes bacterium RBG_19FT_COMBO_69_19
TGCGCGGCCGCCTGCCCGTCAACCCCTCGGGGGGGAGTCTGGGGATGGGGTACTGCTACGACACGAGCGCGTTCTATCGTACCGTGGAAGCCGTCCGGCAGATCCGCGGCGAAGCCGGCCGAGCGCAGGTCTCGGACGCCATGACCGGGCTGGTCATCTCGTGGCGGGGGGTGCCGACACAGACCGGGGGCGCCCTCGTGCTGAGTGCGTGATGCTATCGCGAGCGCAGCGAGCGATCGTTGTTGGGGGGCCGAGGTCATGATGCGGACCGGGGCTGGAATCATGAATGGAGCCATGACCGGGAGGGCCGTGGCCGGCGCCGTGAAGGCAGCGCCCGCAATCCGGATGTCCGGACTCATCCGGCGGAACCCCCGCCGGCGGGTCGCGGTCGTCGGCGCGGGACTCAGCCTCTTCATGCGACGCGCCCTCGACACGGGGAAGGAACTCTCCTACTACGCGGCGGCGCAGGCCCTGGAGACGGCCGGGGTCCGGCGGCGCGACATCGAGGGCGTGATCATGGCAAGTGCGCCCGACGCCTTCGACGGCGTGCACATGAAGGGTGAGTGGCTGCTGGACGGGGCGGGCGGCGTGCGCCGGCCGTACATGCGCGTGTACGTGGGCGGGGGCTCCGGTGTGTTCAGCATCATCAGCGGGTGGACGCTCATCGCCTCGGGGCTCTTCGACCTCGTCCTGGTGGTGGGCGAGGAGAAGATGAGCAGCTGTCAGCCGCATCCCCAGGGGGCGTTCATCACGATCTTCGACCATACGATCGAGCGCCCGCTCGGCCCGAACCTGCTCTGGATCTTCGCCCTCGAGCAGAATCGCTACATGTCCACGTACGGGCTCCGCAATGAGGACATCGCCCTGGTCTCCGTGAAGAACAAGCGCAACGCGCTCAACCATCCCGCGGCGCAGGTCGCCAAGGAGCTCACGGTCAAGGACGTCCTCGCCTCGGAAGTCGTGGCCTGGCCCGTGCACCGGTTGATGGTCAGTCCGGTGAGCGACGGC
>MENB01000089.1:2734-3133 GCA_001768125.1 Armatimonadetes bacterium RBG_19FT_COMBO_69_19
CGATACGTCGTATTGGGGCAACCGCGACCTGGCCTATCCCCGCTACGTCGAGCAGGCGGCGCGGATGGCCTATGAGATGGCGGGGGTCACCGAGCCGCGCAAGCAGATCCACATCGCCGAGCCGTATGATCCCTTCGCCTACAAGGAGCTGCATCACCTTGAGGGCCTGCAGCTCGCGGACAAGGGGAAGGCGCCCGAAGACCTGGCGCAAGGGCGGTTCGATCGCACGGGACCGCTGCCCGTCTGCCCTTCCGGCGGCCTGATGGGCGTCGGCAACCCCATCGCCGCCGCCGGCGTGATGAAGCTGTGCGAGCTGTTCTGGCAGCTCCGCGGTGAAGCCGGCGCACGCCAGGTCCCGGGCACCCCGGAGCGCGGCGTGGCCCGGGCCTGGGGTGATCT
>MENB01000089.1:3207-3590 GCA_001768125.1 Armatimonadetes bacterium RBG_19FT_COMBO_69_19
CCGCATCTCCCGATGCGCGGGCATCCTCTCAGCGATGACGAGTTCCACAAGTCAACCCCGACGGTTGTGTGGTCGCCACAGCTCGAATACGGCTGGGATACCGGCGCGGCGATCGGCCGGTTCCTCGACGGCCTGCGCCAGGGGAAGATCTACGGCGTGCGGTGCGGAAAATGCGGCCGCGTCGTCACGCCGCCGCGCGCCTTCTGCGAGCTGGACTTCAAGCCCATCGATGAGTGGGTGGAGCTGCCCGATACCGGCACCATCAACACCTTTTCCATCTCCTACGTGACGTGGGACATGAAACCACTGCGCACACCGCAGATCCCCGCGGTCATCGAGATCGACGGCACGTCGCCGCGGGTGGGCTTCCTCCACCTCGTCGG
>MENB01000089.1:3647-3737 GCA_001768125.1 Armatimonadetes bacterium RBG_19FT_COMBO_69_19
GGTGCGGGCCGTGTGGAAGAAGCCGAAGGACCGGAAGGGCGCCATCACCGACATCGTCCACTTCGCCCCCATCCGCAGAAGGGAGAAGAC
>MENB01000089.1:4032-4206 GCA_001768125.1 Armatimonadetes bacterium RBG_19FT_COMBO_69_19
TCGCCTTCGTGCGGATCGACGGGACCGATGGAGGACTGGTCACCCGGCTCGTCAACGTGACCCCGTCCGACGTGCGCCTGGACATGCCGGTCCAGATGGTCCTGCAGCCTCCCCGCCGGCGACGCGCGGTGCTGACGGACATCGTAGGCTTCACACCGGTGGGCTCCACACCGG
>MENB01000089.1:4312-4414 GCA_001768125.1 Armatimonadetes bacterium RBG_19FT_COMBO_69_19
TTCCTGCGCTTCCGTGCACGGGTCCGCGCCTCCCTCGACGCCACACCTGACATCCGCTGGCAACGGTGGACGCGTCGGGGCCTTGCCGTCACCGTCTCGGGC
>MENB01000089.1:4718-4798 GCA_001768125.1 Armatimonadetes bacterium RBG_19FT_COMBO_69_19
TCGGGGCGTGGGCGCTGGACGACGGCGCGCTGCACACCCTGGCCCTCGAGAACCTGCGGGCGCGGACACGACATCTGCTG
>MENB01000089.1:5027-5609 GCA_001768125.1 Armatimonadetes bacterium RBG_19FT_COMBO_69_19
GAAGGTTGAGGGGCAATGACGAACAGCGCCTAATCCACTGCAGGCAGGAGGCTGAAAATCTCCAATGGACGATTCGCTCAACGGGACCATGGCGGCACAGCGTCAATTCCTGCGTCACTGCGTGGCGACGCTGGCCTATCGCGGTGCGAAGGCCCTGCGCGGCGCACCCGATCGATTCGAAGCGTTCCGCATCTCGCAGACCACCCGCTCCTCAGGAGAGATCCTGGCGCACATCGGCGATCTCCTCGACTGGGCGCTTTCCCTCGCCGAGGGAAAGCAACGATGGCATGATTCCCCGTCGCTCATGTGGGAGCAAGGGGCGCAGCGCTTCTTCGCCGGGCTCGCCGCGCTGGACGCCTATCTGGTCTCGAACACTCCGCTCCACGCTCCAGCAGAGAACATCTTCCAGGGGCCGATCGCCGACGCCCTGACCCATGTCGGCCAGATCGCTACCCGCCGCGCCCTCGCCGGCGCGCCGGTGCGCGGAGAGAACTACTTCGTCGCCGGCATTGCCGCGGGCCGCGTGGGGCCAGAACAAGCATCGCCGCGTCGGGAGTTCGACTAGCAGACCGCGTCGTGTTC
>MENB01000089.1:5620-5809 GCA_001768125.1 Armatimonadetes bacterium RBG_19FT_COMBO_69_19
GGGTCAACTCGACTCGTCCCGGAGCGAGTTGGACTGGCCTGTTTGCGTCATTGACTGAACCGCCTCGCGGCAGTAATCTGCGAGTAACTGTACTACGAAATTGGGTATCCGTCCCGGGCAGAAGCTCCAGGTAATTCAGTACGATGGTCGAATCGAGCTGATCCCGTTCGTCCCGCTGAAACAGGCCCG
>MENB01000089.1:5837-5940 GCA_001768125.1 Armatimonadetes bacterium RBG_19FT_COMBO_69_19
GTGGATGGTGAGCCCGACCGTGTATGAACGTCCTCGACTCGTCCGCCTGGCTGGAGTACTTCGCGGACGGCCCTAATGCGTCAGCCTTTGCCCGACTGTCCGT
>MENB01000089.1:6098-6697 GCA_001768125.1 Armatimonadetes bacterium RBG_19FT_COMBO_69_19
CGACATAGTCCAGCAGCGTGAGGGGCCCCATCGGATGCGCCAGGCCGAGCTGGACCGCGGTGTCGATGTCCTCCTTCGTCGCGATGCCCAGCTCCAGGGCGCGCACGGCGTCCAGGAGGTAGGGCACGAGCAGCAGGTTGACGATGAACCCCGGGCTGTCCTTGCAGACCACGACCGTCTTGCCAACCGACTCCGCGAAGGCCCGCGCCGTCACCATCGTATCCTCGGAGGTCTGGAACCCGCGGATGAGCTCCACCAGCTTCATCACCGGTACCGGGTTGAAGAAGTGCATCCCGACGAACCGCTCAGCTCGCTTCGTGGCCGAGGCCATCTCAGTGATGGACAAGGAGGAGGTATTACTGGCGAAGAGCGTCCGCGGCGGACAGAGGGCGTCCAGTTCGCGGAAGACTTCTTTCTTCGGATCCATCTGCTCGATGACGGCCTCGACGACCAGATCCGAGTCCCCGAGGTCACCCAGAGTGGTCGTTCCGCGGATGCGGACCCGGGCCGCGTCCATGTCCGCGGCGGCGAGCTTCCCCCGTTCCACCCCGCGGCGCATCGAGCTCTCCACCCGGCTGAGCCCCGCGCGCAGGAGGTCG
>MENB01000090.1:0-74 GCA_001768125.1 Armatimonadetes bacterium RBG_19FT_COMBO_69_19
AGGAACAGGGTCAGCAGGGCGCCGCTGAGCGCGAACGGGACCGCGCCCATGATCATGAGTGGCTCGAGCAGGGC
>MENB01000090.1:164-612 GCA_001768125.1 Armatimonadetes bacterium RBG_19FT_COMBO_69_19
GTACTCCTGGCCGAGCGCGAGCGAGAACCCTTCGGGCAGGGGCAGCCCGATCAGCGCGGCGCGGACGTCGCCCATCACGCTCCCGAAGTCCCGGCCGCTGATGCCCGCCGAGACGCTGATGATGCGCTGGCGGCTCCGGCGGACGATCTGCGTCGGGGATTCACCCCGGGCGAGGTTGGCGACCTGACCGAGCAGGACGCGCCGCCCGGTCACAGACGTCATCGGCACGGCGAGGACCTGCTGGGCCGTCAGCGTCGCACCGGACTCCTGGCGCACGACGATGTCGGTCTCGCGTCCGGCCGAGCGCAGCGTGGTGGCCACACCGCCGGCCACCGCGGTGCGCAGCGCGCTCGCGATCTGCGGCGGGGTCAGACCGAAGGCCGCGGCTCGCTCGGTGTCGATGCGCACGACGACCTCGGGCAGTTGCTCCTCACGCGCCACGCTCGCG
>MENB01000090.1:618-3647 GCA_001768125.1 Armatimonadetes bacterium RBG_19FT_COMBO_69_19
ACGCCGGGGATCCGTTCCAGCAGCTCGCGGATCTGCTGGGCCACGCCCATCCCGCGCCGCAGATCGAATCCGCGCAGCTCGACTTCGATCGGGTCGGCCCCGCCGAAGCGCAGGAAGCCCAGCGCCCCGCTGCCCGCCCGGACGAAGACGCGGCCGCCCGGCACCTGGAGGCGGCGGCGCAGATCTGCGGCCACCCCTTCGGTCTTCCGCGTGCGGCTGCCGCGATCGACCAGGCGGATGCGAAGGTTCCCGCGATGCGTGCCGCCTCCGAACGCGGTCCCGCCCGCGCTTACCGTGACGTATTCCGCTTCCGGCACCGTCTCACGCACCACGGCCTCGAAGCCGGTCAGGACCTGATCCGTGAACTCCAGCCGCGTTCCAACGGGGAGGGTCACGGAGGCGAAGAGCTCCCCCTCATCCGCCTGGGGCACCGTTTCCCGGCCCAGCAGCATCAGGCTGCCCATCCCCAGGAGAAAGATGACCGCGCTGGCCGCGAAGACCGTCCGCGGATGGCGAAGGGCCCAGGCCAGAATGCGCCGGTAGACTCCCAGCATCGCGCCGGACCGCCGCCCGTCTCCCGCACTCTGCGCGACATGCGGCAGGTGGGCGCCGAGCGACGGGATGAGCGTCATGGCCACGACGAGGGAACACAGCAGCGCGAAGACCACGACCACGGAGAACTGGAAGAACAGCTGCGTGGTGATGACGCTCCCGCGCAGGAACACCACGGGCAGGAACACGACCACGGTGGTCAGGGTGGATGCGGTCACCGCGGAGGCGACTTCGGTGGTCCCGGCGGCCGCCGCATCAGGTCCGCTCTTCCCCAACTCCCGATGGCGGAAGATGTTCTCCAGGACGACGATCGCGGCGTCGACGAGCATCCCGATGCCGAGGGCCAGGGCGCCGAGGGTCATCAGGTTCAGGGTGTACCCGAAGAAGAACATCAGCGCGAACGTCGCGAGCACGGAGACCGGCAAGGCGGTGGCGATGATCAGCACGCTGCGCCAGTCGCGCAGGAAGAAGAAGAGCACGCCCACCGCCAGCCCGCCGCCGATCAGGATGGCCTGCTGCACGGAGGAGAGGGCCCGGCGGATGAAGCGCGCCCCGTCGTTCAGGACGAGCAGGTCCGCCCCGCGCAGGGTCGGCCGGACGTCGCGGACCTCCCGCTGGATGCGGTCGGAGACCGCGACCGTGTTGGCGCCCGATTGCCGCTGGACCTGGACGAGCACGCCGGGCTGCCCGTTGACCCGGACGAGGCTCGTGCGCTCCTCCTCGCCCTGCGACACCCGCGCCACGTCCGAGACATACACCGGCACGCCGCCGTGCACCGTCACGACCGTGCGCTCGATCTGCCCCAGATCCTGATACTGGCTGAGGACCCGCAGACCCAGCCGCCGCGTCCCTTCGATCACCTGGCCGCCGGGGGCGACGAGGTTCGCGCCGGCCAGCGCGTTCATGATCTCCCGCTCCGACAGCGCAAAAGCCTGCATGCGCACGGGATCCATCTCGACCAGGACGCGCCGCCGCACGCCGCCGGAGATCGTCACCGCGGCGACCCCGGAGACGCGCTCCAGGCGGAACTGCAGCTGGTCCTCGGCGATCTGCCGGAGCTCGACCGGCCCCACCTCGGGGGAGCCGCTGACGAGCCCGAGCTGCATGATGGGCGACTGTGACGGATCGAACTTGAAGACGATGGGCGTGGATGCCGCCTCGGGCAGCCGCCGGCGGGCGCGCTCGATGGCCACCCGGACGTCCGCGGCCGCCGCGTCGAGGTCGGTGCCGAACGGAAAGGTGACGGTGACGCGGGAGCTACCCTCGGACGAGTTCGAGAAGACGTCTTCGACGCCGACCGCGGTGCTCACGGTCTCCTCGAGCACCCGGGTGACGAGGTTCTCGACCTCCTCGGGTCCCGCACCCGGATACTCCGTGCTGATGCTCAAGCTCGGGAACGAGAGCTCGGGCAGCAGGTCGAGTGGCAGGCCGAGCAGGCTCGTGATGCCGAGCAAGATGACGATGGCAAAGGCCATCAGCGTCCCGATCGGCCTCGTGACGGCGACCTTGATCAGGTTCACGGCCGCCCCACGGGGGCGCCGGAACCCGAACCGGGCACGACGACAGGAGCGCCGTCGCGCAGCGTGCGGTGGCCCGCGACGGCGACCAGTTCGCCCGCCCTCAGCCCGCTCGTGATCTCGACGAGAGTGCCGTCGGAGATGCCCAGCTGCACGGCCCGCTCGCGCGCGGTGCCGTCCTGGATGACGAAGACGGTGGAGCCGGCGGGCCGCTCGAGCACCGCCTCCAACGGGATCGCCACGACGTTCTCGCGGCGGGCCAGCAGGATCTCCACATTCGCAAACATCCCGGGGCGCAGGCGGCCTCCCGGGTTCGGTACCTCGATCCGGACCTCCGCGGTCCGGGTCGTCGTGGACAGGATCGGGCTGATGCCGGTGACGCGGCCGGCGAAGACCTCGTCGGGCAGGGCGTCGGTCCGGACCGCCACGGGGACACCCACCTGGATGCGGTGCAGGTCGCGTTCGATGACGGGGACGGCGATCACCGCCGGATCGGTGTCGATCACGCGGAACAGCGGCGTGGCCGGGGTGATGGCCTGTCCCCGCTCAACCAGCCGGCGGCCCACGACCCCGCCCACCGGAGCGGCGATGGCGCTCTCACCCAGCATGCTCTCCGCCTGCAGCAGCGAGACGCGCGACTGCTCGAGCCGGGTCATCGCCTGGCGGTGGGCCACGTCCGCCTCCACGACCTGCGCCCGGGCGATCTGGACCGCCTCGGGTCTCGGTTCCCGCCGCAGCAGCGCGAGCTGCTCCTCGGCGGCGCGGAGACGGGCCTCCTGCACGGTCACATCCATCCGCGCCGCATCGAGCTGCTGCCGGGACACGTACCCCTGGGCGAACAGCTCCTCCTGGCGGCGCCGCTGCTCGCGGCTGAACTCCACGCTCGCGCGGGCCTGGCCGACCTGCTCTTCCGCCTGCCGCAGCTGTTCCGCGGCGGGTCCCGCCATCACCTGAGCCAGC
>MENB01000090.1:3674-3837 GCA_001768125.1 Armatimonadetes bacterium RBG_19FT_COMBO_69_19
CGCGCCGCATCCACCTGCAGGCGCTGGGTGTCGAAGGCGGCGCGGGCCTGCGCGGCCTGGAAGCGGAGATCCTTGGGGTCGAGCCGCGCCAGGATCTGTCCCGGCCGGACGGTCTGCCCCTCCTCCGCCACGATCTCGGCGAGGACCCCGCCGACGCGGGCGG
>MENB01000090.1:3846-7096 GCA_001768125.1 Armatimonadetes bacterium RBG_19FT_COMBO_69_19
CGCTGGAGGTGGCGGAGACCTCGCCGATGTGGGTCGAGCGCAAAGAGAGAGTGACACGCGAGACGCGGGCGGTCTGGACGATCGCCCCCGCCGGGCCGCGCCCGTTCGGTCCGGCCGGCGCCTGACGGTTCCGCAGCGCCGCGCTCGTGCGCCACGCCAGCAGCGCCACGAGCGCCACGATACCGACGAGAAACACCATCTTCCGTGCTGACCGCATCCTCTGCACCGCCTTGCCGCACGCGCGTTGGAAGGGATTCCTTCCCGCCGCGCGGGGTTACTTCCTTGCCGTCCCCGCGTGCATTTCTACGGGGTAGCATCGGCCGCCGGAACACACCCACGTCTGCTGCGCCTGGCGGCTCTCGAGCTGGAGCGTCGCATGGGAGATGCCGAAGCGGTCCGCCAGCGTGGTCTGCAACGTGCGCAGCACCGCCGAGGCCTCTGCATCGTCGGCGAGCACGACGTGCGAGGTGAGGACCGGGAAGTCCGGCGTGATGGACCAGACGTGCAGATCGTGCAGGTCGGCCACCCCACCCACCGCCCGGATCGCCGCCATCACCTCCCCGTAGCGCATCCCGTGCGGCATGCCCTCCAGCAGGACGTTCAGACTGTCCCGCATGAGGCGCCAGGCGCTGGCCACGATGAGGACGCCGATGAGCGCGCTGATCAGGGGATCCGCGAGCGTCCACCCGGTACCCAGGATGATGAGCGAGGCCGCGACCGTGGCCACCGAGCCCAGCAGATCGCCGACGACGTGGAGGAACGCCCCGCGAAGATTGAGGTTGGTCCGGTGGGTCCGGGAAAGGATGAGGACGCTCACGATGTTGGCCAGCAGCCCGGCCGTGGCGATCCCCAGCATCAGGCCGCCCTGCACCTGGGGCGGCTCACGCCACCGCTCGTACGCTTCGGCGAAGATCAGGCCCGCGATCAGCATCAGCGTCGCGCCGTTGGCCAGCGCGGCGACGATCTCCACGCGGTGGAACCCGAAGGTCTTTTCCGCCGTGGCCGGGCGCGCGACGACCCACAGGGCGAAGAGGCTCAGGCCCAGAGCGGCCACGTCGCCGGCCATGTGGCCGGCGTCCGCGAGCAGGGCCAGGCTCCCGGAGAGGATCCCGCCGGCAATCTCGAGGATGAGGAAGAGGACGGTGATCCCCAGGGCAGCACCGAGCCGCCGGCGGTCGCCCTCGTGCCGGTGGTTCAGCTCGTGGGCCATCGCTCAGCGTGCCACCGTGCGCAGGAAGGTGAAGATCGCCTGGTGGATCGTGTCCTGGTGATGCGTGTTGCGGAACATGTACGTCCCGTGCAGTCCCGTGGGGATGACGATGAGCTGCTTGGGCTGGGGGGTCCGCGCGTACATGGTCTTTACGCTGTTGTTGAAGGGCGCGTCACGGCTGCCGACGATGAAGAGCTTCCGCATGCGCAGGTTCGGGAGGTGGGGTTGGACGTTGAGGCCCTGGAACATCATCCCGCTGGCGATGACGACGAGCCCATCCACCTTCGTCTGGCCCGCGGCGATGATGGACGACGTGCCGCCCATGCTCGCGCCCATCAAGACGATCGCCTTCGGATTCCGGGTGCGGATGAAGGTCACCGCCGCGAGCGTGTCCCGATACACGTTCGCGATCACGAGGCGGCCGGATGACGTCCCGACACCGCGGAAGTCGAAGGTCAGGACGGTGTACCCCTGCGCGGCCAGTTGGCCCGCAAGATCGTACCAGATGGACTGGGTCGTCCCGTACATGTGGGAGAAGACGACGGCGGTCGAGCCCCCCGGCCACAGGTGCCCCCGCAGGGTGATGCCGTCGGAGCTCCGGAAGCTGACGTGGACGGGCGACGGCGCGGCCGGGGCCGGCACCGCCGGCACGCACAGGATGGCCACGACCGCGGCGGCGGCGAGCGCGCGACGGCGGAAGCGCATCACATCACCGCTTTGACCAGTCCGCCGTCCACCTGCAGGGTTGTCCCATTGACGAAGCTGGCTCTCGGTGAAGCGAGGAACACGACCACGTTCGCGAACTCCTCCGGCGTCCCGACGCGGCCGAGGGGGATCTGGCTGGTCCACAGCCGGCGCTCGGCGTCTTCATAGCCAATCCCTTCCCGCTCGGCATAGGTCCGAGTCAGCGACTGCAGCCGTTCGGTGGCGATGGGACCCGGGCACACCGTGTTCACGAGGATGTTGTCCGGCGCGAGTTCGGCGGCCAGGGTCTTGGCCAGCCCCACCACCGCCAGGCGGACGGCGTTGCTCAGCACGAGGTTCGGCAACGGCTGCTTCACGGTGAACGAGGTGACGTTGAGGATGCGTCCTCCGCCCTGCGCGCGCATGTGCGGGACGACCTGACGGCACAGCCGCACCGCGCTCATCAGGTTCAGCCCGATCCCCGCCCACCACTCCTCTTCCGTGACGTCGGTGAACGGCTTCGAGGGCGGCCCGCCCGCGTTGTTGACCAGCACGTCGATGCGACCGAACCGATCCATCACCGCCCCGATGAAACGGGTGACGTCGTCGGGGTTCGTGACGTCCGCTGGGACGGCGAGCACGTCGGGCCCGATGGACGATGCCGCCGCACGGAGGACGGTCTCGTTGCGCGCGCAGATGGCAACCCGGGCGCCTTCGGCGGCGAAGCCCTGGGCGATCGCCTTGCCGAGTCCGCGGCTCCCCGCGGCGACCACCGCAACCTGGTCCCGAAGTCCCAGATCCATCGATCGCCTCCCGACCTACTGGCGCAGCTCGAGCCGTTCGATCAGCCGGCCGAGCAGACGCTGCCGGATCTGCGCGCGCGCCCGCGTATTCACGCCCCCGGCACCCGGGCCGTCCGGAGTGGCGCCGAATCCGCCGGGGCCGGGCCGGTCGCCCTGCCGGTCACCCGGAGCGCCCTGAGCCGCGCGCCGCTCCTGTTGCCGGCGGCGGGCCTCCTCGCGCATCCGTTCGACCTCGGCCCGCTGCTCGGGCGACAGCACGTTCATGATTTCCTGCGCCAGTGCGCGGGAGGGCTCGACGTCGGCCGCATCCGTATCGCGCAGCACGCGCAGCAGCGGCAGCACGGCGTCCCGCTGCTCGTCGGTCAACCGGTACGTGTCGCTGCGTTCCAGTGCCGTGACCGCGGTGGCAATCAGTACAGCGGGATCCGGCCGTGCCGCGACGGGACGGGGTGTTATCCGCCCATAGATAATGATGCCGGCGATGCTGATGAGGGTCACGCCCGCGACGATCAAGACGCGCAGCATTCGCCGGCGGCTACTCATAGCGCAGCGC
>MENB01000090.1:7295-10750 GCA_001768125.1 Armatimonadetes bacterium RBG_19FT_COMBO_69_19
GACTCCACGAGGAACTGGCTCAGGATGTCCCGGCGCGTCGCGCCGACCGCCTTGCGGATTCCGATCTCCCGCGTGCGCTCGGTGACCGATACCAACATGATGTTCATGATACCAATCCCGCCGACGAGGAGCGAGACGGCAGCGATGCCCCCGAGGAGCAGGGTCATCGTCCGCGCCACCCCCTCGAAGGTCGCGATGATGTCGGCCTGGTTGCGGATGGTGAAGTCGCTCTCCTCCCCCGCGGTCACGCGGTGGCGCGTGCGCAGCAGCGTCTCGACCTCATCCTGGGCCGCGGTCATCTCCTGGGGCGTGCGCACTTTCACGTAGATCGCCCGCACGAAGTCCACGCCGAAGAGACGGCGCTGCGCGGTCGTGAGCGGGACGAAGATGACATCGTCGCGGTCGTTGAAGCCGGTGGCGCCCTTCTCTTCCATCACGCCGATCACGGTGAACGTGACGCGGTTGATCTTGATCGTCGCCCCGATGGGCGAGGCGTCCCGGTCGCCGAAGAGCTCCTCGACCACCGTGCGGCCGAGCACGGCGACCCGGGCGCGCGAGGCCATGTCGGCGTCGGTGAAGAACCCCCCGTCCTCCGCGAAGAAGTTGCGGACCTCCTGGAACGCGGGGGTTACCCCCGAGACGCCGGTGTTCACGTTCTCCGCGCCGCGCACGACCTGAGCGTTGCGCGAGAACTCGGCCGTGACGGCCTCCACCGACGAGAGCTCACGGGCGATCGCCTCGCCGTCCTCCCAGACCAGGGTCTGCCGTGTTCCGGCGCCCTGACGCACCCCGAACTGCGAGATGCTGCCCGGGAAGACGGTCAGGAGATTGCTGCCGAGCGACTGGACCTGGGTCTCGACCGACTGCCGCGCGCCCTGCCCGATGCTCACCATGGTCACCACCGCGGCCACGCCGATGATGACGCCGAGCATCGTGAGCACCGCGCGCAGCTTGTTCGCGGTCAGCGCGCGCAGAGCGATCTGGATGCTGCTCGCGAGCGTCATCGCCGCGCCACCTCCGGCCGGGGCAGCTCGCGGCGGGCGTGGACGGGCTCCTGGCGCTCGATGTGCCCGTCCCGGAACCGCACGAGGCGTCTCGCGCAGGACGCGACGTCGGATTCATGGGTGACCATGACGACCGTGATCCCCGCGTCGTTCAACGCCTGCAGCAGGCCGAGGATCTCCTCGCTCGTGCGCGTGTCCAGGTTGCCCGTGGGCTCGTCGGCCAGGATCATCGCCGGCGAGGTCACGAGCGCCCGGGCGATGGCGACGCGCTGCTGCTCGCCCCCGGAGAGCTGCGTTGGCAGATGCCGGGCCCGCTGCCCGAGCCCCACGCTCTCCAGGGCCCCGAGCGCACGCGCGCGCCGGTCGAGCGCCCCGGCATAGATCAGCGGCAGCTCCACGTTCTCCACCGCCTGCACCCGGGGCAGCAGGTTGAAGCTCTGGAAGACGAAGCCGATCCGGCGGTTGCGGATGCGGGCCAGGGCGACGTCATCGAGGGTGGAGACATCCTCGCCGCCCAGGCGGTAGCTGCCCGCGGTAGGGCGGTCGAGACAGCCGAGGATGTTCATGCAGGTCGACTTGCCGGAGCCGGACGGACCCATGATGGCGACGAACTCGCCCGCATCGACGTGGAGATCGACCCCGCGCAGGGCCTCGACCTCGACCCCGTCCATGCGGTAGACCTTCGTGACGCCCTTCAGCTCGATGAGCGCCATCGGGTGGCTCACCGTCGAGGCTGGAGCCTGGGCTGGAATGGGTTGCCCCCGGGCGCAGCGGGGGTCGTCCCGTTCTGCCGGGCGGTCCCGAGGTAGATGAGCTCACCCTCCCGCAGGCCGGACAGGACCTCCACCAGGCGGCCGTCGCTGAGGCCGGTCTGCACCACGCGCGGCTTGAGCGCGCCGTTCTCCACGACGAACACGGCCTTGCTCTCCTGGCCGCGTACGGCCTCCTGCGGGACGAGCAGCACGCCGGTGCGCCGCGCCAGCACGAACTCCGCGTCCACGGTCATGCCGAGGCGCAGGACGCGGTCCCGATCCTCGACCTCGATCGTGACGGGATACTTCGTCACGTTCTGCTCCACGATGGGCTGCGGCGCCATCCCCACGACGCGCCCGCGCAGCATCACCCCGGACAGGGCGTCCGCCGTGACCTCGATCTGCGCCTGAGCGGTGACGCGGCTGATATCGGACTCGTCCACGTACACCTTCACGCGCACCGGCGTCATCTGGGCCAGGGTGAGGACGGGGGTGCCGCCCGCGGCGCTGCCGATCACGGACTGCCCCACCGCAACCGACCGCTTCACCACGACACCGTCGATGGGCGCCGTGATACGGCTTTCCGCCTGCCGCTCCTGGGCCTGCCGGAGGGCGGAGGTCGCCTGGGCCAGCTGGGCCCGGACCGCCGCCGCGTCTTCCATCCGGAGGCGCACCTGCAGGGTGCCGTTGCGCGCATCGGCCAGCTGTGCTTCGGCCTGATCCAGCTGTGCCGTGGCGATCTGCACGTCCTGCGCCGATCCCCCCGCCCGCACCTGAGTCAGACGCGACTCCGCCGCCGTCAGTTGTGAGGCGGCCACCTCGTACTGACTGCGGGCCTGATCGAGTGCGGAGCGGGCCACGAATCCTTCCTTGAACAGCTGCTCCTGCCGCTCGAGGTTCTGCCGGGCCAGGGCTTCCGAGGCGCGGGCCTGGCGGACGGATTCCTCCGCCTGGGCGATCTCTTCGGGTCTGCCGGTCTGTGTCTGTGCCAGCCGGGCGCGGGCCGCCGCCACGTTGGCCTCGGCCTGACGCAGCGCGGTCGTGGTGCTGGACCGCGTCACGGCCACCGAGGCCTCGGCCTGGGCCAGTCGCGCCTGAGCGGCGACCACCGCTCCGCGCGCGTTCTCGACCGCCGCGCGCGCGTCCGGATCGTCGATCTCCACGAGCACCTGACCGATGCGGACCGGCGTGCCTTCGTCCACGAAGACGGAGCGGACCTGGCCGGTCGCCCGGGACTTCACCTCCACGAGCGCCACGGCCTCGACGGTCCCCGACGCCGACACGCTGAGCAGCAGATCGCCCCGCGTGACCTCGGCGGTCCGGTATCGCGGCGCCTCTGCCCCACCGCGCAGCCGGTCCCGACCGATGACGGCGACGATCATCGCCAGCGCCACCAGTGCCCCGAACACAAGCGTCCTTCGTTTCATCGTCCCGCTCCCCTGTGGCTTACCGCTGTGCGACCAGTGGACGGCCAAGCGCATGCTGCAAACTCACCACGGCGAGGTGCAGGTCATACAGCGCCTGCACCGCCGCGACCCGGGCCTGCGCCGCGGAGGACTGGGCGTCCAGCACCTCCACGAGCGTTCCCACCCCGGCCTGATACCGGCCCTCCGTGACGCGGAGGGCCTCCTGCGATGCTTCCGCGCTCACGCGTGTGGCCTCCACCCGCGCCGACGCCGACGCCACCCCAACCGCCGCC
>MENB01000090.1:10815-11546 GCA_001768125.1 Armatimonadetes bacterium RBG_19FT_COMBO_69_19
GGCAGTGGCTTCCTGCACGGCCGCCTTCGAGCGGCCCCCGTCGAACAGAGGATGCGACACCGTCGCCGCGACCGACCATCCGGTCTGCCCGGGATCGGGGGTGACCTGCACCGACCCGTTGGCGCTGACATTCACCTGGGTGCCCGCCCGGATCCGTGCGAGACGAACGGCCGCCTCCGCGCTGCGCACGTCCGCCTCCGCACGCTGCACCTCGGGCCGCTGGCGAACGGCTTCGGTGGAAGCATCGACCGCCGCGATCGCGAGCACCGCAGGAACCGCAGGGTCCGCGACGGTGACCGGCTGACCGACCGGAAGGGCCATCGCCGAGCGCAGGGAGGCAATGGTCGTCTCCACCTGACCCCGCGCGGTGACCAGCTCCGCTTCAGCGCTCGCCGCGGCCGCCCGCGCGCGGATGACATCGGCCTGAGCGGCAGTGCCGGCCCGGAAGAACGCCTCTGCCTGACGCACCTGTGCCTGGGCGGTCTGCACCGCGGCCTCGCGCACCTCGACCGTCCGCTGCGCCCGAAGGACCTGGAAGTACGACTGGGCCGCTGTGAGCGCCGCGTCCTGACGGGCGACCAGAAGCGACGCCCTGGCGGCGTCGAGGCCAGCCTGCGCCTGAGCCACCTGCTGCGCAGTGATGCCGCCGTCGTACAGCGGCAGCGTGGCACCCAGGGCGACGTTGTGGGAACTGGCCGCCTCCCCGCCCGTCGGCGTCCCCGTCGATCCGA
>MENB01000090.1:11587-11663 GCA_001768125.1 Armatimonadetes bacterium RBG_19FT_COMBO_69_19
GACGCCCCCGCCCGGGCCTGGACCAGGCGGGCTTCCGCTGCCTGCACCGCACGCGAGGCGGCGACGACGCTGGGAT
>MENB01000091.1:0-5995 GCA_001768125.1 Armatimonadetes bacterium RBG_19FT_COMBO_69_19
TGGACACGTACAGCATGCACCGCGGCCACTCCGTGCCCGCAGTGGTGACCGGCAAGCCGGTGAGCATCGGCGGATCGGCGGGGCGGCGCGAGGCCACCGGCCGGGGCGTGATGCTTACGGCGCGCGAAGCCGCCCGCCGGTGGGAACGGCCCTTCGCCGGCGCCTCGGTCGTCGTGCAGGGCTTCGGCAACGTCGGCTCGGTAGCGGCGTACCTGCTGGCTGACCAGGGGTGCAGGATCGTCGGCGTGGGCGACATCTACGGCGCGGTCTACAACCCGCGGGGGATCGACCCGCGACAGGTGCTGGCACACGTCCGGGAGACCGGCCGCGTCCCGGGGTTCCCGGGAGCGGAGGCCCTGGGCAGCGCGGAGCTGCTGGAGCAACCCTGTGACATCCTCGTCCCCGCCGCGATCGAGGGACAGATCACGCGGGCGAACGCGGCGCGCATCAAGGCGAAGATCATCGTGGAAGGGGCAAACGGCCCCACCACGCCCGATGCCGATGAGATCCTTGCCGACCGCGGGGTGCTGGTCGTCCCCGACATCCTCGCGAATGCCGGCGGGGTGATCGTCTCCTACTTCGAGTGGGTGCAGGACCTGAGCTCGCTGTTCTGGAGCGAAGACGAGATCAACGCGCGCCTGGAGCCGATCATGGTCGGCGCCTTCGAGCGCGTGATCCGCATGGCGCGGGAGCACGAGGTGGACCTGCGCACCGGGGCGATGATCTGCGCCGTGCAGCGCGTGGCGGATGCCCTGATGACCCGGGGGATCTATCCCTAGCCGATGATGTGCATCTGGTAACCGCCGCGGAACGGCCGGCCGTCGGCGAAGCGCGTCACGCTGAAGGCATGCGGGTCCAGGTAGGTGCTCGTGCCCGTGGTGACGTACTCGGCGAGGGCTTCTCCCGTGGCCGGCGCGAGCTTAAAGGAGTTCCCGCTGCCGCCCACGATCTGGAGGTAGCCGGCGAGACCCGGCACCGGGCCAAAGATGAGGTGGAAGTCGGGGCTGTTGCCGTCGGGCCCTGACCACGCGCGCAGCCGCGCGCTACGCTCCGCCCACGGGCACCGCCGCACGACGTTCTCGTGGATCTCCGCCTCGAACTCCACGGGCGGACGCGGCGGCACGGCATCCGGATCCACGTCGGTGACGTCGATGGCCGCGTTCTCCGCCACTCCGCCGCCGGCCAGCATGGCCCCGGAGGCATCCGGGCGGCAGTAGGTCATCGTCGAGAGGTCCAGCCAGGTCGGGCTCTGCCGCGTCCACCCCTCGTAGGCGGGCTGGAACGCCACCATCTGGAGCAGCCCCGGGCTGACCGGCAGGTCGATCCCGGCCATCGCCGCGATCCGCGCCGCCCACGCCCCCGCGCAGTTCACCACGGTGGACGTGCGGATGGCACCGCGGTCCGTCTCGACGCCGGTGACGTGCGATCCGATCACGGTGATACCCGTCACCGTGGTCTCCGTGTAGACCTGCGCGCCAAGGGCTCGCGCTTTCGACGCAAACGCCATCGACGCCGAGTAGGGATCGGCGTAACCCGCGTCCGCCTCGTGCGCGGCGAGGGCAAGCCCCTCGGTCGCGAACTCCGGGATCCAGGCTCGAATCTCTTCCGGCGCGATGACCTGCGTGGCCACGCCGGCTCGTTGCTGCATCCGCACCGCGCGCTCCAGATGGGCCGCGTCGGCCGCGCCGGCGACGGCGACGATGAGGCCGTTGTTCACGTAGTCCACCGGGGCACCCAGCTCCGCGGCGAGCGCCGGCCAGCGCTCGGCCGCGCGGTGCGCGAGCCGCACCATCGCGGGGTTGGAGTAGTGACAGCGGATGATCCCGCCCGAGGCGCCTGACGAGGCGGAGGCGATGGTGCGCTTCTCGATCAGCGCCACCTGCTTCCGCGCGCGGGCGAGATGATAGGCGGCGCTCGCTCCGTGCACCCCCCCGCCGATCACGACGACATCCGCCTGAGCGATCACGGCCGTCCTACTTTCCCTCGGGGACGGACTCGAAGATGCCTTTCGGCGAGGCGCCGGTGGCTTTGAGCTGTCCCACCGCGCCTTTGTCGATCCGGAAGATGCTGTGATCGACGAGGAGGTATGTCCCCGGCACGTTGACCGTGAACTCCACGATCGCCGCGCCCCCCGGCGGGACGAGCGTGCTCTGCACGTTCGTATTCGGGCTGCTGCCGATTGCGCCCTCGGGATACACGCGATCGAAGATCTCGCCGATGACGTGAAATGACCAGACCAGATTCGGCCCGCCGTTCCCGGCGAAGATCCGGACCCGCTGGCCCACGGCGGCGGTGAGCGCGCCGTTCCCGGTCAAGGCGCCGACCCGGCCGTTGAACACCACGTACTCGGGTCGCTCCGCGTAGGCCTTCGCGGAGTCGTACGCCTGCAGACCCTTCTGCCCGCGCGCGCCCTGCGTGTAGAACTCGCCCTGCATGACGTAGAACTCCCGGTCCACCGCCTCCAACCCCCCTGCGGGCTCGACGACGATCAACCCGTACATGCCGTTCGCGATGTGCGTGGGGATGTGCGGGCTGGCGCAGTGGTAGACATACACGCCGGGGTTGAGGGCCTTCCAGCGGAACACCTTCTCCTTCCCGGGCGCGGCCTGGGTGAGCTCGGCGCCGCCTCCCGGACCGTTCACCGCGTGGAGGTCGATGGAGTGGATCTGCTTGCTCTGCGGGCTGTTTGCAAGGCGCAGCTCGACCTCATCGCCCACCCGGACGCGGACCATGGGACCAGGAACGGTTCCATTAAACGTCCAGAACTGGTACTGCACCCCATCCGCGAGCACCCCGGCCCCCTCCCGCGTCTCGAGCCTGACGACGATCCGAGCGGGATCCCGCTTCACGGGCGGGGGAACCGCAGGAGGCGGGAGGAGCTGTGCCGTCATGGTTCGGACGTCTCCTGTGGGGGCGGCCGCCGGCGTCCGGGCTGCAAGAAGACCGGAGGCCGTCATCAGGATAAGGACTGCAATGAGCATGACACGCGGGGTTGCCTGCATCGTCCTTCCTCCTACTCCCCTCCGATGCGGAGGGGCAGAGTGGTCGTAAATTCCTTCCCCGCGACAACGGCATGCACCTGGAGCTCCCACTCGCCGTCCATCGAGAAGACGTGGGACGCTTCGTATCGTCCTCTGCCGGTCGAGCGAAACATCAGCCGTTCGGCGCCGTGGCTCATCTCCGTCATCCGCGCGTCCACCTCAAGCGAGTCCGCGGGCACGACGCCGCCCTGCGCGTCGGTGAACCGCAACCGGACGGTGACGGGCCGCATCGCGGCGGCCGAGCGCGGAGACACGGACAGTTCCGCCGTCACCCCGCCCGAGGCGGAGGCCTGGGGCCGCGGCCCGCACCCTGCAGCAAGGATGGAGAGGAGCAGAAGCAGCACGGTCGTCCTCAGCGCGGTCGTCCTCATCCTTCCACTGCCTCCAGGAATCGCTTCCGCCCGAGGAGATACGCGCCCCCCGTCCACGCCGCCAGGATCAGGACGAGCGCCCCGAGCAGCCCCGCGAAACCGAGGCGGTCCGCCGCGTACAACCCGACCGGGCCGGTGAGATCGGCGCTGCCGGTGATCCCGACGATGGCGGCCAGCCGGAAGGCGCTGACCGGATTGAGCGACCCGAGCACGAGCACCGCCCAAGCCGGCAGCCGCAGGATCATCGCGGTGCCGAGGATGCCGAGGTCGCTTACGATGACGAGAGCGAGCCACACGAGGAGCGCCGTCCCCAGCGCGCGGCTCCGCGACGGCGAGCCCGCGGAAATCAAGAACCCCGTGGCCAGCATCGCCAGGGCGAGCAGCGACGAGAGCACGACGAGCCACAGGAACGCCGGGATGCGATCGGTGCCGGCGCGCAGCGCCAGCAGCAGTCCCGCCGCGCCGAATCCCACCGCCACCGCGCCCGTCATTCCCCAGGCCACCCCGAGGTACTTCGCGGAGAAGACAGTCCGCCGCTCGACGGGCTGGCTCAGCAGGAGCACGAGCGAGCCGCTCTCGCGCTCGCCGGCGATCCAGACCGCGCCCACGGTCAGGCCGATGAGCGGGATGAAGAGCATCCCTAGGTGAATGAGCGTCGCGGCGACGCGGCCGAAGGCCGAGACCCCGAGCACGTCCACGCTGCCGAGCGCCACCAGGGCTGCAGCGATGACGAGCGAGCCGAACGCGCCGGCCACGGAGATGAACCACCGGTCGCGCAGCACGGCACGCGCGTCCCACCGCGCGATCGTGAGCCAGCTCATCCCCGCACCTCCCGCAGCACATCGACCAGGGCCGGCTCGTGGATGTCGACCGGCCGCGCCCCCAACACCTCGAGCAGCGCCGGCAGCGACCCGTCCCGCACCCGCAGGTGCAGCACGCCGTTGCCTGCGGGCAGCACCGAGACCCCATCCGGCAGGGCCGGCATCGGTCCGGGCGTGGACACTTCGAGCCAGCGGGCGGCGCGGATCGCGTCCACCCCCGCATCCGCGCGCACGCGGCCGTCCTCGAGCAGGACCATCCGGTCGACCAGACCCTGGAGACCGTTCAGGTGGTGGGTCGCCACCAACACGGTGCGGCCCCGCGGGACCGCCTCATCCAGCCACGAGCGCAACAGTATCTCGCCACCGGCATCCAGGTGGCTCCCCGGCTCGTCCAACAGCAGCACCGGCGGGTCGCCGATCTGCGCCACGGCCAGGGCGAGCCGGCGCGCCATCCCTCCGGAGAGGGCGCCAACGGGTTTGCCCGCCTCCGCGTCCAGCCCGACCTCGGCGAGGAGGGGCAGCGGATCGGGGACAACCGCGCGGATCTCCTGGAAGTACGCTACGACCTCGGCCGCGGTGAGAAGCGGCGGGAACGCCGGGGTCTGGGGGACGTAGCCCACCAGGGCGCGTGCACGCACCCCGTCCTCGCGCACGTCGTGGCCGCCGATCGCCGCGGAGCCAGAGAACGGGAGATGGGCAAGCAGGGCCCGCAGCAGGGTTGTCTTGCCCGCCCCGTTGGCCCCCAGCAGGGCCGCGCGCTGCCCGCAGGGGATCGTCAGCGTGACGTTCCGCAGCACGTCGCGGGCGCCGAAACGGACCGTGAGCTCGTGTATCTCGATCATGCGGGGGGCCTCCGATACCGGGGGCGCGCCGCTCGGAGCGCGGCGGCGCCGGATCCTGCGATGAGGAGCGAGACCAGGGCGAAGGTGATGCTCGGGCGGTTGCCGCGGAAGGTGTCCGGGATCTCGGCGCGCGTGAGCGGCCGGGGGTCCTCGAGCAGCACCTGCGGCGCGAAGAGCGGGAGCGCGCGGGAGGCGAAGTCCACGGCGCCGACCGCCGCGCTGCCCCAGAAGAAGCGCAGCTCCGGGACGCGCTCGCCGAGGGCCTCGAACCACTGTCTGGCGCGGTACGGCACGTCCCCGATCCCGTCGCTCCCCAGGTCCATCCCGGTGTAATCGCTCCAGTAGTTGCCAGATCCGCGGCGCACCCAGGTGTTGTCGCTGTGCGTGCTCCCGTCGAGTCGCACCTGCACGGCATTGCCGTCCATCACGTTGCCAGCGATGAGGTTCCGGACGGCGGTGCTCAGCAGGTGCAGCCCGGTGCCGTTCCCGGCGATGACGTTGTCCACGATCTCCCCCGTCGCACTCAGCGTGCGCGGGGTGCCGTCGAGGTACAGCCCGACGTGGTTGCCCGCGAGCAGGTTCCCCCGGATCACGATGTCATCCGACTCTTTCAGGGCCAGCCCCACGCCGGTCGAGCCGCGGTGACGCAGGAAGCGGTTGCCCTCGATCCGGACGCCGGTGCTGTACATCACGTACGCGCCGACGGCGTTGTCCTCGAAGTGGCTCTGAAGCACGCGGGTCGCATCCGCGTACATGAGGTGGACGCCGTAGCGTGACCCGCGCACCTCCAGGGCGTGCAGGGTCGATCCCTGCGCGAACCACAGGAGCACGTCGCGCACCCGCTGCAGGCGCACGTCCGACAGCGTCACACCGTCGCTGTACCAGAGGCGGAGGCCGTCGCCGCGGCGGCTGAGCGGCAG
>MENB01000091.1:6138-13180 GCA_001768125.1 Armatimonadetes bacterium RBG_19FT_COMBO_69_19
GAACGAGGCGCAGGCCGCGCAGCGTGACCCCGGGCGCCTCGATGCGCACGACCGTCCCGCGTCCCCCGGCGTCGATCGTCGCCCCGGGTTCACCGATGAGCTGCAGGGGTTTGCGGATCACGACGTTCCCGGCGTGCGTGCCGGAGATGATGAGGGTCGCTCCCTCCGGCGCGGCGTCGATCCGCGCCTGCAGCGAGGGATCGGCCGCGGCCACGGGGGCGGCGAGGATCCCGACGACGGCGACGGCCGCCCACCACCTCACCGGTGCCGGCTCCAGGTGATGATGTTGTAGAGGGCAAGCACGGCGGTTCCCGCGGAGAGCAGGAATCCCCAGCCGAACGTCGCGTGGGTCACGAACTGCATGACCGTGCTCCTGCCGATGATCGCCGGCATGAACGGATCGAGGCGGATCGGGGCCGTGGGATCCAGCGAATGGCCGAACCTCCACAGCCAGTACCCCAGATCCGCCACGACGCCGAGCGGAAACACCACGGCCGGCGCCTGCAGGAGCAGCCCAAGCCGGCCGAGGAACGCGGACGCCGTTACGGCGAGGACGCCCGCGAGCACGAGCGGGACCGCCAGCGTGCGCTCCAGCGGGGCGGCGAAGGTCAGGCTCTTCATCCCGATGTAGTGGTTGAGGATGTCGATCTCGGCGGCATCCCCGCCCACCCGCGTCAGGTACACAGAGGTGCGCAGGCCGCCCGGATACTGCGGCGCGTTGAGGGTGAGGTGCCAGTAGGGCAGCAGCAGCGAGAGCGCCAGCAGCACCGCGGCCACCCAGGACCGGATCTGATAGCCCGTGGGATGCCGAAGCGCCTGCTGGACTTCACTCCGGATCACGGCGATGCTCACGTCGATCCAACCGTCCTTCCGGTAGATTGATACCGGACGGGGCGTCCAAACTACGGACGCCCCGCCGACATCCCGCCAACATTACGGCGCCACTTCCAGATACCCCGCCATCTCGAGGTGCAGGGCGGAGCAGAACTCGGTGCAGTAGAACGGGAACACCCCGGCGCGGTCCGCGACGAACCGCACCGTCTCGAACTTCCCGGGTTCCAGGCTGAGGTTGACGTTGTAGCGGTCGATAGCGAAGCCGTGAATCGCGTCCTTGGCCCGCTCGATGTTGGTGATGTACAGGATGACGGTGTCACCCTTTTTGACCTGGATGCGATCCGGCGTGAAGTGGCTGCGCATCGCGGTCATCCACACCTCGACCGTCGTCCCCTTGCGCACGATGCGCTCCTTCCCGATCGTCGTCGCGTTCGGGTCGAGCTTCATCGTGAGCGGGTTCGTCCCGACCTCGGGGTAGACCGCCCACGACTTCACCTTCTCCAGCGGGATGATCTGGACGAGGTGCGGTTCGGCCAGCCCGACCGGCGTGTTGCTGAGCAGCACCATCTTGTCCCCGCTGATGTCGATCAGCTGGAAGTTCTGCGGGAACAGGGGGCCGACGTTGGTGTACTGGTCGACCGACCACTTGTTCAGCGCGACGAGGTACTTCCCGCCGGGCTTCGCCGTGTCGCCGGTGACCGCGGCCAGGTGGCCGATGTTGTACTGCACCGGCAACTTGTCCACGAGCTTCCAGGCGTCGCCGCCCTTCTTATAGGGCGCCCCCAGCGTCCACTTCGCCACCGCGCTGTCGAGGAACAGGCTGGTGTAGGCGTTGCCCCTGTCGTCGAACTGGGTGTGCAGCGGGCCGAGCCCGATCTTCACCTGGGCCTCCATCACCCGGTCGAAGGCGAGGATCGGGACTCCGTAGGGGTCGGTCCCGCTGAAGGCCTTGTCCTTGATCGCCTGCTGGATCTTCTTGTGGCTGTACACGGTCACGTTGGGATCGAGCTTTCCGCCGACGACGATGTAGTCGCCGCGCGGAGCGATGTCGTTGCCATGCGGGCTCTTGGGTTCGGGCGCAAAGTAGAGGACCCCGTTCGCCACGGCGTCCTTCAGGGAGAGGACCTTGATCCCGTTCACCGTGGTCCCCTTCCCCTGCGCGATCAGCTCCGCCGCCTTCTTGTAATTGATGACGTGCATGTAGTCCATGTCACGCGCGCTGGCACCGATCTCCATCGCCGGCTGCTTCGCGAGCGTCCCGCCGATCGCGCGCTCCGTGTTGAACGAGTTCATGTACACCCAGCCATCGCTCTCGAACTTCCCGAAGTCGGACAGGTCCTGCCAGTACGGCGGCAGCTCGATCTGGAACGAGCGGCTCGGGTCGATGCGGCCCTTCGCGCGGTCGAACTTCCAGAAGGTGGCCAAGCCGCGGTAGTGGGTGTTGTAGTTCTCCTGCGTCAGCGGGACATACTTGAAGGGGAACGGCGCCGCGTACTGGGTGCCCTCGAGGATGTACTCCGTGTTCGGGCTCACCACCGCGCCGTGGTTGCTGTAGGCATTGGGATTGCGCACGATCTGCTTGGTCGAGAAATCCCGCAGGTCGATGACCGCCATGCGGGCGTTGGCCTTGTCGTTGATGAAGAGGAACTGCCCGTCGTACTCGGCGTTAGTCTCGCTGATCGCGGGGTGATGCGTATCCCCCCAGGTCAGCGCTTCCCTGGCCTGTGCCTGCTCGCGCAGGATCCCCTGGGTCTCCGTGCTGAAGCCGTAGCCCTGCCAGGGCTCCGGACTGAAGACGCCGATCACGCGGAGCAGGCGCATCGAGGGCATCCCGAACACCAGGACCTGCCCCGACTGCCCGCCGGAGGCGAACATCAGGTACTCGTCGTACTTGCCGGGCGGCACGAAGGTCTGCACCGCCGCCCGCACCTGGTCGGGCGTGAGCCCCTTCGCCTTGATCAGGCCTTCCAGGTTGGGCGTCGACGTCGCGGTCGACACCCCGAACCGGCCGCCCGCGACCGCCAGGAGCAGTAGCGCCAGCACAACCGCGACACCCACGATCCATCGCTGTCTCATCGGTCTGCCTCCCTTTGTTTCGATCATTTCACGGTCAGCTGGAGCGTCATGCCGGCTTCCTTGTGGCCGGCGACGTCACAGATCGCGGTGTAGCTGCCGGCCTTCGCGTCCGCCGTGACCGTAACTTTCTGGCCCGGCCGGATCTGCTCGGTCTTCACGCCGAACTCCTCGATGATGAACGAGTGCTCCACGGTGCCCACGTTCTCGATCTCGAAGGTCACCTTGCCGGGAGCGATCTGGATCGGCTCCATCTCGAACTTGAACTCGCTCATCTCCACCTCCACCTTGGTGCCTCCGGCGGACGGCGCCGGGGCCTGTGCGCCGGGCTGCTCGGGCGCCGGAGCGGGCTGGGAGGTGTCCCCTCCGCCGCCGCATCCCGCGACGGCGAGCATCGCCGCCACAGCCACAACGACCACGATGTTCCTCACTGCTACCACCTCCACTGATCTGATCTGCGGACTCGCCGCCCGCTCACCGTGCGCCCTGTCCCCGCGACAATCCCGCGGCATCGGCGGCCAGGTCGGCGACCGTCACCCCGGCCAGCTCCCGCTCCAGCGTCGCCTGCACCCTTGCCAGCGTTGCGCGCACCGGGCAGGGCTGAGCGCACGGGCAGTCGCCCCACGCCGCGCAGAGGTTGATAGCGAAGGGTCCTTCCGAGGCTTCGACCACGTCGCGCAGGGTCACCGCGCCCGGCGAGCGGGCCAGCTGCACCCCACCGTGCGTGCCCCGGTAGGTGCGGAGGATGCCCGCCCGGCTCAGGCCCTGGACGACCTTGGCCATGTAGGCCGGCGGGATCCCCTGGCGCTCCGCGATCTCCGCCGAGCGGCCGCGCCCGCGCTGCGAGAGGTCGAGCACGGTCCGGATGGCATAGTGGGCGTTTCGGCTGAGTCTCATGCAAATCGGACAAAGTGTGTTCCTTTGTCTGTTGGCAGACTAGCGAAGGGACAGGCGGGTTGGTATCGGGCGGGTAACTGAATCCTATCGGGTCAGCGCCCGATAGAAACGCGCGGAGCCGTCCGAGAGTCCGCGGCAGGGCGCGTAGTCAAGCGGGGGATGGACGGTCCGGGATACGCACGAGCAGGACCGGCCGCGTGCTGTGCCCGATGACGCGGGCGGCGACGCTGCCCGCCCACACCGCCCCGACCCCGGAGCGGCCGTGGGTTGCCATCACGATCAGGTCGATGCCGCGCGATGCGGCGGCCTCCAGCAGGACGCGCACCGGCTCGCCGCGCTCCACGGTGACCTCAGGTCGCCCGGCTCCTCCCGTTCGCGCGGCGAGTGACTCCAGGTACGCCTTCCCGTCTGCGGCCTCGGACTCGAGCACGACGGCCGCGGCGGTCGGCATGAGACGCGCCGCCGCGCCGCGTTCGCCCGAGACCGTCTCGATCGTCGGCACGACGAGGATGAGCAGCAGCTCCGCGCCGCACGCGCCGGAGAGGGCGGAGGCCGCGGGCAGGGCCACCTCGGCCGTGGCACTCCCGTCGAGCGGCACCATGATGCGGTGGCAGGCGAACGCCTGGTCCCGACCGGCCGGCGTCGGCTGCAGAAGCAGGACCGGGATGTGACCCCGCTGCAGCACCTGCTGGGCGACGCGGCCGAAGATCAGGCCGCGCAGACCGCCCCCGCCGTGCCGGCAGAGCACGACGAGATCGGCGCCCTCGCCCCCGGCCTTGGACGCGATGCTCGCCGCGGCGTCGAGAACCTCGGTCTCGAGCTGGGCCTCCACGGTAATGCCGCGCTGCGCCACCCACGATGCGACTTCCGCGAGATAGGCGCGGGCTTCACCCTCGGCGGTCAGGTGCCGTTCCCCGTGCACCGTAGCCGGTGCGCTCCGCTCCAGCGCATGGAACACCGTGACCCGAGCGCCGAGATGCCTGGCCAGCTCGACCGCGGCCGGCAGCGCCGATTCGGCCAATCGCGATCCATCGAGCGGCACGAACACGCGGCGGAACATCCCTACCCTCCCATCGCCAGCCGTACGAGGAGGAAGAGGTTGAGCGCAATGATGACCGCGGTGGCGAACACGGCCGCCACCACGGCGGGGCGGCCGTTGGCCAATCCCCCCATGATCTCCCTGCGGCTCGTGAACAGGACGAGCGGGACGAGCGCGAACGGCAGTCCGAAACTCAGCACGACCTGGCTGAGCACCAAGGTGCGCGTCGGATCGAGACCGACCCCGATTACGATCAGGGCCGGTAGCATCGTGACGAGGCGCCGGAACCAGATCGGGATCTGGCGGTGCAGGAACCCCTGCATGATCACCTGGCCGGCCATGGTGCCGACGGTCGAGGACGAGAGACCCGAGGCGAGCAGCGAGATCGCGAAGACCGTGCTGGACAGCGACCCCAGCAGGGGCACGAGCGTGCGGTGGGCTTCCTCGATACTGGCCACGTGCACCAGGCCCTCCCGGTAGAACGTCGAGGCGGCCATGATGAGCATCGCCGCGTTCACCACACCGGCCAGCCCCATGGCGATGGCGACGTCGATCACCTCGAAGCGGAAGAGGCGCGCGGCCTGGGCCGGGTCGCGAGGAACGATGCGCCGCTGCGTCAGCGCGGAGTGCAGGAAGACGACGTGCGGCATCACGGTGGCGCCGAGGATGCCGGTCGCGATGAGCACGCTCTCCGTACCCGCGAACCGGGGCACGACCGCCGAGACGGCCACCGCGCCCCAGTCCGGCCGGTCCAGGATGGTCTCGATGACGTACGAGACCGCGATGATGCCGACGAACCCTGTGATCACGGCCTCCACCGGGCGGAAGCCGTACCGCTCGAGCGCCAGGATGACCATCGTGACGACCCCGGTCACCACCGCCGCGGTGAGCAGCGGGAGGTGGAAGAGCAGGTACAGCCCGAGCGCGGCCCCGAGAAACTCCGCCAGGTCGGTGGCCATCGCGACCAGCTCACTGATGATCCACATCCCCCAGACGACGGGCCGTGAGAACTGCTCTCGGCACATCTCCGCCAGGTTGCGGCCGGTAGCGATCCCGAGCTTGGCCGAGAGGGCCTGGACGAGCATCGCCGTGAGGTTGCTCGCCACGATGACCCAGAGCAGCATGTAGCCGAACTGGGCCCCACCCTGGATGTTGGTGGCGAAGTTGCCCGGATCGATGTAGGCGACGCTGGCGACGAACGCCGGCCCGAGGAATGGCAGCAGGCGCGAGGGCCCCCGCCTTCCACGGCCTTCCAGGATGTCCCGGGCAGCCTCGGCCGTCCCGGCGGTACCCGGCCGGTCCTCCACGTGAGCCTAACCGAACCCCCACGGGACCGGCACCCGGAACGCCCGCCAGGCAAACAGCGCGGCGAGGATAAGGAACAAAAGGAGCGTGGCCGCGGAGTACGGGACAACGAGCCGGATCCCGAGCAGGACGATCGTGAGCACGAGGAACAGACACACCGCCGCCAGGCGCTTGCGGAGGCTGCGCAGGGGCCAGACTTTCACGGCGACATCCTCGGTCCCGGCGGATGCCACGAGGTGGTTCACCTGAGGCTGGAGCACCATGTGCACGTACGTGATGATTCCCAGCACCGCCAGGGTGAGGACGACCTTCAGCGCGACGGTCCAGTTCGTGACGACGGGGGCGAGCCCCTGACCGGTGAGGATCAGGAGCGCCAGCCCCGTGAAGAAGAGCACGGCGACGTACGCGTAGCACCGGCGCGGCTGCCCCGACACGATGCGCTCCATGTAGCCATCCATCGCCGCGTCGATCCGTCTCCCGAACGCTCCGCGTTCCCCGACGACAATGAGCATGTACAGTGGCGCGGCCATGAACACCGCGGCGATCACGTGCAGGATCCGAGCCATGCTGAGCCACTCGAACATCGGGACACCCCTCGTGGTGTGTCCTGGGCAGCAGCCACCAGCCTAGGCGGTCCTGGCTCGAGAGGCGGAGGTGGGGACGCGCACCTCGAACGTACATCGCGGATCGCCGCGGACGATCCACTCGGTCTGGCCGACCTCGGTGCCGATCATCTGCTCCAGCACGCCGCGCGCCATGCAGCAGAGATCCTTGAACTCCATCGAGACCGAGGCCAGCGGGCACGTGTACAGCGAGAACTGGTAGCCCTCTTCGGTGCGCTCGGCCGCCGTGGATTCGGCGTCGGGGAAGAACACGCGGCGTGCCGCTTCCAGC
>MENB01000091.1:13211-13480 GCA_001768125.1 Armatimonadetes bacterium RBG_19FT_COMBO_69_19
CGGGGTGCTGGGCGGCCAGCTGCGCCGCCATCTGCCGGAAGACGCCGTCGATGTGCTCGCGATCGGCCATCCCCGCAAACAGCGCCCGCAGGAACGCGGCGTAGGTCTGCGGCGGCGCAAGTTCGGCCCGCGGCGTGAGGTGGTAGACGAGCGGCGGACGCCCGGTGCGCTGGCGGACGAACTGGCCCTCGACGAGGCCGTCGCGCGTCATGATGCTCAGGTGCTGCCGCAGGGTGGAGCGGGACAGCCCTGTCCGCCTGCCCAGTTCG
>MENB01000091.1:13536-13851 GCA_001768125.1 Armatimonadetes bacterium RBG_19FT_COMBO_69_19
ATGCAAGTCCGCCATGTGAAACCTCCCCCGGAGGAGTGTTTAGGCCGCCTATACCGCCCCATTCACGTTAGCGCCGGCTCCGGCGCCGCACCATCGGTCCACTGCCCGATTCTCGGACCGAGTTGACGGTTGAACCAGTTGGGCTGGGGGAGGCGTGGAGTGGTGCGCTATAGTAGGGGCCGTGGGCAGCTTCCGCCGTGGGCTGTTCTGGGTGCTCTCGCTGGCCGTCCTGGCCGTGATCGTCGCGATCGTCTACCTCGGCATGCGCGGCACGCTCGTCCCGCGCCGCCCGGCGGCCCCGGCGCCTCCCCCCCA
>MENB01000091.1:13866-14082 GCA_001768125.1 Armatimonadetes bacterium RBG_19FT_COMBO_69_19
CCCGGATTTCCGGCTCCGGGGGTTCGACGGCCGGCTCATCGCCCTGTCCGACTTCCGCGGAAAAGTCGTCGTCCTGAACTTCTGGGCCTCCTGGTGCACCCCGTGCAAGCAGGAGATGCCGAACCTGGAGCGCGTCTGGCAGGAGTTCAGAGAGCGTGATGTCGTGGTGCTGGGGATCGACGTCCTGGACGATCCAAACGACGCCGCGGCGTTCCT
>MENB01000092.1:0-410 GCA_001768125.1 Armatimonadetes bacterium RBG_19FT_COMBO_69_19
ACCGGCGAAGGAGGCGAGCGTCCGATGAGCCGCCGTGAACGGATCCTGCTGGTCGTTGGATCGTCGCTGATCGTGTTCCTGCTGTTCTACTACTACATCTACTCCCCGCGGCAGGCGGAGTACCGGGCGCTGCAGGATCAGCTCGCCGAGCGGCGGAGCACGCTGGAGCGGATGGAGATCAGCGCCCGGCAGGCCCCGCAGCTGGAGGCGGAGTATGCCCGCCTGCAGGCGACGATTGCGTCGCTGGAAAGCAAGCTGCCCACGGAGAAGGAGACCGCCGTCCTGCTCGTGCAGCTGGAGAATCTGACGAAGGATCTGCGGATCGATCTCATCGCGATCCGTCCGGGCCAGCTTCAGGCGCCGGCGCCAGCGCAGCCGGCCCAGCCCACGGCCTCGGGGGCGACCCCGCC
>MENB01000092.1:432-759 GCA_001768125.1 Armatimonadetes bacterium RBG_19FT_COMBO_69_19
ATGCGCTATCCGATTCAGCTCGCGATGACGGCGGACTACAGCGAGCTGCTCCGGTTGATGAGCCGGCTGCACGATTTCCCGCGCCTCATCGTCGTGCGCCGTGTCGTGGTTGCGCCTCGACAGGTTCCCGATCTCTCCGCCCAGCTCGACGTCGAGACGTTTGTGCTCCCCAAGGAGGCACGGTAGATGGACCGCATCCGCGAGTTCCTGAAGAAGAATCCGATCGCGGGATGGGCGGTCGTCCTGGCGCTCGTCGCGGCCGCCGGCTACCTGCTGGCCAGCCGGCTGTTCGCCGGAGCGCCGCCCGCGGCGACGCCGCCGGCGGCT
>MENB01000092.1:771-10210 GCA_001768125.1 Armatimonadetes bacterium RBG_19FT_COMBO_69_19
CAACGCCATCGGCGCCCGCTCCCGCGGCCCAGCCCGTGCCCGCGCCCGTTCCCGCGGCCGTGCCGCCTGTTGCCCCTCGATCGACGGTGCCTTCAGGTCCGGTCGGGCGGGCGGATCCGTTTGTCCCGGTCGTGAGGGATCCTGGGGTGCCGGTCGGGCCGCCGCCCCCTGGAGCGCCGCTGCCACCGCCGCCCTTCCCGACGCCGGGCGGGCCGCCGCTGCCACCGCCGCCCCTGCCCGGTGGGGGAGTGCCCCCGCTGCAGGCCGGTGATGGCGTGGCGGTCACAGGCATCGTCGGCAATTCGCATGCGGTGGCCATCGTGGTCGTCGGTGGAAGGACCGAGATCGTCGGGACCGGCGATGAACTCGGTGATCTGCGAGTGGTGCGCGTGGACTCGACCCGCAGGATGGTGACGTTCCTCCGGGCGGGCAGGCGCTTCGACGTCCGGATGGGAGGTGAGTAGGTGAACAGGCAGATGCCGCATCGCTGGACTTATCGCCAACGCATCCTTCCCAGCATCGTACTCGTTGCGCTGCTGGCGCTTCCGTCGCTCGGCACCGGTCCCGCACTCGCCGCGCCGAAACGACTCACCCAGGTGACGGTGAAAGACTTCGGCACCCGCCTGGTGGTCGGGATCGTCTCGACCGGGCAGGTGCTCTTTCACGTGACCGAGATCGCCTCGCCCGCGCCCCCGCGCGTGGCAATCGATCTCCTCGATACCGTAGTTGATGAGAAGATCCGCGCTACCACGGAAGTCCGCCGGGGGAACGTGCTCCGCGTCCGCGTGGGGCAGTTCCAGGATTCCCCGGCGATCGCCCGAGTCGTCATCGATCTCGTCCGGCCCGTGGCGGTGGACATCGGGCGCAGCGCGCCCAACACCCTCACGGTGAGCGTGCCGCAGGTGCCCGTGACCGAGGGTCAGGCGCGCACCGCCGCGTCGGCTCCGGTCCCGGTCAAGCCGCCGGTTCAGGCCAAGGCGCCCGTCGCCCCGACGGCCGGTGAGATCATCCCCGCGGTTTCTGCCGCGCCCGGCACCGGCGTCGTCAAGGTCGCGCAGCCCACCGAGCGCGTGCCGGGCGGCGCCATCCGCCTGCTCGAGTTCCGGGGCGTGGCCCTCGCCGACGTGCTGAGCGCGCTGGCCCGCCTGTGCGGTTTCAACATCGTCACGGACGCGTCGGTGACGGGGACCGTCACCCTGCGTCTCGTGGACGTGACCTGTGAGGATGCGCTGCGCTTCATCCTCGAGGCCAACAACCTGGCCTTCCGCCGGCTCGGCCGTAACCTCATCATCGGGTCCGCCGAGCGGCTCGCCCCGCCCCCGGAGGCGCCCGAGACCATCGCCTACCGGCTGGCGTTCGGCGACGTGAACCAGATCCGCGCCGCGGTCGCGGCGGCGGTGCCCGGGGTACGGGTGGCCGTGGATCCGCGGACCAACTCACTCCTCATCACCGGTACCGCTGCCCAGCACCAGGACGTCGTGCGCGTGCTGGGCACCCTTGACGTCAGGATCGCCCAGGTCGTGGTCCAGCTGCACGCCATCGAGGTGAGCTCCAGCTCCCTGAAGGACTTGGGTCTGCTGTCGCCCGACGCGCCGACCGACCCGGCCGCGGGCTCGCCGGCGCAAGGCTCGATCGGGAACTTCATCCTGGACAGCATCAACCGGCGGATCAGCTTCACCCTGCTGTCCTCCGACCTGTTCTTCATCCGGCTGCGGGCCCTGGTCACGGAGGGTCGCGCCCACATCCTGAGCGCGCCGCGGATCGCCACCCTCGACGGCAACAAGGCGTCGATCCTGCTCGGCGACCGCGTGCCGATCTTTACGGTCACGACCCAGGGCGGCGTCACGACCACGACGGTCACGTTCGTCGAAGTCGGAGTGAAGATGGATGTCACGCCGCGGGTCAACACCGAGGGCCTGATCACGCTGGCGATCAGCCCTGAGGTGAGCTCCGTGGCGGCGATCGTCACGGGACCCGGCGGGCAGCAGGCGCCGCGCCTGGCGACGCGCTCGGCCAGCACGCTGTTGAGCGTGAAGGACGGCCAGACCATCGTGCTCGGCGGCCTGATCAGCCGTGAGGACCGCGAGTCGGTGGTGAAGATCCCGCTGCTTGGGGACATCCCGATCATCGGGGAGCTCTTCCGCTTCCGCAACACCGACCGGCGCGAGAGCGAAGTCATCTTCCTCATCACGCCGCAGATCACGAAGGACTGACGGAGGACACGATGACGCGTGCGGTGCTCCTCGCGCTGACCATCGCCGTGCTGGCCGCGCCGGCCGCCGCGCAGGCGCTCCCGGCCTTCGACCAGACGCGCTTTTACGACCAGCCGGCGTTTGACCGGGCGATCGCCCCGTACACGCAGGCGATCGCCCGTAACGCCAACGACGCCCGGGCTCACTACTGGCTGGGCATGGCCTACCTGCACATGCTGCGGCTGTACCGCTTCGGTCTCGCGCCGTTCGCCGCGAGCTTCGCGCCGCGTGCCGTCGCCTCGCTGGAGCAGTCCCTGCGCCTGCAGGCGGCCCCCGAGGTCATGCTGGCCCTGCTCGACGCTTATGTGCTGGTCGGTGCGTGGGACAAACACAACGCGCTGTTGGAGCGCGTGAGCGCGCTGGCCAGGCCGCTTCCTATCCGCTAAGACCGTCCGGCGTTCCGGACCGATGTCAACCGCGGTCGGAGGTTCCTCCGACCGCGGTTGTCTTTGCCTCAGATAGGGCATAGCAAACCGTCCGCCCGCCGTGGTGTGATGCAGGGCAGCGAGGGGGTCTGCCCGATGCATCACCGTGCCTGTGGCGCCACGCTGACCGAGCTCGTCGTGGTCCTGGCCATCGCCGGCTTCGTGAGCGTGCTGGTCGTGCGCACCGAACCGCTCGGGGGCCGCCTGGCCCTGCGCGCCGCGGCCGCGGGCGTCGTGAGCGAGCTGCGCACGGCGCAGGCCAGGTCGCTGGCTGAGCGGAATCCCGACCGCGCCTACGGCGTCGAGTTCGCCCCCGGGGGCGACCGATATACCCTGTTCACGCGGACGGGGAGGGTGCGTACGACCATCCGGACCCACCGGCTCCCGGGCCAGGTCCGCGTCACGTACGCGCGATTCGGCGGCAGCAATACCGGCTCCGTGATGTTTAGCGGTGTGAGCCTGTTCGGTGCGCCGTCCGGCGGGGGAACGGTGACGCTGGCCAGCGGGCGCGCCCGCCTGTGCATCCGGTTGTTGCCGGCTACGGGCCGGGTGCGCGTGGCGCGCGCGAACTGCCCCTAGAGGAGTACCAGCATCGCTGCGCCAAAAAGGTGGAGGCTCACCGACCTGCAGAGGAGTGATCAATGGGACGCGTCGACCGCCTCCGCACCGTCATAGTTCAGCAGCACGTCGAGGCGATGCTCATCGGAAAAGCGGAGAACCGGCGCCACCTCACGGGCTTCACGGGATCCGCCGGTTTCGTCCTGATTACGGCGTCCGAGGCCCTCCTGCTCGTCGACTTCCGCTACGTCGAGCAGGCGGCCGCCCAGGCGCCCGGCTTCGAGGTGGTGAAGGCGGACCGGCAGTTCATCGACGCGCTCGCCGAGCTCGTTCCCGCCCGAGCCCTCTCGCGGATCGGGTTCGAGGCGGACGGCCTCACCTACAAACAATACGACGAGTTCTCGAAGCGGCTCGCCCCCGCGACGCTGCTGCCGGTGGACGGCGTCGACCGGTTGCGCTGGGTGAAGGACGGGGAGGAGATTGCCCGCATCAGCAAGGCGGTGGAGATCGCCGATGCGGCGTTTGCGCATATCCGGTCGTTCCTGCGCCCGGGCGCGGTGGAGCGCGACATCGCCACCGAGATGGAGTTCTTCATGCGGCGGCACGGTGCCGAGAAGGAAGCCTTCGAGACGATCGTCGCCAGCGGCCCGCGCTCCGCGCTGCCCCACGGGCGCGCCGCCGATCGCGTGCTGGCCAACGGCGACTTCGTCACGTTGGATTTCGGTGCGACCTTCCAGGGCTACGTCTCCGACTGCACCCGGACCGTCGTGCTCAGCGAGGCGTCCCGGAAGCACCAGGACATCTACGGCATCGTGCTCGCGGCGCAGCAGGCGGCGCTTCAGGGAATCAAGCCCGGGATGAGCGGCAAGGACGCGGACGCCCTGGCGCGTACGATCATCGCGCAGGCGGGCCACGGGGACGCCTTCGGCCACAGCCTGGGGCACGGCGTGGGGCTGGCCGTCCACGAAGGCCCCTCCTTGTCCCCGCGCGAGGAAGCGATCCTCGCGCCCGGACATGTGGTCACGGTCGAGCCGGGGATCTACCTGCCGGGATGGGGCGGGGTGCGCATCGAGGACCTCGTGGTCGTCACGGAGAACGGCTGCCGTTCCCTGACCCGGGCGCCGAAGGAGCTGCTCATCCTGTAGTCCTTGAATCCGGCTCCCCCCGGCTGGTAGAATGCTTGCGCCATGATTTCCACCAATGACTTCCGGCCGGGTGTCGTCGTCGAGCTGGACGGCGAGCTGTACGCCGTCGTGCAGTCGGCGCACGTGAAGCGCGGGCGGGGCAGCGCCTACGTCCGCGCCAAGGTCCGCAACCTGAAGACGGGCGCGATCACGGAGCGCACGTTCAACACCGGCGTGCGCGTCCCGCTCATCTACCTCGACCGCAAGCCCATGCAGTACCTCTATGCGCAGGGCGACGAGTACGTCGTCATGGACCACGAGACCTACGAACAGCTGCCGCTGCGCGCCGAGCTGCTGGGCGACGCGGTGCACTACCTCAAGGAGAACACCGACGTCGTCGTCGTCTTCTACGACGGACGGCCGATCGCCTTGGAGCTGCCGAATGCCGTGGAGCTGGAAGTCGTGGACACCGCGCCCGGCTTCAAGGGCGATACCGCGGCGGGCAGCTCGAAGCCCGCGCGCCTGGAAACCGGCCTCAGTGTGCAGGTCCCGTTCTTTGTCAACGTCGGCGATCGCGTCCGCGTGGACACGCGCAGCGGGGAGTACCTCGAGCGCGTGAAATAGCCGGGCGACTCTGCTATAATTGCGACGTGCTGGACCACCCACGGTCTGTCCGCCGCACTCCTGGCCGGATCGACGCCCCGGCCGGGAGGGCGAGCCACCAGACCACCGCAGGGTGGTTTTTTCTTTGATGTCCCGCCGCCGGACGCGCGAGCTGGCCCTGCAGGTGATGTTCGAGGTCGACGTCGGGCGGCAGGCGCTCGAGGGCGCGCTCGAGCGGGTCCGTGCGGAGATCGGCGAGTCCGAGTGGATCTACCTCAAGAGCCTGTGCGAGGGGACGTGGGGCGCGCGCCACGAGATCGATGGGGCCCTGCGACCCCTGCTCCGGGACTGGCCGCTGGACCGGCTGGCCAACACCGATCGCACGCTGCTGCGGCTGGCGGCCTACGAGCTGCTGCATAGCGACATCCCGCCGCAGGTGGTGATCAACGAGGCCGTGGAGCTCGCCAAGCGGTACGGGACCGACGAGTCGGGCCGGTTCGTGAATGGCGTGCTCGGCGCGCTCCTGCGCCAGCGTCAGCGCGGGGCCCGGGTTGGAGATGAGTCCTGAGCCGGTCCGCGCGCACCTCTGGATCAGCGGCGATGTGCAGGGCGTGGGCTTCCGGTTCTTCGCCGAGCGCGCCGGCCGGCGTCACGGCGTGAGCGGGTTCGTGCGCAACCTCCCCGACGGACGCGTCGAGGCGGCGGCCGAGGGCGATCGGGAGGCCGTGGACCGGTTCATCGCGGCGCTTCGCGCCGGTCCCTCCGGTGCGGTGGTGCGGGCCCTGGACGTGCAGTGGGAGCCGCCGCAGGGCAGCCGGGGGTTCGCGATCCGATGAAGGAGGCGAACGACAGGCTCGTGTCGCTGGTAGCATTCCGCGATCTCGCCAGCTACATAGTCACCAGAGGGCGTCTCGTCGATGACGCCCTCCACCGCTTCCTCCCTCCCGCGACCTCCCATCCGGCGATCATCCACGAGGCGATGCGCTACTCGGTCTTCGCCGGAGGCAAGCACCTGCGCCCCCTCATGGTGATGGCTTCTGCCGAGGCGTACGGCACGCCGCCGGAGGACGTGCTCCCCGTGGCCTGCGCTGTGGATCTCATCCATACCTACTCGCTCATTCATGACGATCTACCCGCGATGGACGACTCCGGCATGCGCCGCGGCCGTCCCACCTGCCACATCGCGTTCGGCGAGGCAATCGCCGTCCTCGCCGGCGACGCCCTGCACGCGCTGGCGTTCGAGCTCATCGCCGGTGCCGCCGGCGTCTTCGGCGCCGACCGGACGCTCGCCGTCAGCCGGGAGATCGCGGGGGCGATCGGAACGGCAGGGATGGTCGGCGGACAGGTTTTCGATCTTCTCGCCGAGGCGCCGGCCCGCACCTTCCCGGGCGGAACGCTTCCGCCGGAGCGGCCTCTGTCCGAGGTGGTGCGAGAGATTCACACCCGAAAGACCGCCGCGCTCATCCGAGCCTCGGTGCGCTCCGGAGCCATCCTGGCCGGTGCCCCTCCCGTTGAGCTCGACGGGCTGACGCTCTACGGCGACCGGCTGGGTCTCGCCTATCAGATCGTGGACGACATCCTCGATGTGGTCGGCGAGGAGGCAAAGCTCGGCAAGCCGACCGGCAGCGACGCGGCCAAGGCGACCTACCCCGCGGTGTTCGGATTGGAACGGTCCCGCCAGATCGCGGCGGAGCTGACCGGGCAGGCCAAGGACGCCCTCGCTCCGCTGGGACCGCGAGGGGAGATGCTCGCCGCCCTGGCCGGGTACTTGCTGACGAGGGACGCGTAGCGCTGACCGTGGGAAAAGGACGGATGGCGACGACCATGGCAGGCACCCTGCGACTCGACGTGGCGCTCGTGGAGCGCGGCCTGCTGCCCACGCGGGCGAAGGCGCAGGCCGCCGTGCTGGCGGGCGAGGTCTACGTCGACGGGGTGCGGGCGGCCAAGGCCGGCACGCCGGTGAGTGCGGAGGCACGCCTCGAGGTCCGCTCGAGCCGTCCGCCGTTCGTGAGCCGCGGGGGGATCAAGCTGGACCATGCGCTGACGGCGTTTGGCGTGGATCCCGCCGGCCTCCGCGCCGCGGACGTGGGATCCTCCACCGGCGGCTTCACCCACTGCCTGCTGGCACGCGGGGCTGCGCGCGTCTATGCGGTCGATGTCGGGACCGGCCAGCTGGACTGGTCGCTGCGCTCCGATCCGCGGGTGGTCTCGCTCGAGCAGCAGGACGTACGCGATCTCGACCCCGCCGCCCTCGACGGGCCGGTCGATGTGGTGACGGTCGACGTGTCGTTCATCTCGCTGGGGAAGGTGCTGCCGGCCGTCCGCGGCCTCGTGCGGCCCGGCGGGACGGTCGTGGCCCTGGTCAAGCCGCAATTCGAAGCCGGCCCGAAGGCCGCGAAACGCGGCGTCGTGCGCGATCCCGCGGTGCACCGGGAGGTGCTGGCGCGCGTAGCGCGCCATGCGGAGGATGCAGACTTCAGCCTGCTGGGCGTCACCTATTCCCCGATCGCCGGTCCCGACGGGAACATCGAGTATTTCCTCTACCTCGGGACGGAACCGCGGATCGCGCGGCCCCTCGACTTCGATGCTGTGGTGAGCGTGGCCCATGCCGCTGTTCCCCGCAAGGGGGTCCCGCGATGACGTCGGTCGGGGTGATGGTGAACACGACGCGTCTGCGCGAGCATCCGGAGATGGTCACGCCGGCGCGCGAGGCGATCGACGTGCTCGCCCGGCAGACGGAGACGGTGTGGGTGAACGAGGAGGCGGCGCGTCTCCTGGACCGCGCCCGGCTGGCGAAGAGCGAAGAAGACCTCGCCCATCGGGCCGACCTCCTCGTTGTCTTCGGGGGCGACGGGACGATCCTGCGCGCCGCGCGCCTCGCCGCGCCGCGCGGCATCCCCATCGTCGGCGTGAACATGGGGGGGTTCGGCTTCCTCGCCGAGTTGAGCACGGCGGAGTTCCCGGAGGCCCTGCCGCACCTCCTCGCCGGACGCTACGAGATCGACGAGCGGATGATGCTGGAAGCGGAGGTCGAGGTCGGCGCCGGCGGCGCGCAGACGTTGCTCGCGCTGAACGACATGGTCGTGACGAAGAGCGGCGTGGCGCGGGTGCTGCGCCTGCGGGTCTCCGTGAACGGCCAGCACCTTGCCAGTTATCCCGCCGACGGCGTCATCGTCGCCTCGCCCACGGGGTCCACGGCCTACTCCCTGTCGGCCGGGGGCCCGATCCTCGATCCGAGGGTCGCGGCGATCGTGATCACGCCCATCTGTCCCCATACGTTTAACTCACGATCGGTCGTCGTCGACGGGCGCGATGAGGTCATGGTCGAGGTGACGGCGCCCGAACCCGAGGCGACGCTCACCGTGGACGGCCGCGTGGGGATCACCTTGTCCGCGGTGCGCCGCGTCGTCGTCCGGGCCGCCGACCAGCGGACGCGGTTCGTCCGGCTCGGCGGCAGCGGCTTCTACGGCATCCTGCGGACCAAACTCGCCTGGGGCGGACGGGCCTCGCTGGAGGGAGAGCGGTGACCAGGTACATCTTCGTGACCGGCGGTGTCGCGTCGGCGCTGGGCAAGGGCATCACGTCGGCCTCGCTGGGGCGGCTGCTGGTGGCGCGGGGGCTGCGCGTGACGATGCTGAAGTTCGACCCCTACGTCAACGTCGACGCCGGTACGATGAACCCCCATCAGCACGGCGAGGTCTTCGTCACCGACGACGGCGCCGAGACCGACATGGACCTCGGGCACTACGAGCGGTTCATCGACGCCAGTTTGAGCCGCGACAACAACACGACGACCGGGCGGATCTACGGCACGGTGATCGCCCGCGAGCGCCGGGGCGAGTATCTGGGCGACACAGTGCAGGTCATCCCCCATGTCACGAACGAGATCAAGGAGGAGATCCACAAGGTCGGCCAGCTGGCGCAGGCCGACGTCGTGATCGTCGAGGTCGGCGGGACGGTGGGCGACATCGAGGGCCTGCCGTTCCTCGAGGCGATCCGGCAGTTCCGCCACGACGTGGGCGCGGAAAACGTGATGTACATCCACGTCTCCCTCGTGCCGTTCCTCGAGGCGGCCGGCGAGCTGAAGACCAAGCCCACCCAGCACAGCGTGCGCGAGCTGCGCAGCATCGGGATCCAGCCCGACGTCATCGTCTGCCGCACGGAGCGGCCGCTGTCGCGCGGCATCAAGGAGAAGATCGCGCTGTTCTGCGACGTGGCCCCCGAGGCGGTGATCCAGGCGCTCGATGCAGAGAGCATCTACGAGGTGCCGCTCATCCTCGAGGACGAGGGCCTCGGCGCGATCGCCTCGGCCCGACTCCACCTGGACGGCCCGCCGCCCGACCTCGCCGAGTGGCGGGAGATGGTGGACCGCATCAAGCGGCCCAGCGCGCGCGTGCGCATCGCCCTGGTCGGGAAGTACATGGGCGTCGAGGACAGCTACGTGAGCATCGTGGAGGCCCTGCGCCACGGCGGGATC
>MENB01000092.1:10228-11007 GCA_001768125.1 Armatimonadetes bacterium RBG_19FT_COMBO_69_19
CAGATCACCAAAGTGGATTCGGAAGGGTTGGAGCGGTGGCCGGACGAGGAGGTCAACTCTCGGCTGCGCGAGTTCGACGGCATCCTCGTGTGTCCCGGCTTCGGGGCGCGCGGCGTGGAAGGCAAGGTCAAGGCCATCCGCTACGCGCGTGAGGGCCAGGTGCCGTTCCTGGGGATCTGCTACGGGATGCAGTGGGCCGTCGTGGAGTTTGCGCGCCACGTCTGCGGTCTGGACGGCGCGAACACGACGGAGGTGGATCCGAAGACCCCGCATCCGGTGATCGACCTGCTCCCGGAGCAGAAGGATGTCACGGAGAAGGGGGGCACGATGCGGCTCGGCCTGTATCCCTGCCGCCTGGTTCCGGGCACCCGGGCCGCGGGGGCGTACGCGGTCCCCGAGGTCGCCGAGCGGCACCGGCACCGCTACGAAGTGAACAACGCCTACCTGGAGACGCTGACGCGGGCGGGCCTGCGGGTTACCGGGGTCTATCCGGCGAAGAATCTCGTGGAGATCATCGAGCTGCCGGGCCATCCGTGGTTCGTGGGCACGCAGTTCCACGCCGAGTACCGGTCGCGCCCCACCCGGCCGCATCCTCTGTACCGCGAGTTCATCGGGGCGGCCCTGGCCCGGGCCAGGGTCGCCGTGTCGGCCCGGGGCGCCACGCAGTAGGGAGCACCGAGGGAGGACGGCCAGCATGGCACTGGTGACGTACGTCAACGGGACGTTCGTGCCGAAAGAGGAGGCCAAGGTCTCCGTCTACGATCACGGCTACCTCTACG
>MENB01000092.1:11065-13452 GCA_001768125.1 Armatimonadetes bacterium RBG_19FT_COMBO_69_19
TCCGCCCGCTACCTCATGCTGGAGATTCCGCTGTCGCGCGACGAGCTGCGCGCGGCGATCCTGGAGACGGTCCGGCGCTGTGGGCTGCGCGACGCGTACATCCGCCCGGTCATCTCGCGCGGGGTGGGGGACCTCGGATTGGACCCCCGCAAGTGCCGGCGCGCCACGGTCGTGATCATCGTCGATACGATCCAGCTGTACCCGAAGGAGGCGTACGAGCGGGGGCTGCGCGCGATCACGGCGACCACGCGCAAGGTGCGCCCCGACGCGCTGTCCCCGCAGGCGAAGACGTTGAACTACCTCAACAACATCATGGCCCGGCTGGAGGCGAACCAGGCCGGCGTCGAAGAAGCCATCATGCTCACCGCCGATGGCTACGTCTGTGAGTGCAGCGCCGACAACCTGTTCATCGTGCGCGCCGGCGCGGTCTGGACGCCGCCGGCGTATCTCGGCATCCTGAAGGGCATCACGCGCGGGGCGATCATCGAGCTCGCGGCGAAGATCGGCGTGCCGCTGGCCGAGCAGGTCTTTACCCTACACGACGTCTACACGGCGGACGAGTGTTTCTTGAGCGGCACCGGCGCCGAGCTCGGCCCCGTGGTGGAGGTCGACGCCCGGCCGATCGGCACCGGTCGTCCCGGTCCCCTGTCGGCGCGCTTCCTGCGCGCCTTCCGTGAGCTGGTGCGGACCGACGGCACGCTCGTGTACCCGGAGCAGGTGGTCGAAGGGCGGGCGTAGCACGTGGCGCAGCGCGTGGTGCGCAGCCGGCGCGTCTACGACGGATCGGTGGTGTCCCTGCGGATCGATGAGGTGGAGCTCGCCGGCGGGGGGCGCGCCGCACGGGAGATCGTCGAGCACCGCGGCGCCGTCGCGGCGGTGCCGCTGCTGGCGGACGGCGACGTCCTCCTCGTTCGTCAGTACCGGGGAGCCGCGGGCGAGCGGCTGCTGGAGATCCCCGCCGGCACGCTCGAGCCCGGGGAGGATCCCTCCGCCGCGCTGCAGCGCGAGCTCGCGGAGGAGATCGGGATGCGGGCGGGATCCGTCGAGCACCTCTGCTCGTTCCTGCCCTCCCCGGGGTTCCTCACGGAACTCGTCCACGTCTACCTCGCGCGGGACCTCACCCCGCACCGGCTCGAGGCCGAGGAGGACGACCTCGAGGTGGTCCGGATGCCGCTCGGCGAGGCCCGGGCGATGGTGGCCCGGGGCGAGATCCGCGACGCGAAGTCGATCATCGGCTTGATGTTCGTCGCGAAGGCCGAAGGCCTGCAGCGACCTTCAGTTCCATGAGCGACGACATCCCCTCGGCGTTCACTCAGCAGGTGGATGCGTATCTTTCCTACGCGCTGGCGGAGCAAGGCCTGGCCCCGCGCACGATCGAGGCCTACAAGCGCGACCTCGACGATTTCGCCCGCTTCCTGCGGGCCCGCAGCACCACCCGGCCCGAGGACGTGACGCGCGCCGCCGTGACGCTGTACCTCGTTTCCCTGCGGCGCCGCGGCCGCTCGCCGGCCACGGTCAAGCGCCGGACGGCGGCGATCCGCTCGTTCTACCACTATCTCCTGCGCGAGCAGGTGATGGAGCAGGATCCGACCCTCGATCTGGGGGCGCCGAAGCTGCCGAGGCGCCTCCCGAACGTGCTCACGGTCGACGAGGTGGACCGCCTTCTATCCGCGCCCGATCCCTCCACACCGGAAGGGCTGCGTGACCGGGCGATGCTCGAGCTGATGTACGGCAGCGGCCTGCGCGTCAGCGAGCTGGTCGGGCTGAACCTGGGGGACGTCGATCCGGCGGCGGAGCTCGTACGCTGCCTGGGGAAGGGGAATAAAGAGCGCGTCGTGCCCGTGGGAAGCCGAGCCGTGGCGGCGCTGCTCGCGTACCAGCGCCGGGGACGGCCAGCGCTTGCGCGACGGCGAGCGCTGCAAGCGCTGTTCATCAGCCGCCGCGGGCGTCTCACCCGGCAGGCCTGCTGGAAGCTCACCCGGGCCCACGCCCGGCGCGCCGGCATCTCCCGGGCGCTCACCCCGCACGTGCTGCGGCACTCCTTCGCCACCCACCTCCTCGAAGGCGGCGCCGACCTGCGGGCGGTGCAGGAGATGCTGGGACACGCCAGCATCAGCACCACCCAGATCTACACGCATGTCGCGCGGGACCGGCTGCGGGCGGTGTACGCTCAGGCCCATCCGCGCGAGGGGATGCGCATCCCATCCCGCCGCCGGGGTGCACCTCCCCGGTAGGCGACCGGGCGGGGAGGTCGAACTCACACACCGTGCCCTCACAGACGGTGCTCCCGTTTTTCCGCGCGGTGATCATTGTGCTGGACAGCGCCGGGGTGGGCGAGCTGCCCGATGCCGGGCGGTACGGTGATGCGGGCAGCAACACGCTCCTCC
>MENB01000093.1 GCA_001768125.1 Armatimonadetes bacterium RBG_19FT_COMBO_69_19
ACGAGATGTCCCGCCATGAGCCGCTGCTCGGCCTTGGGCTCGATCCGTTCTCGCACGAGCTCACCCCCGAGCGCCTGTACGAGATGTTGAAGGAGGAGCGCGCCCAGCTGAAGCGCTTCCTCACGTTTCAGCGCCACGTCACTGGGATCGGCAACGCCTATTCGGACGAGATCCTGTGGGAAGGACGCCTTTCGCCGTTCGTCGCGGCGGCGAAGCAGAAGCCCAACGATGCCGGCGTGCTGCTCGAGGCGATCCGGCGGACGCTCGGACGCGCACTTGAGGAGCACCGCGCCCACTTCAGCGAGGAGCTGCCTTCGCGGGAGCCGCGCGAGCTGCTCCGGGTGCACCGCCATGGGGGCGAGCCCTGTCCCCGCTGCGGCACGCCCATCGCCGCGGTGGCGTACGCGGAGAAGGAAACCTACTACTGCCCGGCGTGCCAGACCGGGGGGAAGGTGTACGCCGACCGGCGGATGTCGCGGCTGCTGAAGTGAGGCATGCCTGAGCTCCCCGAGGTCGAGACGCTCCGCCGCAGCCTGCGCCCGCTGATCGGCCGGACGATCGCCCGGGTGGACGTCCGGGTTGTCGCCGCGAGGTCCGGCGGCCGGCCGGCATTTTACTGCCCGGGATGCCAGCGATGACGGATCGGCGATGATCACCATCGATCAAACCCTGTTGCGCGACGTCCTGCGCGGTCTCATCGCCTGCAACTCCATCAACCCCTCGCTAGTTCCCGGCGCCCCGGGCGAAGGGCAGATCGCGCTCTATGTAACGACGGTCTGCCGCGACCTCGGGCTGGAGGCCGAGCTCGTCGAGGCCGCCCACGGCCGGCCGAACGTCATCGCGACGCTGCGGGGGGAGGGCGGGGGACGCCGGCTGCTGCTCAACGGCCACCTCGACACGGTCGCCGCGGAGGGGATGGACCGGCCCTTCGAGGCCGTCGAGCGCGAGGGCCGCTTCTACGGCCGGGGTGCGGTCGACATGAAGGGTTCGCTGGCCGCGATGATCGCCGCCTCCGGCGCAGTGCGCGCGCACGGGCGCCTGGCGGGCGACCTCATCCTGACCTTTGTCGCCGACGAGGAGTACGCGAGCCTCGGCACGGAGGCCCTGGCGGGGACGGTCACGGCGGATGCCGCCATCGTCACCGAGCCGACCGCGCTCGCGATCGGCATCGCGCACAAAGGCTTCGCCTGGGTGCGGTTCGAGACCGGCGGGCGGGCCGCCCACGGCAGCGACTACCGCGAGGGGCGGGACGCCATCGCGGCGATGGGGCATGTGCTCGCCGAACTGCGCCGCCTCGAGTTGAACCGCCTCACCCAGCACCGGCATGCGCTGCTCGGCCGCCCTTCCGTGCACGCCTCACTCATCGAGGGCGGGGACGGTCTCAGCACCTATCCCAGCCGCTGCGTTCTTCAAGTGGAGCGGCGCACGCTTCCGGGAGAGACGGTGGCCGACATCGAGGCCGAGATGCTCGAGGTGCTCCAGCGCGGCGGCGGAGGCCGGGTCGAGGTCCTCTTCTTCCGTCCGGCCTACGAGGTGAGCCATGACGCGCCGATCGTGCAGACCCTCTCCTCGGCAGCGTCGCGGGTGCTGGGCTCGAGGCCCCCGCTGATCGGCCTCGCTCCGTGGATGGACTCGGCGATCCTCGGCGGGGCGGGCATCCCATCGGTGATCTTCGGGCCGGCCGGGGCCGGGGCGCACGCCGCGGAGGAATACGTGGAGATCGACAGCGTCGTGCGCTGCGCCGAGGTGCTGGCGTCCGCGGCCGTGGAGTTCTGCGGCGAGCGCTGATGCCGCCCCTCGTCACCCTCCTCAGCGATTTCGGGTCCGGCAGTCCCTATCCGGCCGCGATGCGGGCTGTCCTGGCGGCCTATGGCGAGATGCGATGCATCGACATCAGCCACGACGTGCCACCGCACGACGTCCGCGCCGGGGCATACCTCCTCTCCACGATCGTGCCGTTCACGCCCGCGGGGACGGTGCACGTTGCGGTCGTCGATCCCGGCGTCGGCACCTCGCGGCGCGCGCTCATCGTCGTCGCTGGCGGCCAGTACTTCGTGGGGCCGGACAACGGAGTGCTGATGCCGGCCGCGCGGAGGGCCGGCGCGCCCCGCGCCTACGTGATCACGGACGAGGCGCTGCTCCGCGGCGTGCGCTCGAGCACGTTCCACGGCCGCGACCTCTTCGCCCCCGCCGCGGGACGACTCGCGCAGGGCACGCCGCCCGGCGTGCTCGGCGCCCCCGCCCCGGAGATCGTGGACCTCGATCTGGGCACCGGACGGGTCGTGCGTGGTGCGCTCGTCGGGGAGATCCTCTACGTGGACGCCTTCGGGAACCTGATCACCAACATCCCCGCTTCGCTGCTGCCCCCGGCAGGGACCCGCGTCATGTTGCGCGCGGGCCGCCGTCTGATGGTCGCGAGGGTAAGCCGCACCTACGGTGAGGCGGCCCGCGGGCGGCTCGTGGTCGTTCCCGGCAGCGACGGACTCGTGGAGATCGCCGTCCGAGAAGGACGGGCCTCGGTCGCGCTTCACGCTTCCGCGGGGGCCCCGGTCCGCCTCGGACCGGCGCGCTGAGAATCTGGCAGAACTGGGGACTGCCTCGGGCCCAGACCGGGCAGGACATCAGCAAGGACCCGTTTGCCGACGGATGGCGATTCCTTTACAATGGGGTCTTAGGATTGACGCCGTGGAACACGTCCAAACTCCCCACGCGTATCCAGGGTGGTGTGGGTACTGGGTCCCGGTCCTCGCGCTGGCGGCGCTGCTCGCGCTGACGCCGGCACAGGCCGCTCCCCCGCGGGCCCCGGTGTTCGATCTCGAGCTGTTCGACGGCACGACGTTCCGCCTGGCGGACGCGCGCGGCAGCGCGGTGGTGCTCCTGTTCTGGGCGCCATGGTGAATCACGTGCAACCGTGACGCCCCCGGGTGGGAGCGGATCTGGCAAGACTGGAAAGGCAAGAACGTGCGGTTCGTGGGCGTCGGAGTGCTGGACTCGAAGGCGGCGTGCCTGGGTTTCGTCCGCAGGCACGGCCTGACGTTCGCAAACGGCTATGACGGCGAGGGGAGGGTCGCGAAGCTCTACGGTTTCACCTATCAGCCGTTCTGGGCGGTGATCGCCAAGGACGGCACGCTGGTGAAAGCGGGGTTCGGACCCTCGGGCGAGGCAGAACTCGTGTCCATGCTCAGGTCGATCACGAGATGAGCGACGTCAACCTGGTCCTGGCGTTTGGCGCCGGGGTGCTCGGGTTTGTCTCCCCGTGCATCGTGCCCCTGATCCCCGGGTACCTGTCGTTCGTCTCCGGCGTCTCGCTCGCCGAGTTGGACCTCGCCGCGCGGCGGGCCAAGCTCGGCCAGGTGCTCATCGCCACGGCGCTGTTCGTCCTGGGATTCTCCATCATCTTCACCGCGCTCGGCGCCTCGGCCTCGGCGCTCGGCTCATTCATCGTGGACAATCGCGTGGCGCTCGGCCGGGTGGGCGGCAGCGTAGTGGTGCTGCTCGGACTGTCGGTGCTCGGCGTGGTCAAGGTCCCGGGGCTCGTCCGGGAGCGCCGGCTGCAGATGCAGCGCCGGCCGGGAGGCCTGCTGGGTGCCGTGCCTGTGGGCATGGCCTTCGGCTTCGCCTGGACGCCGTGCGTCGGCCCGGTGCTCGCCGCCATCTTGACGCTGGCCGCCACGACGCAAGGCGCGGGCGGCGGGGCGATGCTGCTGTTCGCCTATTCGCTCGGTCTGGGCGTGCCGTTTCTCGTGGCAGCGGTGTTGATAACGACCGCGATCGACGGCTTCGCCTGGATCAGACGACATGGCCGCGCGATCGAGACGTTCAGCGGCGCCTTCCTCGTGGTGATGGGTGGTGCCATGATCTTCGACCTGGTGTTCCGGCTCAACACCTGGATCCTCCGCGTGTTTCCCTTCCGGCCGGCGCTGTGATCGTGCCCCTCCTCATCACGAGGGCGCCGGCGCACCAGACAAGCTGACTTCGACGCAATCTCCCGCCGATTCGGGGCGGCAGGGGAGCGGGCGGAGATCTCGACAGAGGCAGGGGGATGTTGCCATGAAGTCTCTCGGGGCAGTACTGCAGCGCGCGATGGCCGTGGTCATGATGGTGGCGGTGCTTGCACCGCTCGCAGTGGCGCAGACCGCGTCGGTCAATGGACCGGAGCCGACGCTCGTCTTCGAGGCGCTGCGCGCGCTGCGGACCAACTACGTCGATCCGATCGACGCGGCGAAGGTGCTCAACGGCGCCGCCGAAGGGCTCCGCTCGCAGCTCTCATCGGCGGGCGTGAGCGCCACCGTCGGCGGCATCCCGGCCGGGACGGCGGAAGCCGAGGCGCGGCAGCTGTTCGGCGAGCAGTTCGCTTCGGCGGCCGCGGCGGCAGGCACCTCCCTGACGCCGGCGCAGCTGTCCTACGCCGCGATCCGGGGCATGACGGAAGCCTTCAAGGACTCGCACACCGGTTTCCTCACGCCGCAGCAGAACGCGGAGCGGCGCTCCCGCCAGCGGGGCCAGGCCGGGTTCACCGGCGTCGGGGTCATCCTGATGCCGAAGGACGACAAGTTCTTCGTCTGGTCCGTCATCCCGGGCGGTCCCGCCGAGGGCATGGGCGTGCGCGAGTTCGACCGGATCCTGAAGGTGAACGACGTGAGCACGACGGGGATGACCGTCGACCAGGTGTCGGGCATGATCCGCGGCGCGCCGGGGACGCCGGTCACGCTGACGCTCGGGCGGTCGGGGCTGAGCGAGCCGTTGGCAATCACGATCACGCGGGGCCCGATCGTCGTGCCGTCCATCTTCAAGGCCGAGGTCGTCGAAGGCGGCATCGGCTACATCAAGCTCTACCAGTTCGTCGAAGGGACGGCGCGCGACTTCCGCGCCGCGCTGAGCCGGCTGATGGCCCAGCGGATGCGGGTGCTCGTCCTCGACCTGCGCGGGAACGGCGGCGGCTACCTCCACGAACTGAACGGTGTGATGAACGCCCTGCTGCCGAACAACCTGCCCGTGTACACGGAGATTCGGCAGGGCGGGATGACCCGGGTGCAGCGGACCAACGCGACGCCGATGCTGCCCACCACGATGCCGGTGTGGGTGCTGGTCGACGAGGGCAGTGCGTCCGCGGCCGAGCTGCTCTCCGCCGCGCTCCAGGAGAACAAGCGCGGCCAGCTGATCGGGGAGAAGACGGCCGGCGCGGTCGAGGCGAGCGTTATGATCGATCTCTCGGACGGCTCCGCCCTCAGCGTGACGACCTTCCGCCTCGCCACGGGGCGCGGCGTGCGGCTGGAAGGGGTGGGGGTCCGGCCCGACATCGAGGCCGTGCTCAGCGCCGCCGACATCGAGGCGGGTCAGGACCGGGTGCTCGGCACCGCGCTGCGGATGGCCCGGCAGTTCCTTGCGCAGTCGTCCCGCTAGCCACCGACAGGAAGTTCCCGCACGCAACATGAAGAGGGAAGAGGGTATGTAGCCTCTTCCCTCTTCCGTTTCCTATGGATCACACGATCGTTGAACAGATCGAGCGCCGCCGCGCCTCGATCATCGGTTTCCTCGCCGGCCTCGTGCGCGCGGAGTCCACGAACCCGCCCGGGGACACCCGGAAGGTCGCGGACCTCATCGCCGCACGGCTGCGGGGCAGCAGCGTGGACTTCCAGATCCTTAGCGAGGAGCTGCGCAAGCCCAACGTCATCGCCCGGCTGGGCTCGGGGCATCCCGACCTTCTCTTCACCTCCCACATGGACACCGTCCCCGTGGGCAACCTCAAGGCCTGGCGGCACGAGCCCTTCGGCGCGGAGATCGTCGGGACCCGGATGCACGGCCGGGGGGCGGCGGATGCCAAGGCCTCGCTGGCCGGGATGGTGGCGGCGGTGGAGGCCCTGGGCACGGTGCTCCCCCTGCGGGGCACGCTCACCCTGACCGCGGTGAGCGATGAGGAAGTCGGTGGGGTCAAAGGCACGGAGTACCTCGTCGACCGCGGCCTGCTGCACCCCGACCACGTCGTGGTGGGGGAGATCACGGGCAACCGGCTGGCGACCGCCGAGAAGGGCGTCCTCTGGCTGCGGATCACGACGCACGGCCGGGCCGCCCACGGCAGTACCCCCTGGGAAGGCAGCAATGCCATTTCCGCCATGCTGCGGGTCCTGGGCGCGATCGAGGCGCGCATCGGCGGGCCCCTCGGCACCCTCGCGCATCCGCTCACGCCGCCGCCGTCACTGTCGATCGGCACCATCCGCGGGGGCGTCGCCACGAACGTCGTCCCCGACTGGTGCGAGGCCACCATCGACCGCCGCACCCTGCCCAACGAGACCATCCCCGAGGCCGTGGCGCAGATGGAGCGGGTCATCGCGGATCTCCAGCGGGCCGATCCGCAACTGCAGGCGGACGTGGAGGTCATCCAGTCCGGGCCGCCGATCGAAACCTCACCGCAGTCGCCCATCGTGCAGGCCGCGCAGGCGGTGGCCCGGGAACTGCAGCTGCCGTCCGACCCGGTGGGCTACCACCAGGCCAGCGACGGCCGCTTCTTCGCCGAGCGCGGCATCCCCACGATCCTCTTCGGCCCGGGCGATCCGGAGCTGGCCCACACCGTGAACGAATCGGTGGATGTCAACGAGGTCGTCACCGCGGCGAAGTTCTACGCCCTGCTCGCGTTCCGCATGCTGAGCGAGCAGAGCTAGAGGAGATAGCGATGGAGTTCGCGCTGGCCGAGCATCAGCAGATGACCGCGCAGATGGTGCGCGAGTTCGCCCAGACCGAGGTGGGCCCGCGGATCAAGGAGCTCGACCGCGCCCAGCAGTTCGACCGCTCGATCCTGGGGTCGATGGCAGCCTTGGGCATCCTCGGCCTGTGCATCCCGGAGCGCTACGGCGGCGCGGGGATGGACTATGTCAGCCTCGGGCTGGCCTGCGAGGAGCTCGAGTACGTGGACACCTCGCTGCGCGTGATCATGTCCGTGCACGCCGGGCTGAACAGCCTCACCCTGCTCAGCTGGGGCACCGAGGAGCAGAAGCAGCGCTACCTCGTGCCGCAGGCCCGCGGGGAGAAGATCGCCACCTACGCGCTCACCGAGCCCGCGGCCGGGAGCGACGCGGTCGGCATCCGCACAACCGCGTCGCGGGACGGAGCAGGCTACGTGCTGAGCGGCGAGAAGCTGTGGATCTCGCTGGCCGACGTGGCGGACCACTTCATCGTCTTCGGCTGGACCGACCCGGCGAAGCAGCGCTCGCGCGACCACAGCGGCCTCAGCGCGTTCATCATCACGCGCGACATGAACGGGGTGCGCACCGGAACGATCCACGGCAAGCTCGGCATCCGCGCCGGCAACACCGGGTCGATCGTGATGGACGAGGCGCGCGTCCCCGCCGGGAACCTGCTCGGCCAGGAGGGCGAGGGGTTCCGCATCGCCATGTTCGCCCTCGACCAGGGCCGCTACACCGTGGCCGCGGGGGCGACCGGCCTCATCCGGGCGTGCCTCGACGCGAGCGTGAAGTACGCGAAGGAGCGGACGACGTTCGGCCGGCCGATCGCCGAGCACCAGCTGGTGAAGGAGATGATCGCCGGGATGGTGCGCGACTACGAGATCAGCCGCCTCCTGTACCTGCGCTCGGGCTGGATGAAGAACCAGGGACTGCGCAACTCGCGGGAGACCTCGCTCGCCAAGTGGTACGCCACCGTGGCCAGCGAGCGCGCCGCCGGCGATGCCGTCGAGGTGCACGGCGCGTACGGGTACTCCGATGACTACCCGGTGGAGCGCTTCTACCGCAACAGCAAGGGTGCGGTGATCTACGAAGGGACCCGCGAGATCCACACCCTGATGCAGGCCGACTACGCGCTCGGGTTCCGCCAGGACCGCCCGACGCGCGCGCAGCTGCCGAAATGGCCGTTTGAATGACTGCGGCCTTCGAGTGTGAGGTCCGCTTTCGCGTCGCCGATATCGACGCGTTCCATCGGCGGCTGGCGGCGCTCGGCGCCGCCCTGCGGGAGCCCTACGCCTTCACCGACCACTACTACCAGCCCCGCGGGATGCGCTGGGATCCGCGCGCGCAGGCCCTCCGCATCCGGGAGATGTCCCCCGAGGCGGATAGCGAGATTCTCCTCTCCCATGTCGAAATGACCTCCG
>MENB01000094.1:0-5960 GCA_001768125.1 Armatimonadetes bacterium RBG_19FT_COMBO_69_19
CGATGAAGATCTGGGCCAGCCGTTTGCCGGTACGCTTCTGCTCCTCGAGGGCCTCCGACAACTGGGCCTCGGTGATGACCCCGGAGTCCAGGAGCAGCTCCCCCAGACGTCTGTTCGACTTGGCGGTAAACGCCCGGGGGGTGGCCATCGGCACAGGGGAATTAGAGGCAACTGGCGTGCCACGGTCGGGAGAAAGAGGAAAGACGGCGGAGGCGTCTTCCTCCGCCGTCATCTCCACAGGAGGGACCGGAAGGCCGGGAGGGTCCTCGCTCTGGTCGTGTTTGCGCATCTGCGGCGCCCCTCCGGCGCGCCTGCCTTCCGCGCGTCCGACGGCTATGACAGCATCTGCTGGCTCGGCTGCTGGCCGGGCCGGATCGGGCTCGGCCCCACCGCCGGCGGGACGACCCGCTGCGTGACGGCCGGCGCCGGGCCCAGCGCTTCCGCGAGCACCTGGTCCATGTGCTCGACGAACACGAAGTGCAGCTTCTTGCGCACGTGCGCCGGGATCTCGATGAGGTCCTTCTCGTTCTCCTTCGGCAGGAGCACGGTGCGGATCCCCGCCCGGTGGGCGGCCAGGACCTTCTCCTTGACGCCGCCGATGCCCAGGACCTTGCCGCGGAGGGTGATCTCTCCGGTCATCGCGACCTCGCGCCGGACCGGTCGCCCGGTGACCGCGGACGCGAGCGCCGTTGCCAGAGTAATGCCCGCAGACGGGCCGTCCTTAGGCACCGCGCCGGTCGGGATGTGGATGTGCACGTCGTACTTCTGGTAGAACTCCTCGTCGATGCCCAGGCGCCGGGCGCGCGCGCGGACGTAGGACACCGCGGCCTGACCGGACTCCTTCAGGACCTCGCCGAGCTGGCCGGTCAGGGTGAGCTTGCCGTCCCCGCGCATCAGGGTGGCCTCCACCGAGACGATGTCTCCGCCCATCTCGGTGTAGATGAGCCCGGTGGCCGTGCCCACTTCGTCCACCTGCTCGGCCAGGCCGTATCGGAACTTCACAGGCCCCAGGAACTTGTGCAGGTTCTGGTTGGTCACCCGCACCGTCGTGGCCTTGCCGGTGGCGACCTCGGTAGCCACCTTGCGGAAGATCCCGGCGATCTCGCGCTCCAGGTTGCGCACGCCGGCTTCCCGGGTGTACTCGCGCACGACCTTCTTCAGCGCGTCCTCGGTGAACACCACCTGCTCCGGTTTCAGCCCGTTCTGCGCCAGCTGCTTCGGGATGAGGAACTGCTCGGCGATCTTGATCTTCTCTTCCTCGATGTACCCCGGGAACCGGATGACCTCCAGGCGGTCCCGCAGCGCCGGCGGGACGGTATCGAGGATGTTGCCGGTGCAGATGAACATCACCTCGGACAGGTCCATCGGCAACTCGAGGTAGTGGTCGCTGAACGCGCTGTTCTGCTCCGGATCGAGCGCCTCCAGCAGCGCCGAGCTGGGATCCCCGCGCCAGTCCATGCCGAGTTTGTCGATCTCGTCCAGCATGAAGACCGGGTTGCGGGTCGCGGCCGTCTTCATGCCCTGGACGATGCGGCCGGGCAGCGCGCCCACGTACGTGCGGCGGTGCCCGCGGATCTCGGCCTCGTCCCGCACGCCGCCCAGGCTGATCCGCACGAACTTGCGGCCCAGGGCGCGCGCGATGGACTTGCCCATCGAGGTCTTGCCGACCCCGGGCGGCCCGTTGAAGCAGAGGATCGGCCCCTTGCTCTGCGGCGCGAGCTTGCGCACGGCCAGGTACTCGATCACCCGCTCCTTGGGTTTCTCGAGGCCGTAATGATCCTGGTCCAGGATCCGCCGGGCCTCGGCGATGTCCAACCGGTCCTCCGTCCGCACGGTCCACGGCACGGCCAGGATCCAGTCGAGATACGTGCGCACCACGACCGCCTCGGCGACCATCGGCGGCATCTTCTCCAGCCGAGTCAGCTCCTCGAGCGCCTTCTCCTTGACGTGGTCGGGGAGGTTCGCCGCCTCGATCTTCTTCTTATACTCGGCCACCTCGCTCTGGCGCTCGTCGCTCTCGCCGAGCTCCTGCTGGATGGCCTTCATCTGTTCTTTCAGGAAATACTCGCGCTGGGACTTCTCCATCTGCTTGCGCACGCGGTTCTGGATCTTGCGCTCCAACTCGAGGATGTTCACCTCGCGGGTGAGGATCTGGCTCAGCAGATCCAGCCGGTCCTTGGGGGCCATCTCCAGCAGCTGCTGGCGCTCCTCGATCTTGAGCGGCAGGTGCTGCGCGATCAGGTCGGCGAGCTTGCCCGGCTCCTCCGCCTGCATCACGACCGCGTACTGCTCGGGCGCGATGCTGCGGCTGTAGCGGGCGAAGCGTTCGAACTGGGAGAGCACGCTCCGCATCAGCGCCTCGATCTCGAGGGTCTTCTCCCCCAGATCCGGCTGCTGGCGCACCCGCACCTCGAAATAGGGCTCGTCGCGCTCGACGCGCTCGATCGCCCCCCGCACCAGCCCTTCCACGATGACCTGCAGCACGCCGTCGGGCTGCTTGCCGACCTGCAGGATGCGGCAGATCGTCCCCACCGTGTAGATGTCCGCCGGGCGGGGCTCCTCCAGGTCGTCCTGCTTCTGGGCGGCGAGCACGATGATGCGGTCCCCGGCCAGCGCCGTCTCGAGCGCGCGGAGCGACTTCTGACGCCCGACCCCGAGCGGCGCGATCTGGTGGGGCATGACCACCGTGCCCTTCAGCGGGAGCAGCGGCAGCACGTCCTTGATCGTCACGTCACTCTGTTCGGCCAACGGATACCCTCCTTAAGGAACGACAAAGGGGGACACGTGATCCCCCCCTCCAGTCCATGCCCCGGTTCGGATCCGAACCGGATATGTCAGTTCATCTATTATTGTAGCATCCCGGGACAAGGGGCCCTAGGCCGGCTTCTCCTTGGCCATCTTCTTGAGATCCGCGCCAGTGAGCAGCGCCGGGTCGCGCTTGCGCTGCACCGAATCCTCGGTGACCACGCAGCGCTTCACATCCGGCCGGGACGGGATCTCGTACATGATGTTCAGCATGATGTCTTCGATGATTGTGCGCAGGCCCCGGGCCCCGGTGTGCCGGCCCATCGCCTCGCGGGCGATCGCGCGCTGCGCGTCGTCCGTGAAGACCAGCTCGACCCCGTCCATCTCGAGGATCTTCTGGTACTGGCGGACCAGCGCGTTCTTCGGCTCGACCAGGATGCGCACGAGGTCGGCCTCATCCAGGGGCTCGAGTGGGACGATCACCGGCAGTCGGCCGATGAACTCCGGGATGAGCCCGTAGCGCAGCAGGTCCTGCGGCATGACGTGCGAGAGCGTCTCGGACAGCGTCGCCTTGTTTTTCGGCATGACCTGCGCGCCGAACCCGATCGCGGTCTGCCGGATGCGGCCCTCGATCAGCCGGTCGAGGCCCTCGAAGGCGCCGCCGCAGACGAACAGGATGTTCGTGGTGTCGATCTGGATGAACTCCTGGTGCGGGTGCTTGCGCCCGCCCTGCGGCGGGACGTTCGCCACGGTCCCTTCCAGGATCTTCAGCAGCGCCTGCTGGACGCCCTCGCCCGAGACGTCGCGCGTGATCGAGGGGTTCTCGGACTTGCGGGCGATCTTGTCCGCCTCGTCGATGTAGATGATCCCCCGCTCGGCCTTCTTCACGTCGAAGTCGGCGGCCTGGATCAAGCGCAGGAGGATGTTCTCCACGTCCTCGCCCACGTAGCCGGCCTCGGTGAGCGAGGTCGCATCGGCGATGGCGAACGGGACGTCCAGGATCTTGGCCAGGGTCTGGGCGAGCAAGGTCTTGCCGCAGCCGGTGGGGCCGATGAGCAGGATGTTGGACTTCTGCAGCTCGACGTCGCTCGTGCGGCGGCCGCCGATGCGCTTGAAGTGGTTGTAGACGGCCACGGAGAGGGCCTTCTTCGCCCGGTCCTGCCCCACGACGTACTGGCAGAGCGTGTCGTAGATCTCGCGGGGCTTCGGGGTGCTGCGCGGCCCGGCGGGCTCGCCCTCCCCGTAGAGCTCCTCCTCGAGGATCTCGTTGCACAACTCGATGCACTCGTCGCAGATGTACACGCCGGGGCCGGCCACCAGCTTGCGCACCTGCTCCTGCGATTTGCCGCAGAACGAGCACTTCAGCTTCTCGCCGTCCCCGAACCGGAACATCCGCTCCCGCGTCATAAGGCCCCCTCAGCGATCCTTCGCGCCCGCGGGGACCTTCGCGCGCGGCTGGATGACCTCGTCGATCAGCCCGTAGTCCTTGGCCGTCTTGGGATCCATCCAGTAGTCGCGATCGGTGTCGCGCTCGATCCGCTCGATCGGCTGGCCGGTGTGCTTGGCCAGGATCTCATTGGTCTGCTGGCGCATCCGCAGGAACTGCTTGGCCTGGATGTCGATGTCCGCGGTCGTGCCTTGCGCGCCCCCCCAGGGCTGGTGGATGAGGATCTGCGAGTACGGGAGCGAGGAGCGCTTCCCCTTGGCCCCGCCGGCCAGGATGACCGCCGCGCCGGAGGCGGCCAATCCGACGCAGATCGTGGCCACGTCGGGCCGCACGTACTGCATCGTATCGTAGATGGCCAGGGCCGGCGTGAGGCTACCGCCGGGGCTGTTCACGTAGATGTGGATGTCCTTCTCGGGGTCTTCGCCTTCCAGGAACAGCAGCTGCGCGATGATCAGGTTGGCCATGTCGTCGTCAATCGGGCCGCCGACGAAGACGATGCGGTCTTTGAGGAGCCGCGAGTAGATGTCGTAGGCCCGCTCACCGCGCGCCGTCTGCTCCACGACCATGGGGACGAGTGTCATGTGCGTTCACCTCGAGCGAGAGTGACCAGATGCGCCAAGGCTTTCTGGCGCCGGAGAGTCCCGGTCAGGCTGTCATAACGTCCCGTCTGCACCAGCCATTCCCGGACGCGTGCAGGCTCCTGCTGCAATCGTCGCGCCACGTTCTCGACCTCGCGATCGATCTCCTCCTGCGAGGGGGCGAGCGACTCCGCGCGCGCCACCTCCTCGACGGCCAGCTGCGCGCGCAGCCGCCGCTCCGCGGACGGCCGGAACTCCCCGCGCAGCGCCGCCTCGTCCTTCTGCGTCGCCTCGTAGTAGCGCTGGAGGGTGAGGCCCCGCCGCTGCAGCGTGTCGGCCAGATCGGCGACCATGTGCTCCACCTCGTGCTCGAGCATGCTCTCGGGGAGCTCGATTTCGGTGCGCTCGAGCAGGGCCTCCAAGACCTTCTGCTCATGGTCCGCGCGGGCGGTGTCCACGGCCTCGCGCTCGAGACGCGAGCGGAGCGACTCCCGCAGCGCCGTGACCGTCTCCACGCCCCCGGCCGTCCGGGCGAACTCATCCGTAACGTCGGGCAGCTCCCGGCGCTTGACGTCGACCATCTCAAAGGTCACGGTCTGGCCTCCCACGGATGCCTCGCGCCGCGCTCCCGCGGTCGCCCCTTCCACGGCGGCCTCGACCTCGGCGGGCTGCGTCCCGCCGCCGACCTCGACCAGATACTCCTTACCCCGGGCGAAACGCTCCACAGGCCCGCTGAGCTCCGCGACCTTCACCAGAACGAAGTCCCCCCGCCCTGCCTGCGCCCCCGGCACCGGGACGAGGTGTCCGTGCCGCGCGCGCAGGTCCTCGACCCCCGCGTCGACGTCGGCGTCGGTGATCACGGGGTCCTCGTAGGGCATGCGGATGGCCTGGTAGTCGCCGAGGCGCACCTCGGGCATGAGATCCACCGTGGCGACGAACCGCAGCGGTTTGCCCTCTTCGACCTGGTCGACCCGGATGTCCGGGCGGGTGATCGGCGTCACGCCGGCCTGGTCCACGGCGCGCGCGTAAGCGTCGGGCACGAGCGCCTTGACGGCTTCCTCGAGAATGGCATCCCGACCGACGTAGCGCTCCAGCATCGTGCGCGGCGCCTTGCCGCGGCGGAAGCCGGGGATCTCGACCCGCTGGTTCAGGCGGCGCAGGGCCGCCTCCACCCCCTGCGAGAGCGTGTC
>MENB01000094.1:6019-7727 GCA_001768125.1 Armatimonadetes bacterium RBG_19FT_COMBO_69_19
TCATCGTTCACCTCGCCTGTTCACCTCGCCGGATGCTGGTGCGGGCGGAGGGAGTTGAACCCCCACGGGTTACCCCACGGGATCCTAAATCCCGCGCGTCTGCCGGGTTCCGCCACGCCCGCACGATCCCATAATAGTCGTTCAGGCCTACCCGGAGGTAGACCTGGATTGGGGGGCCGTCAGGGACTCGAACCCTGAACCAGCGGATTAAGAGTCCGCTGCTCTACCAGTTGAGCTAACGGCCCACACCCCACCAGCATTATAGCCGCTGGGTCCGGAGTGTCCAGACCGTCTTACCGCATGCGGAGCACGAGGGCAATGAGCAGCACGAGCAGGACGAGCGTCCAGGGGTCCATCGCGCACCTCCTTCCGTGTGGGGATCAGGCGGGCACGGGCCGACCGAGCAGCTGCGCAAGCTCGCGCTCGTTCGGAGTGTGGGCCGCCGCGTCATCGTAGGTGATGACGCGCTGGTCGACCAGGGCGCGCAGCGACTGGTTCAGCGTCTGCATCCCGTCGCGGCTCCCGGAGAGGATCAGCGTCGGGATCTGGTGCGTCTTTCCCTCGCGGATGAGGTTCCGGACCGCGCCGGTGGCGATCATCACCTCGATCGCCGCCACTCGCCCCTTGCCGTCCGCGCGCGGCGCGAGCGTTTGGGACAGCACGCCCTCGAGCACGGCGGCCAGCTGGGTGCGGATCTGAGCCTGCTGGTGCGAGGGGAAGACGTCGATGATGCGGTCCACCGTGGCCGGCGCACTCTGCGTGTGCAGGGTGGCGAAGACGAGGTGGCCGGTTTCGGCCGCGGTGACCGCGGTGGAAATTGTCTCCAGGTCGCGCATCTCCCCGATGAGGATGACGTCCGGGTCCTGGCGCAGCACATGCCGCAGCGCGTCCGCGAAGGACAGGGTATCCATTCCCACCTCGCGCTGGTTGATCACGCTCTGCTGGTCCCGGTGCAGGTACTCGATCGGATCCTCGATCGTGACGATGTGCTCGGAGCGCGTCTGGTTGATGTGATTGATCATCGCGGCCAGCGTGGTGGACTTGCCGCTGCCGGCGGGGCCGGTGACGAGGACGAGGCCGCGGGGCAGGGCGCAGAGGCGTTTCACCACCTGCGGGAGCCCGAGCGTCTCGAGATCCGGCACGCCCATCGGGATCGCCCGGATCGCCGCCCCGATGCTGCCGCGCTGCTGGTACACGTTCACGCGGAAGCGCGAGACCCGCGGGACGCTGTAGGCGAAGTCCAGCTCGAAACGCTCGCGGAACGTCGCGCGCTGCTCCTCGGTCATGATGCTCTCGATGAGGGCCCGGGCCGCGGCGGTGTCCAGCACGGGGAGATCATCGGCGCGGGCCAGCCGGCCGTTGACCCGCACGATCGGGTGGTTCCCCACCTTGATGTGCAGGTCCGAGGCCCCGCGCTGGTGTGCCAGCGTGAGCAGGCGCACCATCTCGAGTTCGAGTGGGACGGACGTCGCGCCGGCGGCCGGGTTGTCCATGGTCACTTAGGTTCCTTGCCCGCCGCCACGCCGCCCCACTCCCACCCGGTCCCGCGTGCGCACACACCACGCCGTTGCCGGTCGCCCGCCGCGCGGGCAGCGACAGGTCGAACGCCACGAACTCGAGCGGCGCGCCCGTCACGCCCGGCTGGAGCACGGTGGCCATACCAGATCCGCCTCCACGCACAACGTGAGGAGCGCGCGGCCCTGTCCGA
>MENB01000094.1:7784-8079 GCA_001768125.1 Armatimonadetes bacterium RBG_19FT_COMBO_69_19
GCAGGCCAGCCGCGGCGTACGGCGGGGCCAGGGTGGCTGGATCACCACCCGTGACCGCCCGCAGCAGACCTCCCCAAGGATACTGCACGTAGACCTCAGCGGCCATGCCGCGCAGCGATCCGGGGAGCGCTTCCGCCCGCTCATGGACGAAGATGAGATTCGGGGCGCCGCCCCGCGCCGGGCTGCGGCGGGCCCGCCGCGCGACATGTCGCGCGGCGTCCAGATTGGCGTCGATGCCGATGCAGAGCCACTCCGGCTTGGCCCGCGCCAGGCGGAACAGCCACCGCCCGTCTCC
>MENB01000094.1:8172-8387 GCA_001768125.1 Armatimonadetes bacterium RBG_19FT_COMBO_69_19
CGGCAGGAAGGTGCGGAGGCCCGCGCGGGCAGACAAATGCCCGGGCCGACGTGCCAGGACGTGCACAGGCCAAACGGAATCGGGACCCCCGCGAGCGGCGGGAGCCGGAGGATCTAGCTTGTGACCGTGCTACCGGTCAACGTCAACCAAAGGGGCGCATTGCACTCATAGTATACTGAGAACGTGCGCCCGTAGCTTAACGGACAAAGCAACGG
>MENB01000095.1:0-3552 GCA_001768125.1 Armatimonadetes bacterium RBG_19FT_COMBO_69_19
CGGGCAGGCCCGCCTCGGCGAGCATCTCCTTGATCTCATCTTCCTTCGGCCCGTCGAAGACCGGGGCTTCCGCCCACATGTTCATCTGGGACGCGGCCCACCCCAGGTGCGTCTCCAGCACCTGGCCCACGTTCATCCGGCTGGGGACGCCGAGCGGATTGAGGACGATGTCCACCGGCGTGCCGTCCGGCAGCATCGGCATGTCCTCCTCGGGGAGGATGACGGAGATGACGCCCTTGTTGCCGTGGCGGCCGGCCATCTTGTCACCGACGGTGATCTTGCGCTTCTGGGCGACGTACACGCGCACGAGCGTGTTCACGCCCGGCGGCAGCTCGTCGCCGGTCTCGCGGCTGAACACCTTCACCGAGACGACCTTGCCCTTCTCGCCGTGCGGCACCTTGAGCGAGGTGTCGCGCACCTCGCGCGCCTTCTCGCCGAAGATCGCGCGCAGCAGGCGCTCCTCCGCGGTCAGCTCGGTCTCGCCCTTCGGCGTGACCTTGCCGACGAGGATGTCGCCGGCGCGCACTTCGGCGCCGATGCGCACGATGCCGCGGTCGTCGAGGTCGCGCAGGGCTTCCTCGCCGACGTTGGGGATGTCGCGCGTGATCTCCTCGGGACCGAGCTTGGTGTCCCGGGCCTCGACCTCGTACTCCTCGATGTGGATCGAGGTGAACAGGTCTTCCCTCACGAGGCGCTCGCTGATCACGATCGCGTCCTCGTAGTTGTAGCCCTCCCACGGCATGAAGGAGACCAGCACGTTGCGCCCCAGGGCCAGCTCACCCTGGTCGGTGGAGGGGCCGTCGCCGATGACGTCGCCTTCCTTGACCTCATCCCCGGTGCGCACGAGGGGCGTCTGGTTGATACACGTCCCCTGGTTGCTGCGCTGGAACTTGATCAGCTTGTAGGTGTCCTTGCCCTTGCCGCTGCTGATGGTAATCTCGTCGCCGGTCACGGCCTCCACGGTGCCGGCCCGCCGCGCCACCACGACCGCGCCGGAATCCACCGCGGCGCGGAGCTCCATCCCCGTGCCGACCAGCGGCGCCTCGCTCGCCAGCAGCGGGACCGCCTGGCGCTGCATGTTCGAACCCATCAGGGCGCGGTTGGCGTCGTCATGCTCGAGGAACGGGATGAGCGCCGTGGCCACCGAGACGGTCTGCTTCGGCGAGATGTCCATGAAGTCGACCTTGTCGGGTGCGACGAGGACGATGTCCTTGCCGTGGCGCGCCGAAACACGGGACTCCGTGAGGTTCCCCCGCTCGTCCGTCTTAGCGTTCGCCTGGGCGATGGTGTAGTTGTCTTCCCGGTCGGCCGTCAGGTACTCCACGCGCTTGGTGACCGTCCCGTCTCGGACGACCCGGTAGGGCGTCTCGATGAAGCCCAGGTCGTTCACGCGCGCGTAGGTGGCGAGCGAGGAGATGAGGCCGATGTTCGGGCCCTCCGGCGTCTCGATCGGGCACATCCGGCCGTAGTGGCTGGTGTGCACGTCGCGGACCTCGAAGCCGGCGCGCTCCCGCGAGAGCCCTCCGGGACCGAGGGCGGACAGGCGCCGCTTGTGGGTCAGCTCCGCCAGCGGGTTGGTCTGGTCCATGAACTGGCTGAGCTGGCTGCTGCCGAAGAACTCCTTGATCGCCGCGACCACCGGACGGATGTTGATCAGCACCTGCGGGGTGATCTGCCCAGTCTCCTGGATCGTCATCCGCTCGCGAATCACCCGCTCCATGCGCAGCATGCCGATCCGGAATTGGTTCTGGAGCAGCTCGCCGACCGAGCGCACGCGGCGGTTGCCGAGGTGGTCGATGTCGTCCACGGTGAAGGCCTCGTCTTCGTTGAACAGGCCGACGAGGTAGCGCACGACCTCGACGATGTCGTCGCGCACCTGCTGCCCGTGGCGGATGCCCTCTCCGGCGAGGACGTACAGCACTTCCTTGGTGGAGGGGGCCACGCCGAGCACGACCCGCGTCCCGCGGTCGATCTTCTTCACCTCGACCAGCTCGCCGTCCACCTTGGCCATGACGCGGGAGAACTGCCCGGTGAACTCGCGGCCGTCCTTGAGGCTGAGCGTGAACTCCTTCTTGTCCTTGTGGGCCTTGACGTCGTCGAACTCACCACCCGTCGTCTGGACGAGCGTGCGGAACTCGAGCGGCACGTCGAGGCCGAGCTTGCGGTTCAGCTTGTAGCGGCCGACCTTGCCCAGATCGTAGCGCCGCGGGTCGAAGAACAGCGTCTGCAGCAACTGCCGCGCGCTGTCCACCGTGGGCGGGTCGCCGGGGCGGAGCCGGCGGTAGATCTCGATGAGGGCTTCCTCGACCGCTTTCTGCCCGCTGCGCTCCTTGACCGGGTCCTTGGCCAGGGTCGCCTGGATGGCCTTGTCCTGATCGTAGAGCTTAAGGATCTTCTCGTCGCTGTCGTGCCCCAGGGCGCGCAGCAGGACCGTCACCGGGAGCTTCCGGGTGCGGTCGATGCGCGTGGAGATGACGCCGTTGTTGTCCGCCTCGAGCTCCAGCCAGGCTCCGCGGTGCGGGATGACCGTGGCCGTCGGCATGAGGCGTCCCGAGGTGTCGGGGGTGTGGCTGTAGTAGACGCCGGGTGAGCGCACCAGCTGGCTGACGACCACGCGCTCGGCCCCGTTGATGATGAAGGTTCCCCGCCGCGTCATCAGCGGTAGGTCGCCCATGAAGACTTCCTGCTCCTTGATCTCGCCCGTTTCCTTAATCAGGAGGCGGACCTTGACCTTCATGGCGGCGCTGTAGTTATAGTCGCGGTCGCGGCACTCTTCCTCGCTGTACTTCAACCGCTCTAGGCGGTAGCCGCCGAAGTCCAGGACCTGCTGGTCATCGAAGATGGTCGGAGGCTCCAGCCGCTTGCCGCGGCCTTCCACGGCGAAGTGGAGCTCGAGGTTCCCCGTGAAGTCCTGGATCGGAGAGATCTCATCGAAGACTTCGCGGATCCCCTCGCGCAGGAACCACTCGTAGGACCGGCGCTGCACCTCGATGAGATCGGGGACGTCGAGGATCTCGGAGATCTTGGCAGAACTGACCCGGGAGCGTCGCCCCCGCGTCACCAGCTGCCCGTTGACCGGGAGACGGGACTTGGCCCCTGCCGCACGTCCAAGCGTCCGTCGGCTGCGCGTCTTCACGGGATGCACTTCACCTCCAGCGAGAATTCAGGCGGGAAAAACAACGAAAGCAAGGCCGCTCCGCCTCGCTTCCGAGTTGTCGGATGCGCACTCGTCAAAACCAGCGCCCTGACCCAGAATGCCGTAAAGAGTATATTAGCGGTCCTGAGTCAGGGCGTCAAGCCCTGCAGGAATCAGCCTACTTGACCTCGACGGTCGCGCCCTCGGCTTCGAGCTTGGCCTTGATCTGCTCGGCCTCCTGCTTGCTGACCTTCTCCTTGACGGGCTTCGGAGCGCCGTCGACGAGGTCCTTGGCTTCCTTCAGGCCGAGGCCGGTCAGCTCGCGAACGACCTTGATGACCTGGATCTTCTTCTCGCCGATGCTCTTCAGCACGGCGTCGAACTCCGTCTGCTCCTCAGCCGCCGCCGCGCCCGCC
>MENB01000095.1:3592-3869 GCA_001768125.1 Armatimonadetes bacterium RBG_19FT_COMBO_69_19
GCGCCGCCGCGCTCACGCCGAACTTGTCCTCGAGGGTCTTCACGAGGTCGGCCAGCTCCAGCACCGTGAGGTTGCTGATGGCCTCGACGATCTCGTCCTTCCCCAGCTTCGTTGCCACGGATCTTCCTCCTTAGGGAATGTGTTGCGCGCTGCCTGCTACGCGGCTTCCTTCTGCTTCTGGATCTGACTCAAGGCATAGACCAGGTTCCGCGGGAGCCCGGTGAGCACGCCGGCCAGGCCGTACAGCGGAGCCTGGAGCGCGCCCAGCGTAATCGCC
>MENB01000095.1:3911-7474 GCA_001768125.1 Armatimonadetes bacterium RBG_19FT_COMBO_69_19
TGATCGGCGGAGACCACGCGGCCCTCCACGTACGCGCCCTTCACCGCGAGCTTGCGCATCTGCCGGATGTAGTCCTGGATGACGCGCGCCGGGGCGATCGGATCCGCCGCGCTCACCGCCACCGCGGTCGGCCCCTCGAGGTAGGGCTCGAGGCCCTTGATGCCGAGTTCCTCGGCGGCGCGGGCGAGCAGGGTGTTCTTCACAACTTTGTACTGCGTCCCGGCCTCGCGCAGCTTGGCCCGCAGCTGGGCGATCTCGCCGACGTTCAACCCCCGGTAGTTCGTGAGGATCGCTGCCGCGGCGGTGCGCAGCCACGTCCGGATGGTCTCGACCTGCTGGACCTTCTCCGGCCGCGCCTCCGTGCGCTCGCGGTGCTCGTGCTGCTCCGTCTGTGCGTCCATCGTTCCGCGTCGCTCCTTGACCGAAAAACCATGACCGACAAGAAAATGGGCCCGCCGATCGACAGGCCCACAGGGTTCCGTGAGCACCTCGGCAGGCTACCGGTGTCGGTGTTTGAGGTCCGCGAGGACCACCTGCTGTCTACGGCGCAGCGTATGCGGTTGGTCCGGCCGAGCGGGGCCTAGTGTAGCACTAGGTTGCGCCCGCCGTCAACGCCTCGGCCTTCGCCGGATCGACCTTCACCCCCGGCCCCATCGTGCTCGAGATCGTGATCGACCGGAGGTACTGCCCCTTCGCCGAAGCCGGCTTCGACCGCATGATAGCGTCCATCAGGGCGGTGAAGTTCGCCAGCAACTGCTCCTCGGTGAACGAGGCCTTGCCGACCGGCACGTGGATGATGGCCGCCTTCTCCGTGCGGTACTCGATCTTGCCGGCCTTGATCTCCTTGACCGCCTTGCTGAGGTCGAAGGTGACCGTTCCGGCCTTGGGGTTGGGCATCAGCCCGCGCGGACCAAGGACGCGGCCCAACCGGCCGACCGTCCCCATGAGGTCGGGCGTGGCCACCGCGACGTCGAAGTCGAGCCAGCCGCCGTTGATCTTTTCGATGTACTCGTCGGCGCCCACGTAGTCCGCCCCGGCCGCCTCCGCTTCCTTCACCTTCTCGCCCTTGGCGAAGACGAGGACGCGCACCGTCTTCCCGGTGCCCGCCGGCAGCGCCACCGTGCCGCGGACCTGCTGGTCGGCCTGCTTCGGATCGATGCCGAGGCGGATCGCCACGTCGAACGTCTCGTTGAACTTCGCCTTCGCCGACGCCTTGGCGAGGCGGATCGCCTCGCGGGGATCATATATGGTGGTCCCGTCGATGCTCTTCGCGGCCTCGGTGTACCGCTTCCCGTGATCGCGCATCTCCCACCCTCCTCCTACACGACCTGGATGCCCATCGAGCGCGCCGTGCCCTCGACCATGCGCACCGCGGCGTCGATGTCGCTCGCATTGAGATCCTTCAGCTTCTGCTGGGCGATCTGGCGGACTTGGTCCTTCGTGACCTTGCCGACCTTGTTCTTGTTGGGCTCACCCGAGCCTTTCTCCAGTCCCGCGGCCTGCCGCAGGAGCACCGACGCCGGGGGGGTTTTCGTCACGAACGTGAAGGTGCGGTCGGCGTAGACCGTGATCTCCACGGGGACGATCGTCCCGACCTGCGCGGCGGTGCGCTCGTTGTAGGTCTTGCAGAACTCCATGATGTTCACGCCGTGCTGGCCGAGCGCCGGCCCCACCGGCGGCGCCGGGGTGGCCTTGCCCGCGGGGATCTGCAGTTTGACGACGGCGATGATCTTCTTGGCCATGACCTACACCTTCTCGACGTCTCCGAAGTTCAGCTCCACCGGCGTAGCCCGGCCGAAGATGGACACGAGCACGCGGACTTTCTCTTTCTCCAGCATCACCTCGTCCACGACGCCGGTGAAGTCGGCGAACGGCCCGGTGGTGATGCGCACCGTGGACCCCTTCTGGAACGTGATGCGGTACTTCGGCGTCTCGTCCCGGAGCTGCTTGAGCAGCTGGCGCACCTCGGCGTCTTCGAGGGGGACCGGGCGCGCCCCGGAGCCGACGAAGCCGGTCACGCCCGGGGTGTTGCGGACGACGTACCACGAGTCGTCGTCCATGACCATCTCCACGAGGACGTAGCCCGGGTAGATCTTGCGGTCGACCTCCCGGCGCTTGCCCCCCTTGATCTCCTTCTCTTTCTCGGTGGGGATGAGGACCTGGGTGATCTTCTCGCCGCCCTGCGACCGCATCGACTGCATCCGCCGCTCGAGGTTGGACTTCACCTTGTTTTCATAGCCCGAGTAGGTATGGATGACGAACCACTTGATCCGCGGGTCCTTGGGACCTTCCCCGGCGGGGGCCTCGGGCGCTTCGACCGCGGCCTCATCCTGGACCTCGGCCTCGGCGGCCTCCGGCGCGGGGGCGGCCGGTTTGTCGTCGCCGAAGACCTCTTTGATCAGGTTGTCCTTGATGTCTTCTGCCATGGGCGTCGGCGGGGAAGGCGTCAGCGGGCCAGGACCCGCTTGAACAGCCAGCTGAAGAGCAGGTCCCACAGACCGAGATAGAGGGCCATCGCCAGCAGCACGACGACGACGACGATGGTCATCGCGATCAGCTCCTGGCGGCTCGGCCAGTCCACCTTCGCCAGCTCCACCCGGACCTCGCGGAAGTAGCGGGTGATACGCTCGATGATCGAGGGTCCCTGCCGGGCCGGGACGGTGCGGGCGACCGGACGGTCAGCTTTGACGTCGGTGAGACGGGCCACGAAATCCCCCAGAAATAAAAAAAGACTTTACGGCCACACCCGATTATAGGTGCCTCGTCCACACCTGTCAACGAACGTGTGGGCGCCCGGCGGTCAGATCGCCAGCGCCCGCGACAGCTGCGCCAGGAAGACGAGCAGGTGCGCCAGAGAAAACAAGATGAGGATGACGGCGACACCCCATTCGAACGGCAGCCGGCCGTACCATGGCAGCTGGAACGGAACCCCGTAGACCTGCACGATCGCCCCCCGGGCCAGGGTGGGCTCGCGCTGGAACGTCCGGACCCCGGGGTTGAGTAGCCGCTCCAGCTCGTTGGCGCTGAAGAGCCAGTAGCGATAGTAGGACCGCGAGCGGGCCATCATGATGGCCCAGACCCCGGTGCCGAGTAGGCCGACCAGGCTGAGGAGCATCGCGACCACGCGGACCACGTCGCTCACCCGGACCAACAGCAGCGGGTAGCCGGCGACGGCGAGCAGGAGGGCGTTGAAGAGGATGGAGCCCGACAGGACCCGCCACCCCATCTCGCTCTCATGTGCCGCCATCTGCACCGCGTTGCGGTAGCCAACCCGCAGGTCCTCAAGACCTCGCTCGGCAGTCTCCACCGCGGCCAGCCCTCCCGTACTCCATCGATTCGATGCGTACCCGTAGGAAACATGCCCGGGACGGCAGGACCTAGGCCACGCGCCGGTGGTACCGGCGACCATGGCGGCGATCAGCGCGGGCTGAGCACAGGAGTGGCAGGGGCGGAGGGATTCGAACCCCCAACATCTGGTTTTGGAGACCAGCGCTCTGCCAGTTAGAGCTACGCCCCTGCGATGCGGCCTGTCTTCCTATTCTATGGTAGCGGATCCGCGCTAA
>MENB01000095.1:7494-7783 GCA_001768125.1 Armatimonadetes bacterium RBG_19FT_COMBO_69_19
GTGCTTCTTGCACCACTTGCAGTACTTCGCCAGATCGATCCGGTCGGGATCGTTCTTCTTGCTCTTCATCGTGGTGTAGTTCCGCCGCTTGCAGACCGAGCACGCCAGCGTGATGATGTCTCTCGCCATCTGATGATCCTCGTTATTCCGTAACCTGTGTCACGACGCCGGCGCCCACGGTGTGGCCGCCTTCTCGGATCGCGAACCGCAGCCCCTCCTCCAGCGCCACCGGCGTGATCAGCGCGATGTCCATCGTGATGTCGTCCCCCGGCATCACCATCTCCACCCC
>MENB01000096.1:0-127 GCA_001768125.1 Armatimonadetes bacterium RBG_19FT_COMBO_69_19
CACAGTGGTTTTCATGATGCGGTGCCAGATCCTCCTTGTCAAACGCTCTTCACCACTTTGGCCCTGGAGGACCCGCCCCTCCTGCAGGAGAGGCGTGAGTGGACGGTCAAGTGCAGGTTACCTGTGT
>MENB01000096.1:267-635 GCA_001768125.1 Armatimonadetes bacterium RBG_19FT_COMBO_69_19
CCGCGGTGTCCGAGGTGGCTTCATGACCTGGCCCCGGGCGCTGGTGCTCATCCTCTGCAGCGCGGTGACAGTCGGGCTGCTCGTGTCGCTGCCGCGGTTCGCCCGGCCGTACACCGGTCCTGCCGCCTGGGACGGGGCCGTGCAGTTCTCCGGTGAGCGTGCCTGGGCGGACGTCGTGACGCTGGCCACGCGCTATCCCCGCCGCTGGTCCGGCGGGCCCGACCGCCAGGCGGCGGCCGACTGGCTCGTCGACGGCCTCAAGGCGATGGGCCTCGAGGTTCACCGGGAGACATTCACCGGATGGGTCGGGGAAAGCCATCCAGTGACGCTCGAGAACGTGTGGGCGGTCAGTCCGGGAACGGACCGGC
>MENB01000096.1:672-7950 GCA_001768125.1 Armatimonadetes bacterium RBG_19FT_COMBO_69_19
GGTGCCGACGAGCATCCAGGCCGCGAGCGACACTGCCGGTCACGTCGGGACGATCCTCGAGCTCGCCCGCCTGCTCTCCGCCGCCTCCCATCGCCGCACGCTCGTCGTCGTCTTCCCCGACGGGGAGGAGTGGGGGATGCTGGGGGCGCGGCGCTTCGTGCGGACATTCCCGCAACGGGCCCGGATCGTCGCTGCGCTCTCCATCGAGGATCTGGACGCGGGGGATCTAGCGGCGCTCGGCATCGACGGGATCGGGCAGTTCCGCGGATTCTCGCCGATGTGGCTGCGCGCGCTCGCCGCGGATGCGGCCGCCCGGGAAGGGTACCGCACCGACGAGGCCCCCGCGCTCTTCGAGTGGGTCCAGCGCTCGCTGCTCGTCTCCAGCACGGATCAGGGCCCCTTCCTCGAGCGGGGCATCCCCGCGATCGATCTGGCCGGGCGCGCCGACGACGCCGCGCTGAAGGCCCGCGTGTACCATCTACCGGAAGACACGATCGAGCACATGCGGCCGGGATCTGTGCTTGCCTACGGCCGGATCCAGGAGCGCATCGTCCGGGCGCTCGACGCGATGCCCGCGGTGCCGCGGGAGTCCAGCGTCTACCTGCGGCTCGGACCGGAGCGGGTCGTCCCCTTCGGCTGGCTGCTCGTGATCCAGGTCCTCGCCTTCGCCCCGCTCGCGGCGGCGGTGCTCTTCAGGGTCAGGCAGGACGCGCTGCGTGGGATGCCGGTGATCCGGGAACTCGTTCGCGTGGGCATCGTCCTGGTCGTGCTGCTCCTGTGGGTCGATGTGGTCAAGCTGTTGCCTTTCCTGGGTCTGCTGCCCCGGTACTCGCTCTATGCGCCGCCGCCCCGTCACCCGCTGCTGACGACCGTGGCATGGCCGCCCGTGCTGGTTTCTGCGGCTGTCCTCGTCGCCGCGGCCCTGCTCGCCAGCCGCTTCCTCCGGCCGCTCCGCGATCCGGCGGGCGTGAGGTCGACCACGCTGGTGAGCACCCTGCTCGTCTGCCTCGCGGCGCTCGTGGTGGTCGCCCTGGCGCACAATCCGTTCGGGGCCGTGACCTTCCTGCTGCTGCCCGCCCTCCTGTGGATCTGGATACGGCCGCGCGCGTCGCTGATCGGTCGCATCATCAACGCGGCGCTGGTCGGACTGGCGTTTATCGTGGTCGTGCTATTGTTCATGCAGTTCGCGGTGAGCCTGCGGCTGGGCCGGCACATCGTGTGGTACGTCTTCCTCGCGATCGCCTACGCGCAGTTCACCTTGCCGCAGATCGTCCTGTCCTTCGCCACGCTCGCCGTGGCGATCCGGCTGCTCGCCGTCAGCGCGCTCCGCGGATCTTCCACACCGTGAGCGCGCCGGCCCCGAAGTAAGCCGCAGCCGTGACCATTAGCGCGACGTAGCCCCAGTTCGTGCCGAGGCGGTTCATCGCATCGAGCAATGGCCCGCCGACGAGGGGGGCGATGACCTGGGGCAGGGTGACCGAGATGCCCCAGATGCCGAGATCCTTGGCGGCTGTCGCCTGCGACGGGAGCACGTCGGTGGCGAGAGCCCACTCCACACTGACGAAGGCGCCGTAGCCCAGCCCGAAGATCGCCCCCAGCACGAGCATGAGCTGGAAGGCCGGGGCGGTAAGGAATACCAGGCACAGCGCGCCCATCAGGGCGGTGGCCGCGGAGACGATGCGGCGCCGTCCGATGCGGTCCGAGAGCCAGCCCGCGATCAGGGCGCTGGCGAGCGCGCCGATGACGACCGTGGCGGTGAGTGTGCCCGTGGCCTCGGTGAATCTCGGCACGCGCAGGAAGTCCTTCAGGAAGAACTGGAGGAAGGTCAGGATGGTGTAGAAGCCCATCATCGCGAGGAAGCGCGAGATGAACAGCCAGGCGAAGTCGGGATGAGCGCGCGGGCTCACCCAAAACTGGGCGACGAAGGCGCGCCAGCGGAACGGGGGGCGATCGCGCAGCGGCTGCTCGCGGACCTGCCAGACCGTGAGCGTCATCGTCAGCAGCAGGACGCCGCCGATGGTCAGGTACAGCGCCGTGGCCAGCCCGCGCTGCATGAGGATGCCCGCGACGACCGCCGCGCTGATCGTCCCGAGCATCGTCATGAGACCCATCAAGCCCGAGGCCAGGCCCCGCTGCTCGGCCGGGACCAGATCCGGGATAAGGCCGCCGTAGGCGCTGCCGCCGAGGTTGTTGGACAGCTGCACGAGCCAATACGCCGCGACGAACAGGGTAAAGGTCGGCGCGTACCCCAGGGCGATGAGCGCGACGACGTTGAGCAACGCGCCCACGAGCACGAAGGGCCGGCGGCGACCGAATGGCGAGAGCGATCGATCGCTCAGGGCGCCAACGAGCGGCAGGACGATCAGGGCGACGAAGGCGCCACCCGCGAACACGGTGGCGAGCGCGCGACCCTTCTCCGCCTCGGGCACGAACTTCAGGACCTCCGCCGGGATGGCGACGGCGAGCAGGGCGCCCCAGTGGAAGTTCAACCCGAACCAGTGCAGGCTCAGGAAGCACTGCTCGGGAGTTGAAAGGCGGCGCCCGGGGGCCGGCGTGACTGCGGCCGCGACGCGCCGCCCGTTCACCGAACCTCCGGTGTCGCCGCGGCCCTCGAGGGCGCACGCAGCCGGCGCAGCATCCGCGCGTAATCGAGGGTGTTCACCGCGGTGAGCCCGGCGAGGAGCGCGAAGAGCACGTGATCGACCGTCTCCACCCACGGCGCGCGCAGCCAGAAGGTGCGTGCGAGGAGGAACGGGAGGTAGACGAACTGGATCTGCCCCACCATCTTGCCCGCCGGAGCGACGGCGAAGGTCACCTCGGGCGCGTGCAGGACGTACAGGATCTGGGTCACCGCCATCAATACAGCGGGAGCGGCGATGACGATCCACTTCCACCAGGGAAGGATGCCGAGGGCGAAGTACGCGGTGAACAGGCCGTAGATGACGAGGAAGTCGATGCCGCTGTCGAACGCGGCCCCGAAGGCGCGGGACTGGCCGAGCCGGCGTGCGATCCGGCCGTCGACGAGGTCGCTCGCCACCATGACGGCCAGCGTCACTACCGCCAGCGCGCTGAGCCGGGCGGCCAGGCCGTAGATGAGATAAGGGAGCATGACGAGCCGAGCCCCGGTCAGCGCGTCCGCATAGGTGAAGCCGGGCGTCCGCCACGAGAACCGCTGCTGGCTCATCGCAGGCCTCCTCACCGGACCCGGAGCTCGAGGATCACCGGCAGGTGGTCTGAGGCGGTGGTCCGCCGGATCACGCCGCCCGTTGAGCGCAGGTCAGGGCTTGTCAGGACGTAATCGATCCGCTCGCGCGGGGCGGCCGCCGGGAACGTCGGGGCGGCGTCGAGATCCAATGGAGCGAGCGCGTCGATCAATCCGCCGTCGCGCAGCCGGAGGAGAGGGGCCGCGTCCGGTCCGGCGTTGAGATCGCCCAGGACGGCGCTGCGGGGGCGGCCGTTCCAGAAGCCCAGCAGATCCGCGGCCTGAGCAAGGCGGTCCTCGTCACTGTCGTGGGCAAAGTGCGTGTTGATGACGAGGAGACGTCCGCCCGGCGTCGAGACGGTCGCCCAGGTGAGGCCGCGGCGGAAGGCACTCTCGCGGAGCGGGAAGCGGAGGCTGCCACTCTCGAACACCTCCAGCCGCGTGAGGATGACGTTGCCCCACAGGTCACCATTCATCGGCCCGTAGACCAGCCGGTAGCCGGGGAATCGCCAGCGCAGCCAGCTCACGAGGTCGGCCCCGCCGTTGATCGTCCAGCCCCGTCCCACTTCCTGGAGGGCCACGACGTCCGCGTCCGTCGCCTCGATCACGCGGGCGAGCGCTTCCGCGTCGGGGAGCCCAAAGGCGTTGAAGCCCATGTGGATGTTGTACGTGAGCACACGGACTGCCTGGGTTTCATCCGGCTCTGACGGCGGCCCGGCGAAAGGCCGCTGCGTCAGGCGCGAGACCCCGAGCCCCGCCGTCCCGATGAGGATGATGGCCGCGGTGGCGCGGAAGGTCCGCGCTGGCAGCACGGTCGTCGCGTGCGGAAGCGAAGCCAGTGCGACGAGCGCCGCCATCAGTGGCCAGAGCTCGGTCCACTCATAGCGGGAGTAGAACAAGAAGGTCAGGGCGAAGCCACACAGCATCCCGGCCGCCCCCCACAGGTATGAGCGCCTGAGATGCGGGATGGGCGCGGGCATCATCGCTCCCGCGAGCGCAATCGCGGCCAGCACCTGCAGCGCCGGCAGCCAGGCGATCCCGGGGAGGATGAACGCCCCGGCCAGTCCCACCGATGCCGGCGCGACCGCCATGCGTATCAGCGGCCGCGACGCGAGCGGGATGGCGGCGGCGCCCGCAGCGAGCCCGAGCAGGATAAGGACGGAAGCCTGCTCGATCTCCAGCCCGGTGGCCGCCTGGACGCGCCCGAGGTTCGTGAGCAGGGTCTGCTGGAGCACGAGGTACGGTCCGAGCGCGAACAGCCCCCAGCCCTGTGGAAAGGGGAAGGCCGCGGCGCCTGACGGTGCCGTGGTCACGGTCGCCGTCCAGACCGCGAAGAGTGCCCCGGCGAGCGCGGCCGCGCCCAGCCCTGGGAGCGGGCCGTGCAGCATGGACAGGTCCAGGCCGTGCAGCGCCGTCTGCCCCGCGACCTGCAGCGCGGAGCCGACCAGGATGCCGGGAACCATGACGTCGAGGGCGTCCGGGCGGCCGAGTTCGCCGATGAGCGCGGGCATCATCCAGAGCCATGCCACCAGGCTCGCCGAGACCAAGGCAGGGGTGAGCACCGGGTGGCGAACGGCGTGGCCTGCGGCGTAGAGCACCGCGAACAGGAGGGCCAACCGGAGGCCGAGGCGCGGGGAATCGACCCAGGGGACGATCGCCCATCCCGCGAGCCCCGCCACCCAGATGCCGGAGGCGATCAGCAGAAGGGCAGCCGGCGATTGCCCTTCGCCGATGTTCCAGACAACCATCGCGAACGAGGAACGTACCACGTGTATCCCCATCAAGATGACCAACGCGACGGTCGTGGTCGCCAGGGGGCGGTGTCCGGAGGTTTCCATCAACGGTGCGCGGGCTCGGCGATCGGGGATCTTGGCGCCCGGCGCGGCCCAAGGTGCAGCACGCCGAAGAGCCAGGGCGCGCCAAGACTGATCCAGAGGCCCAGCGCCGCGTAGCGCGCGAACCGGATGACAAGACCCAGCGCTGCCTCCTGTCCCGGCAAGATGAGGCGCAGCCCGAGGTAGAGGGCGGCGAGGACCGCCGCGCCCACCACGAACCGCAGCACGCGCTGCCACCAGGGGCCATCCGCGCCCACGGCGAGGTAGCGAACGCTCACGGCATAGCCCGCGCCGACTCCGGCCATCGCTCCCGTGGCGCTCACCGCCCCGGGATCGGGGAAGAGGAGGGCGAGGGCGGAGGGTACGGCAGCGGCGAGGGCGATCTGCATCGCGAGCGGCCAGCGCCGGATGCGGCGGCCGGTGCCGGAATAGCCGCCCAGCCAAACCGCCAAGAGGACGGCGCCGATCGCCCAGCCCGCGAGCACGTCGGTTGGGAAGTGGACGCCCAGATAGACTCGCGAGAATCCGATCGCGCCCGCGAGGACGATCGCGGCGACCCACACCCACCGGCGGCGGGCCTGGGCGGCGATACCTCCCCAGATGATCGCCGCGTTCTGCGCATGCCCGCTCGGCAGGCCGTACCCCTGCGCATCACCGAGCTGCACCGAAGGCTCGAGCTCGAAGGGGCGCGGATGGGCGACGGTTTCCTTGACCAATGAGTTGACGTACACCGAGAGCAGGAAGATGAGGCCGATCCGGAAGCCGAGCCGTGTATCCACGCACCACAGGAGCGTTGGAAACAGCAGCAGATAGAACTCCTCTTCGCCGAGGAAGCTGATTCCCCGGAAGACCGCGTCGAGCGCCGGCCCGTGGATGGTCTGGATCGCGATGATCAGGCTGATGCCCCACTGCCAGAATGGATCCATCACGGCTCCCTCCGGAGGATCACGACATCAAGCGCCTTGGGGACGATGCGGATCGTGGCCTGTCCGCGGCCGAGCCACTCGCCGTCCGCATGGATGCCCAGCGGCACGTCGCTTTCCACGCGGACATCCTGGACCACCTCGCGCGTGACCTTGTAATGCTGCAGGTGTCTGCCGGAGAAGGTCCGCAGTGCCACGGCGACAGTGTCGATGCGCGTGAGGTCCTGGGTGTACACGACGTCGAGCCTGCCGTCGTCTGGCAGTGCTCCGGGGGCGATGTGCAGCCCGCCGCCGTACCAGTCGGTGTTGGCGGCGGACAGGAAAGTCAGATTCATATCCCGTCTATGCCCGTCGAGCACCACCCGGGCGACGGGTGAACGGTAGGTCGCCAGCGTCGCGAGGAAGGCCGCCAGGTGGATGGTCTTGCTGCCTCCGATCCGAGGCCAACGGCAGGCACGGCCCACGAGCTCGCCGTCGAATCCCACCCCCGCGACGGTCGCGTAGAAGTGGCCGTTCACCTGCCCGACGTCGATGCGCCGGCGGATGCCGGTGAGCAGCAGGCGCACGACGTCCGGAGGTGCGGTGGGCAGGCCGAGCGCGCGGGCAAAGATGTTGGCGGTGCCCCCAGGGACGAAGGCCAGCGCCGGGCGCGTCGCGGCGGGCACACGCATGAGCCCGTTCAGGGCTTCATTCAGGGTTCCGTCCCCGCCGATCGCGACCACGATCTCCGCGCCGTCCCGCGCCGCACGCTCCGCGGCCTCGCCCGCCTCCCCCGGTCGCTGCGCGATCGTCTCCGGGACGTCGATCCCCGCGGCGATGAGGGAATGCCGGATGGCCGGCCACATCCGGGCACCCCGCCCCCTCCCTGCGATCGGGTTGATGATCGCGCAGATCGGACCGTGAGTGAGAGGGCGCTGTGGGACGGGCAAGCCTGCCGTGTCATCACCCCCTAGTCGGCTGCTCAGGGTGAGGCGTCGGCCATCCGGAGGTCCCGGCGCGGGAAGTAAGCGGCCAGCAGGACGACGAAGGTGAGGTCGATGAGACCCGTGGCGGCGACGGCGGTCCAGCCGTGGCCGATCCACTCGTAGAGCTGCCAGAGGGCAAAGACGATTTCGCTGGCCAGGATGATGCCGACCATCGTCCGATAGCGCGCGGGGTCCTCGGCGATGACCACCTTCAGCGCGGCGATGGTGAGCAGCGAGATGCCGAAGCCGAACAGGCTGCGCGGATCGCGCACCGGGGTGCGGAACAACGCCGCCGCGCCGGGATGGTAGGCCGCAAAGAGGAGGCCGATGAGGCCGGTGTAGACGGCCATGGC
>MENB01000097.1:0-486 GCA_001768125.1 Armatimonadetes bacterium RBG_19FT_COMBO_69_19
GTCAAGCTCGACCTGTTCCAGAACGAGGTCTTCGTCTTCACGCCCAAGGGCGACGTCGTCGACCTCCCCGCGGGGGCGACGCCGCTTGACTTCGCGTACCGGATCCATACCGACGTGGGCCACCGCACGGTCGGCGCCAAGGTGAACGGCCGCCTCGTCCCGCTCAGCCACCAGCTTCACACCGGCGACATCGTGGAGATCGTCACAAGCAAAACCGCCGGCGGCCCCAGCCGCGACTGGCTCGCCTTCGTCGTGACCAGCAACGCCCGGACGAAGATCAAACAGTGGTTCAAGAAGGAAGCGCGGGAGGAGAACATCGCCCGGGGCAAGGAGCTCGTGGAGAAGGAGCTGCGCCGCCTGGGCGGCGTGGCCCTGATGAAGCCGGAGAAGCTTCGGGAAATCGCCCCCCAGTTCAACCTGATCACGGAGGAGGATCTCCTCGCGGCGATCGGGAACAGCGACCTCTCGCTCCTGCAAGTGGTGCAG
>MENB01000097.1:578-3977 GCA_001768125.1 Armatimonadetes bacterium RBG_19FT_COMBO_69_19
AGTGCGCGGGGCCGACAATGTCCTGATGAAGTTCTCCCGCTGCTGCACACCCCTGCCGGGGGACCGCATTATCGGCTATGTGACGCGCGGGCGCGGGGTGACCATCCACCGCTTCGATTGTCCGAACGGCCGCTACTTCCGCGAGCACCCTGAGCGGCTCATCGAGGTGGAGTGGGAGCCGTTCGGCGACGGCAGCTACCAGGTCGAGATCGAGGTGGAGGCCTTCGACCGCGTCGGGCTGCTCAAGGACATCCTGGCCGCGATCGCCGACAGCAAGACGAATGTCGTCTCGGTGAACGCCCGCGTCCGCAAGGACAAGGTCGGCGTCGTCACGCTGGTCCTCGACATCCGCAACGTGGCGCAGTTGCACAATGTCATGCAGAAGGTCAGCAAGGTCCCCGAAGTGTACTCCGTCGAGCGCGTCCTGCACAGTTGACCCGGCCGGACCTCAGGCGGATCCTCGCGGAGCACCTCGCCGCCCTCAACGGCCGCGACCTCGAGCGGCTGGTCTCCTTCTACGCGGACGACGCGGTCCTCGAGCTGCCGGCGAGCCCGAAGGTGGAAGGCCGCAAGGCCATCCGCGCCGCCTTCGAGGTCTTCTTCGAGCAGTGGGAGGAGCATAGCGCCTACGACCACGTCCTCGTCTCCGGCACCACGGCCGCGGTGGAGGGGATCACGACCGGGCGCCACCGCACGCTGCACCTGCGCATCCCCGGCCGGATCGCAACGACCGCGCGCCAGTACCGCCACGCCTTTGCCGCGTTCTTCGGCTTCCGCGGAGGCAGGATCGTCCGGCAGCGGGTGTACTACGACGCGCGGGATCTCGTGCACCAGTTGCTCGGCTGAGGCGCGCAGGGCAGGGACCTCAGGCGGGGCGTCAAATCACGTTCGAGTATGGGACGCACCGCAAACCGGGTCGGTCTGTTCACCGAGTCCGTCATCCGCGAGATGACGCGGCTCAGCAACCTCCACGGCGGGGTGAACCTGGCCCAGGGCTTCCCCGATTTTCCCGCGCCCGGCGAACTCATCGAGGCCGCCTCGCGCGCCCTGCACGAGGGCTACAACCAATACGCGATCACGTGGGGCTCGCCGCGCCTGCGGCAGGCGATCGCGGAGAAGCTCGCCTGGTACAACGGCGTCGAGGTCGACCCCGACCGCCACGTCACCGTGACCTGCGGGGCGACGGAGGCGATGATCGCCACGCTGCTCGCCGTGGCTAACCCGGGCGACGAGGTCATCATCTTCGAGCCCTTCTACGAGAACTACGGGCCGGATGCGTTGCTCACCGGGGCGGTGCCGCGCTACGTTCAGCTGATCCTCGATGACGCCGACTACGCGTTCGATCGGGACGCGCTCGTGCGGGCGTTCTCACGCCGCACTCGCGCAATCATCATCAACACCCCGCACAACCCGACGGGCAAGGTCTTCAGCCGCGCCGAGCTGGAGCTCATCGCGGACCTGTGCCGCGCCCACGACACGCTGGCGATCACGGATGAGGTGTACGAGCACCTGCTGTACGACGGCCGCGAGCACGTGAGCATCGCGGCGCTGCCCGGCATGGCCGAGCGCACGGTGACGATCAACAGCCTTAGCAAGACCTACAGCGTTACGGGCTGGCGTGTGGGGTGGACGAGCATCCGCGACGCCGAGATCGCGACGGCCATCCGGAAGGCCCACGACTTCCTCACCGTGGGGGCCCCGGCCCCGCTCCAGGAGGCCGGCGCGGTGGCCCTGCGGTTCCCCCGGACGTACTACACCGACCTGGCGGCGATGTATCAGGGTAAGCGCGACCGGTTGCTGGGCATCCTGCGCGATGCGGGGTTCCGCTGTTTCGTGCCGTCCGGCGCCTACTACATTATGACGGACATCACCGCGTTCGGGTACGATGACGGCGCCGCGTTCGCCCGGATGCTGGTGCGGGATGTCGGGGTGGCGTCGGTCCCCGGAAGCAGCTTCTACCGTGATCCCGCCCGCGGGGCCCGCCACGTGCGGTTCGCCTATCCAAAGAAAGAGGAGACGCTGGCGGAGGTGGAGCGCCGCCTGACCAGACTCACCTCCCGGGTCACCCGCTGATGGCGCAGACGGTGCGTCCCCCGCGCGCCTGGGAGGCGGGGCGTGAGGAGTTCCCGGTTTTCACCCGTGCCCTCTACTACAACACGTGCTCCCTCGGGGCGCTCTCGCGGACGGTGGCGGACGCCGTCCGCGCGTTCCTCACGCTGTGGGACGAACTCGGCGCCGCGGCCTGGTACGGCCCGTGGCTCGGCGAGATAGAGGCGCTGCGAACCGGCTTCGCCCGGTTGATCGGCGCACACGGCGACGAGATCGCCATCTTCCCCTCGGTCACCGCGGCGCTGACGGCGGTGGCGAGCGCGTACGACTACCGGACACGTCCGAAGGTCGTCCTCAGCGACCGGGAGTTCCCGACCACCGTGTATCAGTGGCTGGCCAAGGTCAGGAGCGGCGTGGAGCTCGTGACGCTGCGGTCTCCCGATCCCCTCACCGTGCCGCTCGAGCTGTACGAGCGTGCCGTGGACGGCCGGACGCAGCTCGTCGTCGCGTCTCATGTCTACTTCACGAGCGGGGCGATCCAGGACGTCGCGGCGCTGGCCCGGGCGGCGCACCGGCACGGCGCCCACCTCCTCGTGGACGCCTACCAGGCCACGGGCCAACTGCCCACCGACGTGCATGAGGCGGGCGTAGACTTCCTCATCGCGGGTGGGTTGAAGTGGCTGCTGGGTGGGCCGGGGATCGCCTACCTGTACGTGCGGCGCGACGTGGCCGCCGCACTCCGTCCAACGGACATCGGCTGGTTCGCCCACCGCAACCAGTTCGCATTCGACGTGGCGCGCTTCGAGCATGCGCACGGGGCACGGCGCTTCGAGGGCGGGACGCCTGCGGTCGCCGCGGTCTACGCGGGGCGCGCCGGGCTGGATATCGTCGAGGAGATCGGGGTCCGGCGGCTGCGCGAACGGCAGGTCGAGCTCGTGAGCCGACTCGTCGCCGAGGCGCACGCGCGCGGGCTGCAGCCCCGGGTCCCCGCGCAGGTGACCGACCTGGCGGGCATCGTCACCATCCCCCGGGAGGACCCCGCTGCAGTCGTCGGAGGGCTTCGGGAGCGCAACATTATCATCGACCAGCGGCCTGGACTCATCCGCCTCTCGCCGTACTTCTACAACACGCCGGAGGACGGCGAGCGCGTCATCGCTGAGCTCGCGGAGCTCGAGCGGCGCGGGATCCGGTAGGGATGGACGCCACGGTCTACCTGGTGCGGCACGGGATGCACGACTGGCTGCGACCCGGCAGCAACCGGCTCGCCGGAGCCACGGGGATTCCCCTGAACGACGACGGGCGGCGCGAGGTGGCCCGCATCGTCGCCATGCTGGCGGGCCGGGCGCTCCG
>MENB01000097.1:4005-7995 GCA_001768125.1 Armatimonadetes bacterium RBG_19FT_COMBO_69_19
ACCATCGAGACGGCGGAACTGATCGCCCGGGGCTACGACGTTGAGGTGGCGCGCGACGAGCGGCTCACGGAGTGGGCGCTGGGCCCCTGGGAAGGGATGCGGATCGAGGAGATCCAGAAGCGATTCCCGGACCAGTGGCGGACGTGGCGGGAGGATCCGGCGCGGCTGCGGCTGCCCGAGGCGGAGACACTGGAGCAGGTCGCCGACCGGATGGAGCGATCGTGCCAGGCGTGGATGGAGCGGGGTGGGGAGGGCGTCATCGTCTCGCACCAGGATCCGCTGCAGGCGTTGCTCTGCCGGCTGATCGGGATGCCGCTGTCGAAGACGCGGGCGCTTGACATCCGCACCGGGTCGGTGTGCGTCGCCCGCCGCTCGCGCCACGGGGTCACCGTCGAATCCGTGAACGCAGGCATCGCGCTCCAATGACGGAAGACGATCTCCTGCGCGCCGCCGAGACGCTGGGACTGCCGCTCACGCGAGTGCGCATCGGCGACCTCTTGTCCGAGGTCGAGCGCATCCGTGATGCTGCTCGGCGTCTGAGGGAACTCCCGCTCGACCTCGAAGCGTCTCCGTTTGCTCCGGACGCAGATGAGCGGCGCTGAGATCAACTTCATGTCCGCCATAGATATCGCGCGGCGAGTTCGCCGCGCGGACATCACGGCCCGCCAGGTGGTCGAAGCCTTCCTCTCACGCATCGAGCATCTGCAGCCGCGCCTCAACGCCTTCACGCAGATCCTCTCGGACATCGCCCTCGACCAGGCGCGCAGCATCGACGAGGCCGTGCGGGCCGGCCGTCCGGTCGGTCCGCTCGCGGGCGTGCCGGTCGCGGTGAAGGACATCGTCGACGTCGCCGGCACTGCGACGACGGCCGCATCGCATCCCTCGTTTCACCGCCAGGCTGCCGCCGATGCGCCGCTCGTTGGGCGGCTGCGAGCGGCGGGGGCGATCCTGATCGGGAAGACGAACCTTCACGAGTTCGCCTACGGCGTCACGAACATCAATCCGCACTACGGGCCGGCACGGAATCCCTGGGATCGGACCCGCATCCCCGGGGGATCGAGCGGCGGCTCCGCCGCGGCGGTCGCGGCGGGGCTCTGCGTGGGGGCGGTGGGCACCGATACCGGGGGCTCGATTCGCATCCCGGCTTCACTGTGCGGGGTGGCGGGGATCAAGCCCACCTACGGCCTCGTCCCCACCGGTGGGATCGTGCCGCTCTCCTGGTCGCTCGATCACGCCGGGCCCCTCGCGCGCACCGTGCGCGACGTCGCGCTCTTCCTCGCTGTGATGGCGGGGCGGGGGGAGGGCCGTGCGGAGGGGATCGGCTCCGAGGAGAAGCTTTCGGGCCTGCGCGTCGGCGTCCCCCGGGCCTTCTTCTGGGAACGGGTGGACGCCGAGGTGGAGAGCCTGGCTGCCGCGGCGGTCGAGGCGCTGCGGGACCTGGGCGCGGTGGTCCGCGACGTGGAGGTACCGTCCGCCTCGTATGCGGGGAACGTCGCCGGCGTCGTGATGTCCGTCGAAGCGACGGCGTTCCACGAGCTCCACCTGCGCACGCATCTCGAGGACTACGGCGAGGACCTTCGCACCCGCCTCCTGCGCGGCCTCTTCCTCAGCGGCACCGACTACGTCACCGGGTTGAAGGCCCGGGCGTTCCTCCGGCAGGAGTTCCTGAAGGCGTTCGCCGCCTGCGACGTGCTCGCGATGCCGACGACGCAGGTCCCCGCTTCTCTCATCGACGAGGAGCCGGAGTCCTCGGCGGGGACATCGCTCGCGATGAGCGTCCAGCTGACGCGGTTCACGAGCCCCTTCAACGTCACGGGACTCCCGGCGTTGTCCGTCCCCTGCGGGTTCACGAAGCGGGGGTTGCCCGCGGGGCTGCAGATCGTGGGGCGGCCGCACGATGAGGCGGTGGTCCTGCGCGTGGGCACGGCCTACGAGGATGCAGCCCGATGGCACCTGCGGCATCCCACCGTCGGCTGAGGGGACTGGAACCGGTCAGGCGAGGAACGACGTCATCAGGCGCTTCTCGAGCTCTTTCGACACCTCAGAGATGTCCTTGACGGTATCCACCGAGCGCCAGTAGGAACGGGATTTGTACGCCCCGAGCCGCCGCTCCTGGGCGAGATTCGGGAACGTGGAATCCTCGTGATCGCCCTGTTCAGGCAGCATCAGTTCCATCTCTCGCGAGAGCACGTAGATGCCCGCGTTCATCCAGTACGGGAGTTCGGGCTTCTCGTGGAACGCGATGATGTGGTCTTCGGGGTCGACCTCGACGATGCCGTACGGGCTGATGAACGGGGCGAGGACCACGGTGGCGAGGCATCCCAGCTGGCGGTGGGCCTGCACGAGCGGCTTCAGGCGGACGTTGGTCACGACGTCGCCGTTCGTCGCCAGACACACGTCTTCACCGGGGGCCAGCAGGCCGAAGGCCAGGCGCAACGCCCCACCGCGGCCGAGCGGCTGCGACTCCACGGAATACTGCAGCGAGACGCTCCATTTCTCGCCGCTGCCGAAGAAATTCTGGATGACCTCGTGGCGATACCCGCAGGAGATGATGACGTCCGTGACGCCCTGCGAGGACAGCCACTGCAGCTGGTAACCAAGCAGCGGCACGCCGAGGATCTCGACCATGCACTTCGGCCGGTCCTCCGTGAACGGCCGGAGCCGCTCGCCTTTGCCTCCGGCCAGGATGATCGCCTGCATCCTGCGCACCTCCGTCCAAACCGTCCGGCATGCAGCATACCATACTCGGGACAGGGAACGGCGGATGGAGAACCGTATGAGAGAGAGGATGACTGAGCCGGTGATGAAGTCTCCGCGGGGGATGCACGACATCCTCCCGGATGATGTCGGACGATGGCAGGCGCTGGAGGCGCACGCCCGCGCCTTGGCCGCCCGCTTCGGCTACCGGGAGATCCGCACCCCCGTCGTCGAGCACACCGAGGTCTTCCAGCGCACGTCCGGGGAGACCTCGGACATCGTCGAGAAGGAGATGTACACGTTCGCCGACCGCAGCGGACGCAGCCTGAGCCTGCGCCCGGAAGGCACGGCGGGGGTGGTCCGCGCCTACCTCGAGCACGGGATGGTCTCGTGGCCGCAGCCGGTGCGGCTGTACTACCTCGCCCCGATCTTCCGCTACGATCGCCCGCAGAAGGGTCGGTACCGGATGCACCACCAGTTCGGGGCCGAGATCATCGGCGCCGATGCGCCCGCGGCGGACGTTGAGGTGTTGAGCCTGCCCATCCGGTTGATGCAGTCCCTCGGCCTCACCGAGGTCACGGTGCGCATCAACAGCGTGGGGGATCCGGCGTGCCGGCCGCGCTACCTCGAGGCGCTGCGGGCGTACTTCCGGCCCCGCGCGGCCGCGCTGAGCAAGGACAGCCGTCGCCGGCTGGACGCGAACCCGATGCGGATCCTGGAGTCCAAGGAACCCGAGGATCAGGAGAGCGCCCGTGGTGCCCCGCTGATGCAGGACTACTTGTGCGAGGCCTGCCGGGCGCACTTCGCGCAGGTCAAGCAGCTCTTCGGCGTGATCGGCATCCGCTACGTTGAAGATCCCTACATCGTCCGCGGGCTCGACTACTACACGCGGACCGCGGTGGAGATCCACTCCGGGCGGCTCGGGGGCGCGCAGAACGCGATGCTCGGCGGGGGACGCTACGACGGCCTGGCCGAGCAACTCGGCGGCCCGCACACGCCCGGCGTGGGCTTCGGCCAGGGGCTGGAGCGCCTGCTGCTGGTGCTGGAGGCGGAGGGTCTCTCGATCCCGGCCGCAGACGGGCGGAGCGGCCTCGACGCCTTCGTGGCGACGGCGGGAGATGGCGCCGCGCTCGAAGGCTTCCGCCTGCTGGACGCCATCCGCCTGGGGGGCGTGAACGCGGTGGGTGAGATCGAGGGCCGCAGCCTGCGCGCGCAGATGAAAAGCGCGGACCGCTTCGGCGCCCGGTTCGCCGTGATCATTGGCGACCAGGAGATGGCCGCGCGGCGGGCCGG
>MENB01000098.1:0-1085 GCA_001768125.1 Armatimonadetes bacterium RBG_19FT_COMBO_69_19
TGACGGGGAGCGGCGCGGAGCAGCGGGTGGCGCAGTGGGCCGAGGGGCGGCGGCGCTGGGAGATCCAGTACGACGACCGCAGCCGGGCGCAGGCAGACGTGCTGGCAGCCTTCTTCATCGCGCGGCAGGGTCGTCTGCGCGGCTTCCGGTTCAAGGACTGGGCCGACTACTCCTCCAAGATCGGCGACGTGGAGACCAAGCACGCCACCGCGCAGATCACCACGACCACCTTCCAGCTGCAGAAGGTCTACACCTCCGGCGCGATCACCCACACGCGGGAGATCAACAAGCCGGTCGCGGGCACGGTGCAGCTCTATCATCCGGGCACGGGAGTAGAGGTGCTACCCTCGTATACGGTAACGCTCGGCGCGCAGGCGTCGGGGCACTTCCACCTGACGTTCAACAGCCAGACGACGGGAGAGATCGCCTACAACGCGAGCGCGGCGACGGTGCAGACGGCGCTGACGGGCCTCTCTTCGGTCGGCAGCGGCAACGCGACGGTCACCGGCTCGGCGGGCGGTCCCTACACGATCACCTTTGTCGGCGACCTGCGCAATACGACCCTGGCGCTGACGGCCGACTTTTCCGCGCTGGAGACGCCCGGCAACGCATCCCTCAGCGCGGTCGCGTGGAGCCTGGCCAGCGCGACCGGCGTCTGCACGTTCGCCGCGGCGCCCGGGTACGTGCCGACGGCGACGTTCGAGTTCGACGTGCCGGTGCGCTTTGATACCGATCAGATGCAGATGAAGCAGGATGCGGTGACGGTGCGAAGCTGGAGCGTGCCGATCGTGGAGCTGCGAGTCTAGTGGCTCGTGGCTCGTGGCTCGTGGTTAGAAACGGCAAGGACAACGGCTAAATGGGGCTGCTGGATACGCTGCTGGTGTACTGGAAGCTGCGGGAGGGGCCGGGGATCGACCGGTACGACGCGACCTGCGGCGGGAAGGACCTGGTGGAGGACCGGAGCTTAACCGTCGGACACCGGAAGGGATTGCTCGGCTACGCTGCCGACTTCGATACGACCGCCGAGTTGTTACGCGAAGGCGATACGGATCTGGGGATCGGAGATAACGATTTTACGCTCGCCT
>MENB01000098.1:1145-1459 GCA_001768125.1 Armatimonadetes bacterium RBG_19FT_COMBO_69_19
GGCTACAACCTCCTCTTTAACTGGACGGACCATAAGATCGGCTGCCAGTATACCAGTAATGGGGCGGATATCATCAACCTGGCCGGTCCTGTGGCGACCGATGGCGTCCCCTATTTCGTGGTGTTCTGGCACGACGCCGTTGCCAACACGGTCAACCTGCAGGTCAACAACGGCACGATCTACTCGCAGGCGCTCGCCGGAGGCATCTACACCGCTGACCTCCCCTTCCGGATCGGGGGCTATAGTCCCGCGGAACCCGGCTACAACATCCTGAACGGGGGGATCTCAGACGTCGGGATCTGGAAGTCCGCGCC
>MENB01000098.1:1511-2976 GCA_001768125.1 Armatimonadetes bacterium RBG_19FT_COMBO_69_19
TACCCGTTCGGGGAGCACGTCGACGGCTGCTGTCCGGGAGTATTGCGCACGCTCAGCGCCGAGATGACGACACACCTGGCGGGCGAGAGTCTGACCATCGCGGTCTGCGTCAAGGTCGAGCGGACGGACGGGACGATCCTGGGCTTCACGACCCACGACCGGGACCTGACGTTTAGCGGAACGACCTACGAGGCGCTTTCGGCGGTCGAAGCGACGGCCCTCCGGCAGGAGCTGGGGACGGGCATCGACAACCTGGACGTCTTTGGCCTCTTGCAGAGCGATGCGGTGGCGGAGACGGACCTGCTGGCGGGCCGGTATGACGGCGCGGACATCACGCTCATGCTGGTCAACTGGGACTCGCTCTCCGATGGCGCGGTGACGCTCCTGAAGGGGACCCTCGGGGAGATCACGATCCAGGACGGGAAGTACACCGCGGAGGTGCGCAGCCAGATGCAGCGCCTGGCGCAGCAGATCGGTGACCTGACCAGCCCGACGTGCCGGGTGAAGGCCCTGGGGGACAGCCAGTGCGCGCCGGGAGGGTTGTTCGCCGACGCAAAAGACATCACAGACTACCAGTTTGCGCGCACGGTGACGGACGTGGACAGCGACCGGCAGTTCACCTTCGGGGCCAGCGCGGAGGCGAGCGGCTACTTTGACTACGGCAAGGTGACCTTCACGAGCGGCCTGAATAACGGCCTGAGCCGGGAGATCAAGGTCCACACGCTGGTCGGCGGCGAGGCGCTCCTGAAGATGCAGGAGGCGTTCCCCTTCACGGTACAGGTCGGGGACACGGCGACGTTGGAGGCCGGCTGCAACCGGACCTTTGACATCTGTAAGAGCCGGTTTGCCAATGTCATCAATATGAGAGCGGAGCCCTATGTCCCCGGAACGGACAAGCTGATCCGGCGGGGACGGCCGCCGTCCGGGTAACGTCAATAGCCATCAACCACGGAGGACACGGAGAACACGGAGAAAGGCAACGGGTATAGAGGAACGGCTGGTCGGAGCGGCCAGGTCTTACCTGAACGTTCCGTTTGTCCATGCGGGGCGTTCGCGGCAGGGGCTTGATTGTGTCGGGTTGCTCCTCTGCGCGGCGCACGACATCGGGTTGACGGACTACGAGGACGTACACTACAGCCGGATCGTCAACCCGGATAGGCTCCAGCGGCAGATCGAGGCGGTGTGCGAGCGCGTGCCGGATGGTGCAGCCCGGCCCGGCGACCTGCTGCTCTTTTCCATGCGCGGCAGCGCGCAGCACGTGGGGATGGTGACGGAAGTGGCTCGTGACGCGTGGCTCGTGGCTCGTAACGGCAAAGGCGAGGAAACGAACGTGGAGCGGTTCATTCACACGTATCAGAGCGTCGGGCGGGTGGTCGAGCACGCTTTGGCGGGAGCGTGGAGAAGGCGGCTTGTCGCCACCTATCGGTGGAAGGATGAGGGATGAAGGATGAAGGATGAATCAACG
>MENB01000098.1:3041-5601 GCA_001768125.1 Armatimonadetes bacterium RBG_19FT_COMBO_69_19
CGGGAGCATCTTCGGGAACCCGATGATGGGGTTCTCTGTCGGAGTTTCCCTCGCCGGGATGCTCTTTCCGCCGAAGATGGGGGCGCAGGACCGGGGGAAGCTGGACGACCTGCGCATCACCGGCTCCGGGTACGGCGTGATGATCCCGCAGTGCTTTGGCTGCGCGCGCGTCGGCGGGAACATGCTCTGGTCCACGGACCTGGTCGAGCACGTGACGAGCCGCGAGGAGGGCGGCAAGGGGGGCGGCGGCGTCACGGTCAACGAGTACACCTACACCGTCTCCTGCGCGATGGCGATCTGCCGGGGACCGATCCGGGGTGTAAGGCGCATCTGGGCGGAAGACAAGCTCATCTACGACGTCGACTCGACGCCATCGAGCAAGCATGACATCACGGTCTACACCGGCACAGAGGAGCAAGCGGTCGATCCGCTGATGGAGGCTGCTTTAGGGGCGGGGAACGTGCCCGCCTACCGGGGGATCGCCTACGCGGTGTTCGAGGACCTGCTGCTGACCGACTGGGGCAACCGCATCCCCTCGATGTCGTTTGAGGTGGAAGCGCCAGGCAGCTCCGTGGCGGACATCCTCCGGGACCTGGCCGAGCAGGTCGGGATCGCCGAGAGCGACACGTCCTTTGAGGAGGCGGAGCACCGCATCATCGGGTTCGTGATCGCGCAGCGCACCGCCGCCCGGAGCGCGCTGGAGCCGGTCCTGCGGGTGGGAGCGACCGACCTGGCGGAGATAGACGGGATGCTGATCGCCATCCCGCGGGGCTGTCCGGAGGCGGCCACCATCGCGGAGGACGATCTCGGCGCGCACGTCTGGAGCGAGGGCCGCGGGGATCCGCCGACCCGTCTAGAGACAAAACGCGGGCAGGACCTGGAGCTGCCCGGGCGTCTGGACCTGGCTTACTTCCGGTATGATGCGGACGTTACAAAGCGCACCTACGAGCAGACCTCGCAGGGAGCCGTCCGGTACACGAAAGGCGACGTGCAGGAGGCGCACACGGTCCAGGCGCCCCTGGCGATGACGGACGACGACGCGCGCCAGACCGCCGAGCGCCTCCTGTATGGCGAGTGGCTGGAACGGACCTCGCACCGATACGCGCTCGGACCGAAGTGGCTGAAGCTCTGTCCGGGCAGCCCGGTCCTGCTGCCGGTCAACGGCGTCAACGAGCGCTGCCGGATCGTCGGGATGGACATCGGGCTGTTCGGGGAGCTACGCTTCTCGGCGGTGCGGGATGATGACGTGACCGGCATCCTGGACCAGAGCGTGGTCGGGGGCACGCCGGAGGCGGCGGGCGTGCCGGCGCTGGATGCGGTGGTGCCGACCCTGTTCTATGCCTGGAGCGGGTACGAGCTGCGTGAGGAGGACGGCCTGCGGGCCGGTTTCTACGTCGCGGCGTCGGGGGGCGACGGATGGGACGGATGCGCGATCTACTACAGTCCGGACGGCGGGACGACCTATCTGGACGCCGGGAACATCTTCGACCGGTCTGTCTTCGGGGAGACCGCCTCCCTCCTCCCGGACGGCGTCGCCTCCAACGCCTGGGAGGGCGCGACCACGCTCGACGTCACGCTGGACACCACGGGCACGCTGGAGAGCACCAGCAAGACGGATGTGGAGCTGACCTATGACAACGCAATCCTGGTCGGGGAGGAGGTCGCCGGCTTCACGACGGCGGCGGCGGGCGGCGGCGGGGCGTACACCCTGACAACGATCCTGCGGGGCCGGCGCGACACGCCGATGACGGGCCACGGGATCGGGGAGGCGTTCGTGCTCCTCTCGCGGGCCGTCGCCCGGGTCAGCGTAGACGACAGCCTGGTCGGCCAGACGGTGAAGGTCAAGTGCGTCAGTCCGGGGCAGACCCTGGGCGACGTGACGGCGCAGGACGTGGTGATACGCGTTCCGAGTCATCCGTACGTGACGGTCGGCCCGAACCTGGACTTCAGCAAGGACACGAACAGCCAGTATGTTCCTATGGTGTTTTAGTGGCTCGTGGCGCGTGGCGCGTGGCTCGTAAGGGCAAAGTCAAAAGCATTTGACCTTGACTTTCACTAACCACGAGCCACGCGCCACGGCCTTTGAGGAGGAAATATTCGGTGGCGAATAATCTGGACATCAAGGATGGTCTGAACGCGAGCCGGGTCATCAAGACGACCGACAACGCGGGGGTCCATACCCCCCACCAGAACGTGGATACGCTGCCGGCGGATCCGCTCGGGGCGAACGCGGACGCGATGGTCGCCGCCGGGGCGGTGGGCAGTCTCAGCGCGAAGCTGCGGCGGCTCACGAACGACCTGAATACGCTGCTCAGTTACGTGGACGGCGTCGAGGCGCTGCTGGCGGGGGGATTGCCGGCGGCGCTGTCGGGCAGCGGCAACCTTAAGGTCGCGATCCTGGAGGGAGCCACGCAGTATGCGGAGGACGCGGCCAGCGCGGGCGGCGAATCGCTCATGCTCGCGGGCGCGGTGCGGCGCGACACGGCGGCCTCGAGCGGCGGAGCGGACGGCGATTACGTCACGCTCAACTGCGACGCGAGCGGCAAGCTCTACACGAACG
>MENB01000099.1:0-4695 GCA_001768125.1 Armatimonadetes bacterium RBG_19FT_COMBO_69_19
CATGCGGTTCACCAGCTCGCGCTCGCGGAGCCGCTGGCCAGGCTGGAAGCGCCCGATGAGGATCGCCTCGCGCAGCTTGCGGAAGACGAGCTCCCGCGCCGGCAGGTTGTCCGTGACGAGCAGGTCCTTCATGCGCGCAGGGCCTCCACCACCGCGTCGCCGACCTGTGTCGTCGTGCCGCGGCCGCCGAGATCTGGCGTCCGGACCTCGGCGCTTCGGACGACCTGGCGCAGCGCATCGAACACAGCGGCGGCCGCGACGGTCTCTCCGAGGTGCTCAAGCATCATCGACGCCGTCCATATCGCGGCCATAGGATTCGCGATGCCTTTCCCCGCGATGTCTGGGGCCGAGCCATGCACCGGCTCGAACATCGAGGGCGCCGCGCGCGTCGGATCGAGGTTCGCGCTCGCGGCGAGGCCGAGGCTGCCCTGCAGGGCCGCGCCGAGATCGGTAAGGATGTCCGCGAAGAGATTCGAGCCGACCATGACGTCGAACCAGTCCGGGTGCAGCACCATCTGGTAGGCTGCGGCGTCGACGTGGAGCTTCCGGACCTGCACATCCGGATAGTCGCGGGCGACGTCCTCGGCGACCTCATCCCACATCACCGCCGTATACTGCAACGCGTTCGACTTGGTCACGTGGGCCAGCCGCTTGCGCCGCGCGCGAGCGGCGTCGAACGCGTACGTCAGGATGCGCTTCGTCGCGCGGTGCGTGAACGCCGTCGTCTGGAGGGCCACCTCGTGCGGGGTCCCGGCATTCAGCCGGCCGCCCAGGCCGGAGTACTCGCCCTCGGTGTTCTCCCGCACGAACAGGATGTCCACGTCCGCGGGCGTCCGGCCGGCCAGCGGCGAGGCGATCCCCTCCAGCAGCCTGATCGGGCGCACGTTGGCGTAGAGGTCGAAGGCCTTGCGGATGCGCAGCAGCAGCCCCCACAGCGACACATGGTCCGGTACCCGCGGATCGCCGATGGCCCCGAGGTAGATGGCGGCGAAATCCCGCAACGTCGCCAGGCCGTCTGCGGGCATCATCTCGCCGTGCTGCAGGTAGTAGGCACAGCTCCAGGGGAACTCGACCGTGTCGATGCCGAAGTTGAAGCGCCGGCCCGCCGCCTGGAGGACCTTGATCCCTTCGGGGATGACCTCGCGGCCGATCCCGTCCCCGGGGATAACAGCGAGGCGGTAGCGTTTCACGGCGCGGTCCCCACGAGCATCGGCGTGAGGTCGGTGACGCGATCGATCTCGCGGATCGCCCACAGGTGCTCGAGGGCGGATTCGGCCTGCTGCGAGGTCATCACCAGCGAGGCGCAGTCCATGAACTTCTCCCGCAGGTCAGATCGGCTCATCGGCTTCTTCGGATGGCCCTTCGCCGCCTCCGCATACCCGGAGAGCTTCCGGCCGTCTTGCAGGGTGATGTGCACCTTCATCCGCATCTCGTTGTAGCCGAGGGCCTCGATCTCGGGATCGACGTACACGTGAACCCGCTCCATCATCGCCCGGGTCCGCGGCTCGCGCACCTTCGCGTCAACGAACTGGGCGATGCCGGCAGCGCGCTCCAGAACACCGATCGACATCTGGAACTGGAGGCTGAACTTCCCCTCCAGCGCCGTGGTCGGGTGGGTGTGGATGAGGGCGTTCGGGACGTGGGAGTTGACCCCGACGTCGATACGCTCCACCTGCTCCGGCCTGATGTCGTACTCACGCACCAGGTCCAACAGCGTGTCCTGCGCCGGGTGCGACAGCGACCCCGACGGATAGGGTTTGATCGAGATCCCGGGCTCGATGAAGAAGTACGGGGCGCCGAGCTTGCCCTCGATCTTCGAGGGGTCGTACCCGCCGGAGGCCGCGCTGTAGAAGCCGCGCTTCGCTTCGAGGATGTCCTTCGCCGCCGTCCATCCCCGGCGGGCCAGCAGCACCGCGAACAGCCCGTTCTCGGCCGCCCGGCCCGCGTGGAACGGCTTGGTCATCGTGCCGAAGTTCTCGCGCAGCCCCGCGCTCATGCTCGCCGCCAGCCCGAAGGCACGCAGCGTCGTGTCCAGGTCGCAGCCGAACAGGCGCGCCGCGGCCGCCGCCGCGCCGAAGCCGCCCATCGTCGCCGTGGAGTGGAAGCCGTCGCGGTAGTGGCGCGGATTCACGGCATCGGCCACACGGCAGGCCACTTCCACCCCGATGAGGTAGGCGTCCAGCAGGGCCGCCCCGGAGGCTCCGGTCCCCTCGGCCGCAGCCAGCGCCCCGGCCAGCACCGGGACCGTGGGGTGGGTGAGCAGGCCGTACACGCTCTGCGGATCGGTGGCGAGCTGCGTGTCGTCGTAATCCATCGCATGGCCGGCCGTGCCGTTGGCCCATGCGGCGGACTGCAGCGGAGCGCGGAGGGTCGCGCCAAGCACCGTGCCCTGTTCCTTGCCTCCGAGCTCGCGCAGGTGCGCGCGGACGAGCCGCCCGCTCTCCTCGGTAGCGCCGGCGAGCATCACGGCGATCCCATCGACCAGGTGATTGGTGCCGAGACGGCGGACCTCGTCGGGGATGCGGGTGGTCTCGAGCGTGAAGCGCGCGAGCTGCTCGGTCACTCCCATACCGGCACCTCTGCACAGCGGGGACAGCGGGGTTGGTATACAATATACCTCGCCCGGCCGAGAACTCCTTCGCAGGGGGTAGCGATGTCGAAGCTCGCGGTCGTGATCGGCGATCCCACGGGGATCGGCCCGGAGGTCCTGGCCAGGGCGCTGGCCGCCCAGCCTCCGGACGATGACCTCCTCCTCGTCGGCGATGCTCAGGTCTGGGAGCAGGCCCAGCGGATCGCCGGGGTGACTCTCCCGCCCCGAACGGCGACCCACCCCGCGCGCGTCACCCGGGACGGCGTCCCGTTCCTCGATGTGCTCGCCTCTGATCGCACCTGGAAGCTCGGTGAGATGAGCCCCGCCGCTGGTCGGGCCGCCGGGACCTGGATGGAACGCGCGGTCGGCCTGGCCCTCGAGGGCGCCGTGGACGGTCTCGTCTTCGGTCCGCTCAACAAGCAGGCCCTGATCCGGGCCGGATATCCGGTGCGCGACGAGTATGAGTTCTGCGCGAAGCTCGCCCGCGTGGAAGAGCACGACGAGATGAACGTCATCCCCCACCCCGCCGCCCCCGAATCCGGACGGCTGCTCTGGGTGGCACGGGCGAGTTCGCACGTCCCTTTGCGCGACGTGGCGCGCTCGATCACGAAGGAGCAGGTGCTCCGCACGATCCGCCTGGCGCACCGGGTCGCCAGCTCCGCCGGCGGCAGCGAGCTGCGGATCGGCGTCGCCGCGCTCAACCCCCACGCGGGGGAAGGCGGGCTGATCGGCGACGAGGAGGAGCGTGTCATCACCCCCGCGGTGGTCGCCGCGATCACCGAAGGGATCAACGCCATGGGCCCGATCCCGGCCGACCACATCTTCCGTCAGGCGCGCGCCGGACGCTTCGACGTCGTCGTCTCGATGTATCACGACCAGGCCCAGATCGCCACGAAGCTGCTCGGCTTCGAGATGGGCGTGAGCGTCGGCGTCGGGATGCCCTTCGTCATGGTCACGCCGTCGCATGGGACGGCGTTCGACATCGCCGGTCAGGGCGGGGCCGACCCGCGCCCCATGGCCCAGGCCCTCCGGATCGCCTCCCGGTTGGCCGACAGCGCACGGCAGCAGCGCACCGCGAAACAGCCTACCGGGAAATAGGAAGAAATCTGCGCCGCCCCGGGTTGTATATGGAAACCCCCTGGGAGGTGTCCCGGATGCTGCCACGTCTGAGCTGGCTGACCGTGACCGTGCTCCTCACGCTGGGCGCCGGCGCGGGTTTCGCGGCGGCCGATGCGGTCACGCTACGGTACTATGGGCAGTCCTTTTTCGTCATCACCACGGTTGGGGGCGCCCGCATCGTCCTCGATCCGTTCGGCAACATCGGATTCCCGCTGCCGTCGGGCGTGGAGGCCGACGCCGTCTTCATCACGCACGAGCACGGCGATCACAACAACGCCGCCCTCATCGGCGGCGGAGCGAAAGTCTTCCGGGGCATCACGACCACCCCGCTGGCCTGGAACACGATCCGCGAGCGGGTCGGGGACGCGCTCGTCTACAGCGTGCCGTCGTTCCACGACAATGAGGGCGGCACGAGCGGCCGCGGATTCAACGCGCTGTTCGTCGTCGAGGCCAGCGGCCTCCGTATCGCCCACCTCGGCGACCTCGGCCAGGCCGCGCTGACCGACACGCAGCTCCGCGCCCTCGGCCGCATCGACGTCCTGCTCATCCCCGTCGGCGGCGCGCCCTTCACGATCGGCGGGGCGGAAGCCACGCAGATCACCGAGCAGATCCAGCCTCGCCTCGTGATCCCGATGCATTACAAAACCGCCGCACGCCCCACATGGCCCGGCGCGGACGAGCAGGGGTATCTCGCTGGGAAGAGCGGGGTGCAGCGCATCGGGACCAGCGTGACGCTGTCGGCGTCGACGCTCCCACGCGAGCGGCAGATCCTGGTCATGGCCTACCAGTAGGCGCCCCGGCCGGTGAGCGCGTACGTCATCCTGACCCTCTCCGCCCTCTGCTTCGGGGGAACGTGGGTCGCCGGCCACGTGGCCGTCGAGGCCCTGCCGCCGCTGACGATCGCCGCGGTCCGGTTCCTCATCGCCTCAGCCCTTTTGTGGGGGTGGGCGCGAGCGCAGGGCCACCGCGGGCACCGCATCGCGCGG
>MENB01000099.1:4705-4992 GCA_001768125.1 Armatimonadetes bacterium RBG_19FT_COMBO_69_19
CGGTCATCCTCATGATGGGGGCGACGGCGATCGCGATCTACAACGTCCTCTTTCTGTACGGGCTCACGATGGCCCCGGCGAGCGACGGCGCGATCATCGTCCCGGGCCTGGCCCCGGTGTTCACCGTGCTCTGCGCCTGGCTCGTCTTACAGGAGCGGATCGGGTGGCGGGAGGCGGCCGGATTCGCCGTCGCCTTCGGCGGGCTGTATCTCGTCGTGCGGCCGGACGGCGACCAATCTCAGAACCGCCTGCTCGGCGACGCCTTCTTCATCGTCGGGGCGCTGTGC
>MENB01000099.1:5095-5292 GCA_001768125.1 Armatimonadetes bacterium RBG_19FT_COMBO_69_19
TCAGCATCGCGGAGCGCGGCTGGCTGGCGCTGGCCGTTGCCCCGGCCGCGGCCTGGCTCGGCGTGCTGTTCCTGGCCGTCTTCGGGACGGTGTTCGCGTTCGTGTTCTTCAATGAAGGCGTGAAGCGGATCGGGGCCGGACCCGCCAGCGCCTTCGCGTTCCTCGTCCCAATCGTCGGCGTCGTCTCCTCAGCCGTG
>MENB01000099.1:5380-7696 GCA_001768125.1 Armatimonadetes bacterium RBG_19FT_COMBO_69_19
AGCCCCGGGGGCGGACCGCGAAGCAGGCGACCTAGGCGTTACCGGCGTCCTGGAGGAGTGCCCGGCCGCAGAAGGAAAGGTGGCGGCATGGGAAAGCCCAAGCATCCCGACGAATCCTGGGCCGACTACCTCCACGGGCTCGACCCGATGCCCCTCTGGGAGCGCCGCCTGTTCCGCCTGCTGCCGCACGATCCCCGCTGCAAGTTGTGCAGCGCCCCCTTCAAAGGCGCCGGTGGGATGGTGATGCGTCAGGTCGGCTTCGGCCCGTCCTCCAAGAACCCCCGCTTCTGCAACATGTGCGAGGTGTACATTCGAAAGCATCGCGGCGGGGCGGAGATCCCGATGAGCTTCATGTTCGCCGACGTGCGCGGCTCGACTGCGCTGGCCGAACGGATGTCTCCCTCGGAGTTCTCCCGCCTGCTCAACCGCTTCTACGAAGTGGCCAACCACCTCATCATCGATCGCGACGCGTTCGTGGACAAGCTGGTGGGCGACGAGGTCGTGGCGTTCTTCCCGCCCTTCCTAGGCAACCACGCCCGGGTGGCGATCGAAACGGCGCACCGCCTCCTCGAGGCCACCGGCCACGGCGCGCCGGTCGGTCCGTGGATCCCCGTGGGCATCGGCCTGCACACCGGGCGCGCCTACTATGGGGTGGTCGGAACCGAAGACACCGTGACCGACATCACCGCGCTCGGCGATGACGTGAACGTGACCTCGCGCCTCGTCGGCCTGGCGGCCGCCGGTGAGATCCTGGTGAGCGACGCTGCGGCTACCGCGTCGGGCCTCGACCTGAACGCGCACGAGCACCGCTTCCTCGACCTGAAGGGACGCATCGAGCCGATCGGCGTCCGCGTCCTCCGGTCTGCCGCCGTCCCCGTGGGATGATCCGCGTTCGCCGCTTCGGCGACGTCACGCAGCTGGCGATGGCACGCACCGTCTTCGGCCGGCCATTGTATGTCGCGTGCGCCTACTACCTCGACGGCCTGCTGCTCGACGACGGGCCCCCGGTCACCGCCCCGGAGCTGGCGCGGATGCTCTCCGGCCTCGAGGTGCGCCAGGCCGTCCTCACCCACGCGCATGAGGATCACGCCGGCGCGACGCCGCTCCTCCGGTCGCGCGGCATCACGCCGCTGGCCCATCCCCTCGCCCTCGACATCCTCGCCCATCCCCCACACCAGCGCCCGTATCAGTGGGTCACATGGGGCCGTCAACCTGCATCGAGCGCCTTCCCCATCGGTGGTGAGGTGGTCACGCGCGCCTACCACTTCCGCGTACTGCATACACCCGGGCACAGCCCCGACCACATCAGTCTCTTTGAGGAGCGGCATGGGTGGCTGTTCGCGGGCGACCTGTTCTTGAGCGCCCACGTGAAGGTGCTGCGCTCCGACGAGGATCCGCATCAGACGATCGCGTCACTGCGAAGCGTCCTCGCCCTTCCGGTGACCACACTATTCTGCGCGAGCGGGAAGGTCATCGAGGACGGCCGGGCGGCCCTGCAGCGCAAGCTCGACTTCATGGAGCGCCTGCGGGACGACGCGCGGGAGCGCCGGGCGAAGGGTGTCGAGCCGGCACGGATCCGGCGTGAGTTGCTGGGAGGGGAGACGTGGTGGCCCGTGATCACGAGCGGCCACTTCTCCAAGCAGAACCTGATCGACGCTCTGGTGTGCGAGTAGCCCCGCGCGGCTTAGTCGTGGAGAGGAAACGCGCGGGGTGCGAACAGGCGCAGCAAGTGGTCGATGATCGCGTCGTCCGGCCGGCGGTTGTAGTACCCGGTGGCCGGCTTCCCGATCACTCCCGCCCGGAACAGATCGGCGAACTGTTCCGCCATCTTGAGGAGCAGACCGTTCGCGTCGACGACGGGCACACCGTCGACGGCCCGCACTTCGGCCATGACCAGGATCTCGTTCGTCAGGCCGTCGCCTGGAATGATGACATCGGTCCCAGCCTCAATCGCCTGGTGCGACGCCCTGCTGAAAGACTCCATAAAGGGTGTCACGTCCCCGGAGAAACTCCGCTCCACTATCTCGGGACCTCCCTCGACGGCACGGAACGGCATGAGGCGGTCACCCAGCCCATAGCGACGGGCGTTCGAAGCGAGCGGCTCGGCAAGCTCGGGAATGAATCCCACGAAGGCGAAGCGCTGGCCGATGATTGCGGCGACGTGCATGGCCGTCTCGCCGAACCCAAGCACAGGGATGGACGCCCAGGCCCGCGCCTCCGTGAGCCCGGGATCCTGCGCAGTACCGATGACAAAGGCATCGTAACCCTGTCGCTGGGCCCGGACCGCCTGCAGCGAGAAGTAGGTCGCAAACAGGG
>MENB01000099.1:7728-7974 GCA_001768125.1 Armatimonadetes bacterium RBG_19FT_COMBO_69_19
CGTGTGGAATTCGACCGCAGTCCCGGGACGAGCAAGCCGCCGGAGATGGCTGTCGAGGGCGCGATCCAGCCCCGGCATCCGGCCCGCCACGACATGCTTCTGGAACCAGATCTTCATCTCACTGTGCCTCCGCTGGGATCCTTCACACGCACGTCGGCCGCTGCCAGGATCGCGTCGACAATCGCCTGATAGCCGGTGCACCGGCACAGGTTCCCGGCGAGCGCCTCCCGGATCGTCGCCTCGTCC
>MENB01000099.1:7998-9010 GCA_001768125.1 Armatimonadetes bacterium RBG_19FT_COMBO_69_19
ATCCCCGGCGTACAGAAGCCGCACTGGAATCCAAAGTGCTCCCAGAAGGCCCGCTGCACGGGATGAAGATTGCCGTCGTGGGCGACGCCCTCGATCGTTTCAATCTGCTGGCCATCGGCGCTCGCGGCGAGGATCGTGCACGATTTGACCGCGCGGCCTTCGAGGCGTACAGTGCACGCTCCGCAGTGGCCCGTCAGGCAGCCGAATCGCGTGCCGGTCAGACCGAGTTGGTCGCGGAGGACGTGGACGAGCGGGCGTCGGGAATCGACCTCCACCTCGCGGGCCGAGCCGTTCACGACCAGGTGGATGCGCAGCAGGGTCACGGCTCCGCCCCGCTGAGCGCCCGCGCCGATGCACGTTCCACCGCCTGCAGGGCCATGGCGCCGGCCATCGCCCGGCGATAGTCGCCGTCCGCCATGACGTCGCTGATTGGTGCGTTGACCGACGAGAACGCAGCGGCGGCCAAACCGGCCAGTGTGTCGTCCGTGATGCGCGCGCCGGTCAGCACGGCTTCCACGGAACGAAGCCGCAGAGGCACCTCGGCCACGCCCGACAGGGCAAGCGCCGCCTTCGCACAGATACCATCCACCGCCACGGTGAGGACGCAGGCCGCGCCGGCGATGTTGTATCCACCGTCTGTGAATCTCAGCTTCACGTACGCCGACCCTGAGTGCGTGGCCTGCGGAGCTACCTCAAATGCCATAAGCAGCTCTTCGGGACGCCGCGCGGTCCGGCCGGGGCCGATGAAGTATGATGCGGCGGGAACTCGTCGTGTCCCCTGCGCGCCGGTCATGACGCACACCGCGTCCAGGGCCACCAGGCAAGCCGGAAGGTCATAGGCGGGATTGGCGGCCGAGACCGCGCCCCCGATCGTCCCCCGATTCTGCACCTGGACGCCGCCGCCGATCTGCCCGGCCGCCTCGCTCAGCAGCGGCACCCAGCGGCGGATGAGGGGGTGGCGTACGATGGTGGCATGCGTGGCGAGGGCGCCGATAGTGATCACACGTTCATT
>MENB01000099.1:9138-9247 GCA_001768125.1 Armatimonadetes bacterium RBG_19FT_COMBO_69_19
CTGCGGACCCGAGATCCCGCAGCGCGGCCAGCGCATCATCCAGGGATCGTGGGGCGAGGTACACGACGTCACTCATACCGTCTCTCCGCGATCTTCCGCCACAGTGCCG
>MENB01000100.1:0-133 GCA_001768125.1 Armatimonadetes bacterium RBG_19FT_COMBO_69_19
AGACCAGGTCTATCGGCTGAGCCTGGCGCTGGCCCGGCTCGGCCAGGTGGCCCTCGCCGGCGTCGACCTGCGCGCTGTGTCGCGCCCGCGGCTCCGGCGGCTGGTGGAGGAAACGGGGGAATCCGCGTTCCTC
>MENB01000100.1:142-254 GCA_001768125.1 Armatimonadetes bacterium RBG_19FT_COMBO_69_19
GAAGGCCGGTCGGCGATCGTCATCGACATGGTGGCGAGCGGCGCGCCACTCAAGCTGACCTTTCCCGTCGGCACGCCGTGGCCGCTGCACGCCGGAGCGTCCAACAAAGTGC
>MENB01000100.1:320-2658 GCA_001768125.1 Armatimonadetes bacterium RBG_19FT_COMBO_69_19
CGAGAACGACGACCGATCCCCGGGAGCTGCGCGCGGAGCTCCAGCGTATCCGTCGGCGCGGCTACGCGTACTCGGTCGGCGAGCTGACCCCGGGCGTGGTGGGGATTGCCGTGCCGATCGAGAGTGCGGGGCAGTTGATGGGGGGGCTCGCGGTGGCGGGTCCGGTCTCGCGCCTGCCGGTGGCGCGCGTCCCGCAGGTGGTGGACAGGCTGAGGCAGGCGTCGCAGGAGATCGCGCAAGCGATGGATGGGGCAGGCACTCAGAAGCGGAGGGGGTGGAAGGGATGAGGAAGATGCTCGCCGCGCTCGTCGTGCTGCTTATGCTGGGGGCGTTCGGCGCGGGTGCGACGAAGGCGGCCGGGGCCGGCACGCTCGTGGTAACGAGCTACGGCGGCCCGTGGGAACAGTTCCTGCGCAAGGAGATCCTGCCGGGGTTCGAGAGCGAGACCGGCGCAAAGGTGGAGCTGTCGGTGGGGCTCTCCCGCGACTGGGTCGCCAAGATCCGGGCCGCGGGCCGGAACAACCCACCGTTCGACGTGATCATCGCCAACACGACGTGGGTGTCGGCCATCCGCAAGGAAGGGTTCTTCACGAAGCTGACGCCGGAGGCGGTGCCGAACCTCAAGGACGTCTGGCCTGAGCTGCGGATCAAGGACGACATGGGCGTGATCAGCCTCGTCGGCCCGCTCGGCATCGCCTACCGCACCGACTTGATCACCAAGGTCCCCAAGTCGTGGAAGGACCTCTGGGACCCGGCTTACAAGGGCAAGCTCGTCATCTACAGCATCGCCAACTCGGCGAACCCGATGTTCACGATGCTGGTCTCGCGTATCTTCAAGGGCAACGACCGGGACATCGACTTCGCCATCTCCAAGATCGCCGAGCTCCGGCCGTTCCGGCAGACCGACTTCTCGGGCGACATGGAGATCCTCCTTACGCGCGGCGAATCGGAGGTGGGTATCCTCGATGCGCCGGCCGCGTCACGCCTGAAGTCCCAGGGCGTGCCGATCCAGTGGGTCTTCCCGCGCGAAGGCGTGTTCATGTTCGAGCAGGACACGAACGTCCTGGCCGGCTCGACGAACAAAGAACTGGCCTTCAAGTTCGTCAACTACTTCCTCTCCAAGCCGGTCCAGGAGAAGTGGTCCGCGTCGTTCTGGTGGACGCCGGCGAACAAGACCGTGAAGATCGCCGGGAAGCTCGCCACGGAAATCCCCGTGCATACCCAGGCGCAGATCCGGCAGATCATGAGGTGGGACTGGGATTGGGTCAACGCGGGCGCCCGCGAGCAGATGATCGACAAATGGAACCGCGAGATCGTCGGCCGCTAGAGCACTGATGTCGTCGATCACGCTGCGGGGTCTCGTCAAGCGGTTCGGCAGCGTCGCGGCCGTCCGCGAACTTAGCCTGGAGATCCAGGAGGGTGAGCTCATCACCCTCCTGGGGCCCTCCGGGTGCGGGAAGACGACGACGTTGCGGATGATCGGCGGCTTCGAGGTACCGGACGCCGGGGAGATCCTCTTCGGCGACCGCCCCGTCACGCCGCTGCCCCCGGAACGCCGCAACATCGGCATCGTGTTCCAGAGCTACGCCCTCTTCCCCCACATGACCGTGTGGCAGAACGTCGCCTTCGGGCTGGAGATGCGCCGCGAGGGGGCGAGGGCGATCCGCGACCGCGTGGCGGCGATTCTTGACAAAGTACAGCTCGCGGGCCTGGAGCGGCGGTATTCGTACCAGCTGTCCGGCGGCCAGCAGCAGCGCGTCGCCCTGGCCCGCGCGCTGGTGACGAACCCGGCGGTGCTCCTGCTCGACGAGCCCCTCGCCAACCTCGACGCCAAGCTGCGGGAAGACATGCGCTTCTACATCCGGTCGCTGCAGCGGGATGTGCGCATCACCACCGTCTACGTGACCCACGACCAGGCCGAGGCGATGGTGCTGGCCGATCGCATCGCCGTCATGCGGGACGGGTTGCTGCAGCAGATCGACCGGCCGGAAGAGATATACCGCCGGCCGAGCAACGCCTGGGTCGCGGAGTTCATCGGCCTCTCGAACTTCATCCCCGGCACGGTCGCCGGCCGGGAGAACGGCCACCTCGTCGTCCGCACGGCCGCGGGGACGTTCACCTGCGCCGGCGAGGTCGATGCCGGGCCCGTGGTGATCTGCGTCCGTCCCGAGGTGTTGCACTTCGATGGGGCGCATCCGAACCGGCTGCAAGGGACGGTGCGTGAGCGCGTGTTCCTGGGCAATCTCTTCGACTACCGCATCGAGGGTCCCGGTGGACTGCGCCTGCGCGTGCAGGCCGATCCCTCCCGGGCTTTCGCGCCGGGGGCGACGATCCCGCT
>MENB01000100.1:2675-7652 GCA_001768125.1 Armatimonadetes bacterium RBG_19FT_COMBO_69_19
CGGTCTGGGCCGTGCGCCCGCAGGAGAGCTGACGTGGCCGGGATCGACGCCGCCTTCCCCGCCCGCCCCGCGGCCGCCCGCGGGCGCTTCTCCTGGCTGTGGACGCTCATCGTCCCGTCGATGCTCCTGCTCGTGGTGTTCTTTCTCGTGCCCTACCTCAACATGGTACGGATGAGCTTCCTCCTGAAGCCGGCGGATGGCCCCTATCTGCCGCAGTTCACCCTGAACAACTATGCGAAGGCGGTGCTGGACCCGTTCCACTGGCGCGTGCTGTTCCGAACGTTCTGGATGGCCGGGCTGACCACGGTGCTCACACTGATCTTCGGCTATCCGCTCGCGTACCATCTGACGGCCGCCTCCGGCCGCCGGAAGCGCTGGCTGCTGATGCTGATCATCGCCCCGCTGCTGATGAGCGTGGTCGTCCGGGGGTTCGCCTGGCTCATCCTCCTCGGGCGGGTGGGCCTGGTGAACCAGGTGGCGCACTGGCTCACCGGGCGCGAGCTCGTCCTCATCGGCACCCCGACCGCGGTGATGATCGGCCTCGTCCATGTCTTCATCCCGTTCATGGCGCTGTCGATCGCCGGCGCGCTCTCGAACATCTCGCCGGACGTGATCCAGGCCGCGCGCTCGCTCAGCGCCTCGCCGTGGCGCACCTTCTGGCGGATCGTCTGGCCGCTGTCCCTGCCCGGGGTGCAGGCCGGCGGGCTGCTCGTCTTCATCCTGGCCGTGAGCTCGTATGTCATCCCGATCCTGCTCGGGAACAGCAACGTGCTGGTCATGCCGATGCTGATCGTCCAGACGCTGCTCGACGCCTTCAACTGGCCGCTCGGCTCCGCGCTCTCGATGGTCTTCTTCGGGCTAACCGCGGCGACCGTGGCGGTGTTCCTGCGGATGATGGGCCGGGCGATGGGGTGGACGCGGGCGTGAGACGCCGCGGGGTCCTGCTCAGCGTCGTGGTGACCCTCATCTATCTCTTCCTGCTCGTGCCGATCGTCATCGTCGTGCTGGCCGCGCTCAACGCCGGCAACTACCTCGCCTTCCCGCCGCAGGGGATCTCCCTGCGCTGGTTCATCAAGGCCGCGGAGACCGGGCCGTTCCTGCGCAGCTTCGTCTTCAGCCTCAAGCTCGCCGGCTGGGTCACCGCGCTCAGCACGGTACTTGGGACGATGGCCGCGCTCTACATCGTGCGCCACTCGCGGCGCTTCCGCACCGTGCTGCGCCTGGCCATCGTGGCGCCGCTGCAGTTCCCGGCGATCCTGACCGGCATCGCGCTGCTGATCTTCTTCTTCGCGACGGGCCTCGGCACGCGCGGGATGCGGGCGTTGTTCATCGGGCACACCCTGCTGGCACTCCCCTATGTGTTTCTGACCGTCTCCGCGGTGCTGGTCGGCTTCGACCGGTCGCTCGAGGAAGCTGCCCAGTCCCTGGGTGCCGGCCCGCTGACGACCTTCCGGCGCGTGACGTTCCCGCTGATCAAGGGCGGTGTAATCTCCGGGGCGCTGTTCGCGTTCATCACCTCGTTCGACCAGTTCCCGATCTCGCTGCTGCTGGTCAGCGTCGGCAATACGACGCTCCCGATCCAGCTCTTCGACTACTTGCGGTTCTCGTTCGATCCGGCCGCCGCGGCGGTCTCGACGGTCAGCGTCCTGATGAGCGTCGCGATTGTGCTGCTCGTGGACCGCCTGGTCGGGCTGCAGGCCGTGAGCTGGAGCGGCCAGGGCTGACGATGGCTGCTGGCACCTACCGGCTCGGCCTGGACATCGGGGGCACGTTTACCGACGTCGTGCTCCTCCACGAGCCCACCGGCGCCATCCGGACGCACAAGGTCCTGACCACCCCGCGCGATCCTGCGGAAGGCGCGCTGCGCAGTGTGCGGGAGATCTGCGCCGCGGACGGGATCGATCTTCGCCAGGTGGGGATGCTGATCCACGCGACGACGCTCGTGACCAACGCGATCATCGAGCGAAAGGGCGCGCGCACCGGCCTCCTTACCACCGAGGGATTCCGCGACACGCTGGAGGTCGGCAAAGAGCAGCGCTACGACATCTACGATCTGTTCCTGCGCTATCCCGATCCGCTGGTGCCGCGGCGGTGGCGTCTGGATGTGCCTGAGCGGATCACGCGGGACGGCGAGGTCCGCCGGGCCGTGGATCTGCGCGCGGCGCGGCGTCTGGTGGCGGATCTAGTGCGGCAGGGCGTGGAGGCGATCGCGGTGAGCTTTCTCCATGCCTACAAGAATCCGGACCACGAGCGTCAGGTAAAGGCGCTGATCGAGCGCGAGTTCCCGCACCTCGCCGTCTGCATCAGCAGCGAGGTGAGCCCCGAGATCCGCGAGTACGAGCGCACCTCTACCACGGTGGCCAACGCGTACGTCCTGCCGCTGGTGGACGGGTATCTGCGCCATATCGAGACCGCCCTCGCCGACGAGGGGTTCACCGGGCGCTTCCTGCTCATGCTCTCCTCTGGAACGCTCGCCGCGCCGGAGGTGGCCCGTGCCTCTCCCGTGCGGCTGCTCGAATCCGGGCCCGCGGCCGGGGCGCTGATGACCGGGCACATCGGAATGGAGATCGGGCGCAGTGAAGTCGTGTCGTTCGACATGGGCGGGACCACGGCGAAGATCTCTCTCGTCCGCGAGAACCGGCCCAAGATCACGCCCGCGGTGGAAGTGGCCCGCGTGCACCGCTTCAAACCGGGCTCGGGGCTGCCGGTGAAGACGCCGGTCGTGGACATGATCGAGATCGGCGCCGGCGGCGGCTCGATCGCCCGCGTCGGCTCGATGGGGCTGCTCCGTGTGGGACCGGAGAGCGCGGGCGCGGATCCCGGCCCGGCGTGCTATGGGCTGGGTGGGACGGACGCGACAGTGACCGACGCCTGCGTCGTGCTCGGCTATTTCGATCCCGGGGCATTCCTGGGCGGCACGATGCCGCTCGACGCCGCCGCGGCGCGGGAAGCCGTGGCGCGGGCGGGGCGGCCGCTCGGCCTGGACGCGATCCAGACCGCCTGGGGAATCGTCGCCATCGTCTGCGAGCACATGGCGCAGGCGGCCCGGCTGTATCTCATCGAGCGCGGGCAGGATCCCCGGCGTTTCGCTCTGATGGGCTTCGGCGGCGCCGGGCCCGCCACCGCGGGCCGGGTGGCGCGAGCGCTCGGGATGCGTGAGGTCATCATCCCCCCGGCCTCAGGCGTGGCCTCGGCGGTGGGACTGCTCGTCGCGGCCCCGGGCGTGGATCTCGGCCATTCCCTGGCCGGCGAGCTTCAGGAGCTCAACTGGCGCGCCGTCGAGGAGCTCTTCACCTCGATGGAGTCCCGGGGCCGGGAGATGGTTGCCGGCACGGGGGAACGCACGGACGGCATCCGCGTCGAGCGCCGGGCCGAGATGCGCTACGCCGGTCAGTTCCACGACATCGAGATCCCCATCCCGCGGCCGCTGCCGTCGCAGGCCGCGCATGAGCTGCGCGCGCGCTTCGACACGGAGTACGAGCGGCTGTACGGGGTGACGCTCGACGGCTATCCGGTGCAGGCCCTGAATTGGCGGGTGCTCGTCACGGGGCGGGCGCCGCGGGTGGACGTGCGCGTCGAGGCCCGGACGAATGGCGGCGCATCCGCGCGCCGGCGGCCCGTGTACCTTCCCGAGCAGGGGACGTTCGTGGAAGTGCCGGTGTACCAACGGTATGCCATGGGGGCGGGGACGCGCATCGCCGGCCCGGCGATCATCGAGGAGGCCGAGGCCACCACCGTCGTCTGGCCGGGAGACGAGCTGACAGTCGATGCCCGCCAGAACCTCATCGTCACCGTGGCCGGGTCGGGGGTGGAGGCATGACGACATTCGATCCCGTCTCGCTCGAGATCATGTGGAGCCGCCTGATCAACATCACCGAAGAATGCTGGGTGACAATCTGGCGCACGGCCTTCTCCACGATTATCGGCGAGGCCCAGGACTTCGGCTGCGAGCTGCTGGACGCGGGGGCGAACTCCATCGCTCACTCCCCGCGCTCGATGCCGGTCTTCAACCTCACCCTGCCGCGCGCGGTGCGGGCGCTGCTCGAGTTCTTCCCGGCCGGCGACCTGCACGACGGGGACGTCCTGATCACCAACGATCCCTGGATCTGCGCCGGCCATCTCTTCGACCTGGCCGTGGTCACGCCCGTCTACCGCCGGGGCGGCCTGGCCGGCCTCGTCGGTTCGATCGCCCATTGCTCCGACGTGGGCGGCACGAAGGATTCCTGGCGCGCCCGCGAGGTCTACGACGAGGGGATCCAGATCCCCCCCCTCAAACTGTACCGCCGGGGCGAGCTGAACCGGGAGCTGGCCGCGCTGATCCGCCGCAACGTCCGTAATCCGGAGATGGTCTTCGGCGACATCCAGGCCCAGGTCGGCGCGAACCGCGTGGGCGCGGAGCGGCTGCTTACCTTCATGAGCGAGTACGGCCTGGACTCGCTCGAGCCGCTCGCCCACGAGGTGCAGGCGCGGGCCGAGGCCGCGATGCGCGAGGCAATCGCCGCGGTGCCGGACGGCACCTACGAGGGCCGCGCCGAACTTGAGGTCTTTGGCGAACACCTCCGGCTGGGCTGCGCGATCACCGTCGCGGACGAGGAGCTGACCGTGGACTGGCGGGACGTGCCGGGCGAGCTGCCGATCGGCGGCATGAACTGCACCTACTCGTATACGGCGGCCCACACCGTGTATGCGCTTAAGTCGATCCTGACTCCGGACATCCCCAGCAATGCGGGCTGCTTCCGGCCGCTGCACGTCCGCGCGCCGGAGGGCAGCGTCCTCAATGCCCGCTACCCCGCCGCGGTGAACCAGCGCACAATGGTCGGGTGGTTCTGCGGACCCGCGGTGTTCCGCGCGCTTGCCCCGGTGCTGCCCGACCGTGTGCAGGCGTTTACGGGCCTGCCGGCCTCCGGCATGGCGTACGGCCGCGATGGCCGGGGGCGTATCTTCAACGATCACATCATGTTCGCCGGCGGGCAGGGC
>MENB01000101.1:0-20545 GCA_001768125.1 Armatimonadetes bacterium RBG_19FT_COMBO_69_19
GCACATCACCCCGCGCCGGGCGGACGCGATGATCTTCAACACCGCGCCGCTCATCGTCGCCGTGGCCGGGTTGCTGGACTGGGTGGTCATCCCCTTCGGGACCGCCTTCGGCCGCGTCCTGGTCGTGCGCGACATCAACATCGGCATCGTGTACTTCTCGGCGATGGCCTCACTCACGGTGATTGGCATCCTGGCCGCGGGCTGGAGCAGCAACAACAAGTACGCCCTGCTGGGCGGGCTGCGCGCCGCCTCGCAGATGATCAGCTATGAGATCCCCCTGGCCCTCGCCCTGCTGTGGGTGGCGATGCTGGCGGGGACGCTCTCCACGGTCGGCATCATCGAGGCGCAGCGGGGCGGCTGGTTCCTGTTCAAGGTCCCGCCCTTCGGCCTGATCGCCGCGCTGGTCTTCCTCATCGCGGCCACGGCCGAAGTGAACCGTGTGCCCTTCGACCTGCCGGAGGCGGAGTCCGAGCTCGTCGCCGGCTACTTCGCCGAGTACACCGGGATGCGCTTCGCGCTCTTCCAGCTGGGGGAGTACGCCGAGATGTTCGCGATGGCGGCGGTGGCCTCGATCCTGTTCCTCGGCGGGTGGCTCGAGCCCACCATGCCGCAGTGGGTGTGGGCGCTGCTCGGCCTGGGCGCGCTGGCCCTGGCCGCCTTCATCCGCTTCTCCGCGCTGCGCGAAGTGCTGCTGGTCCGGCCGATCCTGGCCCTGGCCGCGCTTGCGGCGGTGCTCTGCGGGCTGATGGTCGTCGGCATCGGGCTCGGACGTACACCGGTGCTGCCTTCGATGCTCTGGTTCTTCGTGAAGATGTTCGGCCTGGTCTTCTTCCTGATGTGGATGCGCTGGACATACCCGCGCCTGCGGCTCGACCAGCTCCTGAACCTGTCCTGGAAGGTGCTGCTGCCGGTGGGGCTGCTGAACCTGCTCATCACCGGATTCCTCCTCACGGTGGCGCGCTGACCCATGGGCGAGCTCGCGGTGTTCATCATCCTCTCCGCGGTGATCCTCATCCCGGGCGTGATCGTGGTGACCAGCGGGAACATCGTGCGCAGCGCCCTGTCGCTCGTGCCCACGTTCCTCGGCGTGACCGGCTTCTACATCATGCTGCAGGCCGAGTTCGTGGCCGGCATCCAGGTCCTGATCTACGCCGGGGCGATCACGGTGCTGATCCTCTTCGTGATCATGCTCACCGAAGGCGGCTCCGGGGTGGAGGTGCGCCAGATGAACGAGCAGGTGCCGCTCGGCGCCACCGCGGCGCTGTGGCTGGCCTTCCTCATGCTGCTCGTCTTCCTCCGCACGCCGTGGAGCCTGTCCCCCGGCCGCCCGCCGGCGTACAGCGCCCCGGCCATCGGCAGCGCCTTCCTCACCAACTACGCCCTGATCTTCGAGGTGACCAGCCTGGTGCTGCTCGTGGCGTTGATCGGGGCGATCGTGATCGCGAGGCGAGAGGAATGACCGTCGGGCTCACGCACTACCTGGTCGTCAGCACGCTGCTCTTCTGCCTGGGGCTGTACGGTGTCCTCACCCGGCGGAACGCCGTGGCCATCCTCATGGGCATCGAGCTCATGCTGAACGCGGGGAACATCAACCTCGTCGCGTTCAACCGCTACGTCGCCCCCGGCGCGGTGGCCGGCCACGTCTTCGCCCTCGTCGTGATCACCCTGGCCGCGTGCGAAGCGGCGATCGGGCTGGCCCTGGTCATGGCCGCCTACCGCAGCCTCGAGACCATCCACGTCGATGAGATCAACGTGATGAAGTGGTGAGCATGCTGGCCGTTGCCTGGATCATCCCGGTCCTGCCCTTCCTCGCGTTCTGGCTGATCATCTTCTTCGGCCGGCGGCTGCCGGGGGAGGGGGCCTACGTCGCGATCGGGGCGATGGGGATCGACGCCCTGCTGTCGATCGCCATCCTGGCCCAGGCCGTGGGCGGCGCCACCTACCAGGCGAACATGGTCTGGGCGGTGCTCGGGGACCGGGCGCTCGAGATCGGCTACCAGATCGATCCGCTCACGGCGGTGATGCTGATCGTCGTCACGGTCGTCGGGTCGCTGATCTTCATCTACTCCATCGGGTACATGCACGGCGATCCGCGCTACCCGCGGTTCTTCGCCTACATGTCGCTGTTCGCGGCGTCGATGCTCACGCTCGTGCTCGCGAACAACCTCCTCCTGCTCTACGTCGGGTGGGAGGGCGTAGGGTTGTGCTCCTACCTGCTCATCGGGTTCTGGTTCGAACGGCCGTCGGCGGCCCGCGCGGCGATCAAGGCCTTCGTCACGACCCGCATCGGCGACACCTTCATGTTCATCGGCATCCTGCTCATCTTCTTCACGGTCGGCACGCTGCAGTTCGACCAGATCTTCGAGGCGGTGGAGGCGGGTCATCTCGCCGGCGTCACCCTGACCCTCGCCGCGCTGCTGCTGTTCGGCGGCGCGGTCGGCAAATCGGCCCAGGTCCCCCTGCACGTCTGGCTGCCGGATGCGATGGAGGGGCCCACGCCGGTCTCCGCCCTGATCCACGCCGCGACGATGGTGGCCGCGGGCGTGTACCTCGTGGCGCGGACGTACCTGCTGTTCTTCGGCAGCCCCGATCACGGCGCGCTCACCGTGGTGGCCTGGATCGGCGGGATCACCGCGCTGATGGCGGCCACGATCGGCATCGTGCAGGACGACATCAAGCGGGTCATGGCGTACTCCACGATCAGCCAGCTCGGCTACATGATGATGGGCCTCGGCGTGCTGGGGTTCACCGCGGGCGTCTTCCATCTCATGACCCACGCCTTCTTCAAGGCGCTGCTGTTCCTGGCCGCGGGCTCCGTGATCCACGCCATGCACACCAACGACATGAAGGAGATGGGCGGGCTCGGCCGGGTCATGCCCTGGACCTACGGGACGATGCTCGTCGGGGCGCTGGCCCTGTCCGGGGTCCCGCCGTTCGCGGGGTTCTGGAGCAAGGACGAGATCCTGCTCGAGGCCTTCCACCACAACCCGCCGCTGTTCTGGGTGGGGTTGGTCGGGGCGTTCATCACCGCATTCTATGTGTTCCGGATGATCTTCCTGACCTTCAGCGGCCCGCTGCGCAGCCACCACGCGCACCCGCACGAGTCGCCGGCGGTCATGACCGTGCCGCTCGTGGCGCTGGCCGTCTTCTCGGGGCTGATCGGATTCGTGGGCGCGCCGTGGTGGGGCAATCCTTTCCACCACTTCGTCGAGTTCGAGGCGGCGGAGAGCGTCCCGTTCGACCTGAACCTGGCCCTGCTCAGTACCGCGGTGGCGCTCGCCGGCATCTTCACCGCGGCCGTCGTGTACTACTGGAAGTGGCTTTCCTCCGCGTCGCTCCGCCGCGCCGCGCGGCCGCTGTATGCGCTGCTCGTGCACAAGTATTACTGGGATGAGCTGTACGCGTTCGCCGTCGTCACGCCGACGCTGTGGATCGCGCGCAGGCTGCGCGTGTTCGATCTGTACGTCATCGACGGCGCGGTGAACGCGGTGGGGATCGTCTTCGTCTGGCTGGCCCGTCTGTACCGGCTGTTCGACCTGTACGTCGTGGACGGCCTCGTCAACCTCATCGGCTGGGTGACCGGCAAGGTGGGCGGGGTCCTGCGCTACGTGCAGACGGGGAGCCCGCAGAACTACCTGCTCGTCATCGCGTTCGGCGTCATCGTCCTCGTGATTGGAGGGATTCTCCGATAATGCTGAGTCTCATCACGTTCCTGCCGCTGGCCGGGGGCCTCCTCATCCTGCTGCTCCCGAAGACGAACCACGCGCTGATGAAAAACGTGGCGCTGCTGGCCTCCGCGGCCTCGTTCCTCCTCAGCCTGGTGCTGATCGGGATGTACCAGATCGGCGGCGGGATGCAGTTCCAGGAGGTCTACCGCTGGATCCCCGGGATCGCCATCAACTACCACCTCGGGGTGGACGGGCTGAGCCTGCCGCTGCTCGTGCTGACCACGCTCCTCAGCCTGCTCTCCGTGGTGTACTCCTGGCGGATCGACCATCGCCTGAAGGAATACCTGTTCCTGTTCCTGCTGCTCGAAACCGGGATGCTCGGCGTCTTCGTCGCCCTGGACTTCTTCCTCTTCTACATATTCTGGGAAATCACGCTGGTCCCGATGTTCTTCCTCATCGCGATCTGGGGCGGTCCGCGCAAGGAGTACGCGGCGATCAAGTTCTTCCTCTATACGCTGGTCGGCTCGCTGGCGATGCTGCTGGCCATCCTGCTGCTGTACTTCCACAGCGACCCGCGGACGTTCGGGATGCTCGACCTCATCCGGCAGCAGCCGCTGGCCGGCACGCCCCTGCTCGCGGCGCTGGCCTTCTGGGGGTTCTTCCTCAGCTTCGCCATCAAGGTGCCGATGTGGCCGTTCCACACCTGGCTCCCGGACGCGCACGTCGAGGCACCGACCGCGGGCTCGGTCATCCTGGCCGGTATCCTGCTGAAGATGGGCACCTACGGCTTCGTCCGCGTCAGCCTGCCGATGCTGCCCGAGGCGTTCAAGCAGTATGCCGTGATCGTCGCCGTGCTCGCCCTGCTCGGCATCGTCTACGGCGCGCTCGTGGCGATGGCCCAGACCGATCTGAAGAAGCTCGTCGCCTACAGCTCCGTGAACCACATGGGGTTCGTCATGCTCGGCATCGCCGCGGCGGCCGCGGCGGCGGGGGACGCAAGCAAGGCGCAGGCCGCGGCCACGGCGCTCAACGGCGCGGTCTTCGAGATGGTCGCCCACGGCATCATCACCGGGGCCCTATTCCTCATCGTCGGCGTCCTCTACGACTACCGGGCGCACACCCGGGGGGTGGACGAGTTCGGCGGGCTGGGGGTGCGCCTGCCCGTCTATACCGGGATCAGCACGATGGCGATGCTGGCCTCGCTCGGTCTGCCCGGGTTGATGGGATTCGTCGCGGAGTTCCTCATCTTCGTGGGCAGCTTCGGGATCTTCCCGTACTTCACCGCGGTGGCCCTGACGGGCCTCGTCTTCAACGCGGCGATGTTCCTGTGGACGATCCAGCGCATCTTCCTCGGCCCGCTGAACGAGCGGTGGGCGCACCTGCCCGACATGGACGGCCGGGAGAAGTTGTCGCTCGTGCCGCTGGCCGTCCTCATGCTGATCTTCGGGGTCTACCCGCGGCCGCTGTTGGACGTGATCAATGCCGCGATGACGACGCTCGCCGGCGTGGTGCGCTGAGCCGATGCTGCCGACCGCGTCCGATCTCTGGTCGATCGGCCCGGAGCTGTGGTTGGCCGGGCTCGGCCTGCTCGTGCTCCTCGTCGACCTCTTCACCGCCCCGGGGCGCAAGGTGGCGGCCGGCGCGATCGCGGTGGGCGGCCTGCTGCTGACGCTGATCCCGGCCTCCGCGATGCTCGCCTGGGACCCGCGGACGGCGTTCTTCGGCTCCTACGCGGTGGACGGGTTCGCGGTGTTCTTCAAGATCCTCACCGTCATCGCCACCGCGCTCGTCATCCTGGCCGCGATGGACAGCCTGCGCTCGCGCTTCGAGGGCGAGTTCTACGCGCTGCTGGTGTTCACGGCCCTCGGGCTCGTGCTGATGGCGGGGAGCGCCGACCTCATCCTGCTGGCGCTCTCCATCGAGTTCGTCAGCCTGACGAGCTACGTGCTGGCGGGTTTCCTCAAGGCGAACCCGAAGAGCAACGAGGCCGGGATCAAGTACTTCCTCTTCGGCGCGGCGGCCTCGGCGGTGATGTTCTTCGGCTTCTCCATCGTGTACGGGCTGGCCGGCAGCACGAACCTCTACGACATCGCCGTGCGCCTCCGCACCGCTCCGCAGCCCGCGCTCTACCTCAGCGTGGCGCTGATGCTGGCCGGGTTCGGCTTCAAGATCTCGATGGTGCCGTTCCACCAGTGGACGCCGGACGTCTACGAGGGCGCCCCGACGCCGGTGGCGGCCTTCCTCTCCGTGGCGTCGAAGGCGGCGGGCTTCGCTGCCCTGGTGCGTATGCTGCTTGTGGCGATCGACCCCGCCCGCGTGGACTGGGTGCTGCTGCTGTCGATCCTCGCCGCGGTGACGATGACCCTGGGGAATCTGCTCGCTCTGCCCCAGCGGAACATCAAGCGCATGCTCGCCTACTCCAGCATCAGCCACGCCGGCTTCATCCTCATCGGCGTCGCGGCGTTCCGCGGGGACTTCGGGACGCCGGGACTGCTCATCTACCTGCTGGGGTACACCTTCACGCAGCTCGGCGCGTTCTTCGTCGCGGTGCTCGTCGGCGCGCAGCTGCGCTCCGACGACATCCCGGACTACGCGGGCCTCTCGCGCCGGGCCCCGGTCTCGGCGTTCTTGATGGCGGTGTTCATGCTCTCACTCACGGGGCTCCCGCCGACCGCGGTCTTCATCGGGAAGTTCTACGTCCTCGGGGCGGCGATCGAGACCGGGCTGTTGTGGCTGGCCGTGGTCGGGATCATCAACAGCGTGATCTCTCTCTACTACTATGTCGGCGTGATCCGGGCGATGTACGTCATGCCGGCGACCAGCGAGACGCCCATCCCCGAGCCGCCGGCGCTGCAGGTGGCGCTCGGCATCGCGGGGTTGGGCACCCTGATCATCGGCCTCTATCCGCAGCCCATCATCGACCTGGCCAAGAACGCCACGTTGCTGCTCCGCCTGTAACGCGTGGATCGGCTCCCCCTCGACTTCAGGACGGTGCTGCTTCACCATCTGGACTACACGTTTGAGAAGGAAGCCTGGCAGCCGTCATTGGCCATGGCGCTCGACGGCGTGACCCATGCCGAAGCCCTCTGGAAACCTGCGCCGCAACGGCATTCCATCTGGCAGATCGTGCGGCACGTCACCCACTGGAAACAGGCGACGCTGGATGCCTGGACGGGGGTGCGGCCGCTCTTCACGGTGGGGCAGGGTGAGACCGCGTACGTGAGCGAGCTGGAGCGGACCGACTGGGCGGAGGTTACGGGCGACGCGGCGGCATGGCAGGCGGACGTGCGGGCGCTGCACGCCGTCTCGGGAGAGATCCGCGGCCGCGCAGCGCAGCTGCGGGAGGCCGACTGCCTCCGGCCGTTCCCCGGGGAGGAGATGCCGCTGCTCCTCCGCGTGCTGCGGATGGCCACGCACGACATCTATCACGCCGGGCAGATCCAGTATCTCCGCGCCCTCTGGCGCGCCCGCACGACGTGAGGCGGCACAGGCGCCAGCCGTTGACGCTCTTTCCGTTCGTCTGTTATGATGGCCCCGGTCATTCCGGCCCAGGACTGCGGGGAGCCCCCGTGGTCCTGGGCCCTCACGCGCTCAGAGAACCCGTAGCCAGGTGGAACGATGACGGCCAAGGGCGGCCACTCGGACGAAAACCTCCTCCAGCTCATCGCCTCAAAGGAACAGGAACTCGAGCACAGAGTCGCGCAGGCGCGCGAGCAGGCCCGAGCGCTGATCGACGACGCGCAGCGGGAGGCCGCGGCGCTGCTCGAGCAGTCGCGCCGCGAGGCGGCGCAGTTCGCGGAGCGCACGCAGGCCGAGATCGCCCGCGAGAGCGAGGCCGCCGCGGCACAGCGCCTCGCCCAGGCAGAGGCGGACGCGAAGCAGGTCAGTGCGCGCGCCGCCGAACGCATGGACCGGGCCATCGACCTCGTCGTCACCCGCGTCATGGGCGGCCTCTCCTGATCGTTGAGATGTCTCGGGTCATCGTGCTGGGGCCGAAGCGCCTCCTCGGGCAAGTCATCGAGGAGGTGCAGCGGATCGGTGCCCTGCACATCGACCACATCGAATCGGAAGAAGCTCCGGTCACGGCGCTGCAGCTTTCGGAGGACGAGACGCGCCGGCTGCACGTCCTGGAGCGCGCCCTGACGCGGGCCGACGGTCTGCTCATCCTAGTCCGCGGCGACGCTTCAGGTGGCGGCGCCGCGATCCCTTCCGATCTTGCCGGAGTCTCCACTGATGAGCTTGATTCCCGCGTGGCCGACGTCGAGCAGCGCGTTCGGCAATTGACCCGCACGCGTCTTGAGTTGGAAGAGGAATCTTCCCTGATCGCTTCCTACGAAGGCGCGGTCCGGGCCCTGTCCCCGCTGCTCAACGCGCTGGCCGCGAGCAAGGCCCTGGAGTCGATCGGCTTCCTCCTGAACACGAAGGACCTCACCGTCGTCACCGCCATCCGCAACGAGCTCGTCAAGGCCACCGGCGGCCGGGTCGAGGTCATCAGCCGCATCGTGGACGAAAATCGGATCGGCGTCGTCGTGGCCTTCCGCCGCGCCGAGGCGGATCTCGTTCGTCCCGTCCTCTCGCGCGCGGGCGTCAGCGAGCTCAGGCTCCCGGCGCGCTTCGCGGGTGCGCAGACCGCCGACACGATCGCGATGATGGAGCGCCGCAAGGCGGAGGTCCCGAAGGAGATCGAGCGCCTCGACCGCGAGCTCACGCAGATCGCCGCCGCGGAGCGCCCCCGGATCGCCGCGGCGCGGGCCGTTCTCGCCGACAGCCTCGCCCAGATGAAGGTCGTCCCGGAGCTCGCCCAGTCGCGCTACACCTTCATCCTGCACGGCTGGTCCCCGACGCGGGCGGTGCCCGAGATCCGCGGCCGCCTACGAGAGCGCTTCGGTGCGGAGATCGTTGTCTACGACACGCCCGCCGACCCGCACCATGACCCCGAACGCGTGCCGGTCATGCTCGACAACCCCGGCTTCATCCGGCCCTTCCAGCGGCTGCTCGCGCTGTTCCAGCCTCCGCGCTACGGCGCCTGGGACCCGAGCCCGGTCGTCGCGATCACTTTCCCGATCTTTGTCGGTCTGGTCATCGGCGACGTCGCGTATGGCCTGCTGCTCTTTGCGCTCGGATGGATGCTCCGGAACCGGGCCAGAGCCGGCCAGCCATTGACGATCAACCTGCTGAACGTGCGTTTCCAGCCGCCGCTCGTGGCGGACCTCTCGTTCCTGCTCCGGGTCTGCGCCTTCTGGATCATCCTGTTCGGCATCGTCTACCTGGAGTTCTTTGGGAATCTCGTGGAGCTGCTTGCGCACAAGTACCACTGGCCCATCGCCCCGCTCTTCAACCGGCTGGCCGAGCAGAACTGGACCCCATACTTCCTGATGATCCTCGCCGCAGGGATCCTGATGATCTTCCTGGGGCTGCTCGTGCATCTGATCGGGGCCCTCCGGCAGCGCCATTTCGTCGGGGTCTTCGAGTCGGTCGTGATCATGCTTGGGACCGGGGGCCTGCTCCTGTTCCTGGGAGCGGAGGGGGACACGTTGCCCGCCGCCCTCGGCCCGGTTGGGCTGTATCTGTTCATGGGAGCCGTCGTCATGGCGGGCATCTCCCTCATTGTCGATCGCGATGTCATCAAGCGTATCCTCTGGCTCCTCGAGAGCACCGCGGCATTTGGCCACATCCTGTCGCACGCGCGATTGATGGCGTTCGGGCTGGCTGCGGCGGCCCTCGCTCTCGCGGCCAATGAAGTCGGTCCGGCCATGGCCACGCAGTTCAGGATCCCCGGAGTCATCGGCACCATCGCGGGCTGGCTGCTGGCCGCCGGGTTTCAGACCATGTTCTTCGTCTTCACGATCATGGGGCACATCATCCAGCCGGCGCGTCTGCACTGGGTGGAGTTCTTCAGCAAGTTCAAGTTCCATGAGGAGACGGGGCGGCGCTACCAGCCGTTCCACAAATCCGGAGACGCTTGACCTGTCTTGACGCAGGCTTCACCTGGTTCTTGCTACGATCGAGGTGGAAGGGCCGGTGGGGACGGATTACTCGGGAGGTGAGTCGGGTGAAGAAAGTCGTGCTGGTGTTGATGGTGGTGTCGGCCGTCACCGTGCTCCTGGCGGGCGCGGCCTTCGCGGCGCCGGAGGAGCCGGCGGCGGCGCCGAGCGGGACGGGCGCGGGGTTGCTGGGTCTGGCCGCGGCGATCAGCGTCGGGCTCGGCGCGATCGGCACGGCGTGGGCGCAGTCGCGCATCGGCGCGGCGGCGGCCGGTGCGATCGCGGAGCGGCCCGAGATCGGCGGCCTCATGCTGGTCTTCCTGGCGCTGCCGGAGACGATGATCATCCTGGGCTTTCTGGTCGCATTCTTCGTGATCGGCAAGATCTAGCCGGATGAGCTCAGAGCTGGTCGCCATCCTCGAGAAGGAATCCGCGGCGGAGGCCGAGCGCGTCCTGGCCGAGGCGCGCGCCAAAGCGGAGCAGATCGCCGCGGAGGCCCGCCGGGCAGCGCAGGAACAGCTGGAGGCCGCCCGGGCGCGGGTCGACAGCGAGCGCAAGGCGGCCCTCGCCCGGGCCAGCAGCGCCGCGCAGGTGCGCGCCTCCGCGCTCGTGCTGCAGGCGAAGGACCGGGCGATCTCCGAGGTCTTCAGCCGCGCCGAGGCGGAGCTGGCCCGCCTCCAGCAGGACAAGACCCGCTACGCCGGTGTGTTGCGCGCCCTCATCCGGGAGGCCTCGGCCGGCCTCAGCGGGCGGATCGTGGTGGAGGTGCATCCCGACGACCGGGACCTCGCCCGGCAGGCCGTGCGCGAGCTGGGCCTGGACGCCGAGGCGGCGACGGCGGACGACGTGCGCGGCGGGGCTCGGGTGGTCACCGCCGACCGGCGCTTCGTCGTGGAGAACACGCTGGCCTCGCGCATCGAGCGCGTCAAGCCGGTGCTGACCTCCGAGGTAGCGGCGTTGCTGTGGGGGCACTAGGTGCCTGACTTTCCCTACATCAACGCGAGGGTGCGCGCGATGCGCAGCCGCCTGCTGGATCCAGGCCGGATGGAGGAGCTGCTGGTGCTGCCGACGCTGGAGGGATTCGTCCAGGCGCTGAACAACACGCCGTATGGCCACGACCTGCAGGAGGCCCTGGCCCGCTTCCCGGCCCTGCAGGCGGTGGACGTCGCGCTGGCGCGCAACTTCTACCACACGACGACGAAGATCCTCTCCTTCGCCGACGGCACCCCCCGGGCGCTCATCGAGGTCGTATTGATACGCTGGGACCTCTCGAACCTGCGCCTCATCCTGCGGGGGAAGCACGGCGGGACCGCGCAGGAGGACATCGCGGCGAACCTCATCCCCGCCGGCAGCCTGAACGAGGCGGCGCTGCGCGAGCTCGCCTCCCAGCCCGACATCCCGGCCGTGGTCGGGGCGTTCAGCGGTCTGGAGCATCCCTTCGCCGTGCCGCTGTCCGAAGGGTTGCGCGGGTACCTCGAGACGAAGGACCTCTTCGCCCTCGAGCTGCGCCTGGAGCGGTTCTACGCTGAGCACGGCCTGCGCGTCGCCCGCGGGGGCGGCCACAGCCAGCAGGTCGTGCGCTCGCTGCTGCAGGCCGAGCTCGACGCCACGAACGTCAAGACCGCGTTCAAGGTGCAGCGCGCGGCGGACCTCTCACCCGAGGCCAAGGCGCGGTTCTTCATCCCGGGCGGGCGGATCGTCAGCGAAGACCTGTTCCTGCTGCTCGCCGACCGCGAGACGGCGGAGCAGGGGATGAAGGGGCTCCGTGTGCAGGGCTTTCCCGTGAAGTCGGTGAGCGACGACCTCACGGCCTTCGAGCGCGACCTCGACCTGGCGATGACGCGCGCCCAGACCGGACTCTACCTGGGGGATCCGCTCGGCATCGACATCGTCGTCGCCTATCTGGCGCTCAAGTACAATGAGGTGAAGAACCTGCGGCTGATCGCCCGCAGCAAGCAGCTCGGTATTTCGCGCGACCGGGTGCGCCGTGAGATGGTGGTGGTGTAGGGATGGCCTACCGCATGGTGGTGATCACCGACCCCGAGACCGCGACGGGCTTCCGCCTCGCGGGGGTCGAGGTGCGCGAGGCCGATTCCCCGCAGGCGGCGTTCGAGCACCTGCGGGCGCTGCTCCCCCTCGACTACGGCCTGGTCGCCGTGAACGAGGATCTCCTGAAAGGGACCGAGGAGGAGCGCGCGCGCCTGCTGCGCGACCGCGACCTGCCCATCGTCGTACCGTTTCCCGCCGCGAAGGCGGAGATGGAGACCGGGGAAGCGTACATCGCGCGTCTGGTCAAAGAGCACATCGGATTCTACGTGAAGTTGAGGTAGGAGGACCGGACATGGCCATCAAGGGTTCGATCATCAAGATCGCCGGTCCCGCGGTCATCGCCAAGGGGATGACCGGGGCGCGGATGTACGACATCGTCCGAGTCGGCAAGGAAGGCCTGCTCGGCGAGATCATCCGCCTGGACGGCGTCACCGCCTTCGTGCAGGTCTACGAGGATACCTCGGGCCTGTATGTCGGGGAACCCGTGGAGAGCACCGGCAACCCGCTCACCGTGGAGTTGGGGCCGGGGCTGCTCTTCGGCGTCTTCGACGGCATCCTGCGGCCGCTCGAAGCGGTGAAGTCCCTGAAGGGCGACTTCATCGCGCGGGGCGCCGTGGTACCGGCCCTCGACCGGGAGAAGAAGTGGGCCTTCGAGCCGACCGCAAAAGCCGGAGACAAGGTCGGGCCCGGCGACGCCATCGGCTGGGTGCAGGAGTTCAACTTCAAGCACCAGGTCCTCATCCCGCCATCCGTCCAGGGCGGGGAGGTGGCGGAGATCAAGCGCGGGGAGTTCACCGTGACGGAGGCGGTGTGCCGCCTGCGCGACGGGACCGAGGTGCAGATGATGCACCGGTGGCCGGTGCGTCAGGCGCGGCCGGTGCGGCAGCGCCTCGACCCCCGCGAGCCCTTCATCACCGGGCAGCGCGTGCTCGACGTCCTGTTCCCCGTCGCCATGGGCGGCACCGCGGCCATCCCGGGACCGTTCGGCTCGGGCAAGACGATCACCCAGCAGACGCTGGCGAAGTGGGGTGACGCGGACGTCATCGTCTACGTCGGCTGCGGGGAGCGCGGCAACGAGATGACGCACGTCCTCGACGAGTTTCCGGAACTGGAGGACCCGCGTACCGGCCGGCCGCTGATGGAGCGGACGATCATCATTGCCAACACTTCGAACATGCCGGTCGCCGCACGCGAGGCCTCGGTCTATACCGGCATCACCCTGGCCGAGTACTGGCGCGATCAGGGCCTGAAGGTCGCGGTCATGGCCGACTCCACGAGCCGCTGGGCGGAGGCGATGCGCGAGATCTCCTCCCGGCTGGAGGAGATGCCGGCCGAGGAAGGCTACCCGTCGTACCTCAGCAGCCGCCTGGCCGCTTTCTACGAGCGGGCCGCCCGCGTCATCTGCCTTGGGAATCCGGAACGCCGCGGCTCGATCACCGTCATCGGCGCGGTCTCGCCGCCCGGCGGGGACTTCAGCGAGCCGGTCACGCAGGCCACGCTGCGCATCACCGGAACATTCTGGGCGCTCGACGACAAGCTGGCCAGCCGCCGGCATTTCCCGGCGATCAACTGGCTGCGCAGCTACAGCCTCTACACGGACCTGTTCAAGCCCTGGTATCGGGATAACATGCCGGCCGACTTCGAGGAGCTGCGGGATCGCGCCGGGGCGCTGCTGCAGCGCGAGGCGGAGCTGCAGGAGATCGTGCAGCTGGTCGGCCCCGACGCCCTGCAGGACGACCAGCGCATGGTCATCGAGGCGGGCAAGATGCTGCGGGAGGACTTCCTGCAGCAGAACGCCTTCACCGACGACGCGCACAGCCCGCTGCTGCGGTCCTACGGGTTTCTGAAGGCGATCATCCGTTTCTACGATGAGTCGCTGGTGGCCTTGAAGCGCGGCATGCTCCTCGATGAGATCCTCAACCTCAAGCAGATCGAGGAGATCGCGCGGATGAAGGACGTACCGAAGGACGACTTCGCCGCGTACCTGGAGACCTGGCTGCGCCGGCTGCCGGAGGCGTTCGGCGGCAAGGCGGCCGAGCCCGCCGTGGCCGGAGGGGAGGAGTAACGATGGAGCTCACGACGAAGCGCTACCAATCGATCTCCTACATCTCGGGGCCGCTGCTGTTCGTCGAGGGCGCGCAGGACCTCTCCTACGGCGCGATCGTGAACATCCACCTGCCCGACGACACCGTGCGCGGCGGTCAGGTCATCGAGGTCTCCGAGAAGAAGGCGGTCATCCAGGTCTTCGAGGAGACGACGGGGCTCGACCTCGCCCGGACCAGCATCAGCCTGCGCGAGGACGTGGCGCGGCTGGGTCTCTCCCGGGAGATCATCGGCCGGCGGTTCGACGGGCTGGGCGCCCCGATCGACGGGCTGCCCCCGATCATCCCCGAGAAGCGGCTGCCGATCATCGGCGCGCCGATCAACCCCGTCGCCCGCCAGCGGCCCCAGGAGTTCATCCAGACCGGCATCTCCGCGATCGACGGCCTGAACACGCTGGTGCGCGGGCAGAAGCTGCCGATCTTCAGCGGCGCGGGCCTCCCGCACAACGAGATCGCCGCCCAGATCGCCCGCCAGGCCAAGGTGCCCGGCGGGACGGAGGAGTTCTCGGTCGTCTTCGCCGCGATGGGCATCACGCAGCGCGAGGCGGCGTTCTTCATCGACCAGTTCGAGTCCACCGGCGCGCTCGCGCGCAGCGTGGTCTTCCTCAACCTGGCCGACGACCCCGCCATCGAGCGCCTCATCACGCCGCGCGTGGCGCTCACCGCGGCCGAGTACCTGGCGTTCGAGCTCGACATGCAGGTCCTCGTCATCCTCACCGATATGACCAACTATAGCGACGCGCTCCGTGAGATCGGCGCGGCGCGTGAGGAGATCCCCGGCCGCCGCGGCTACCCGGGCTACATGTACACCGACCTGGCCACGATCTACGAGCGGGCGGGCCGCATCCACGGCCGGAAGGGCTCCATCACGCAGCTGCCCATCCTGACCATGCCGGACGACGACATCACGCACCCGATCGCCGACCTCACCGGCTACATCACGGAGGGCCAGATCATCCTCAGCCGCGAGCTGCACCGCGTCGGCATCTACCCCCCGATCACCCCGCTGCGCAGCCTCAGCCGCCTCATGAACGACGGCATCGGCAAGGGCCGGACGCGGGAGGACCACGGCGGGCTGCGCGACCAGCTGTATTCCTGCTACGCGAACGGTGTGGACCTGCGCCGGCTGGTGGCGATCATCGGCGAGGAGGCGCTCACCGACCGGGACCGTCTCTACCTGAAGTTCTCGGAGGACTTCGAGAAGCAATTCCTCAACCAGGGACAGACCGACCGCACGATCGAGGAGACGCTGAGCCTCGCCTGGAAGCTGCTGTCGGTCTTCCCGAAGGGCGAGCTGAAGCGCGTAAAGCAGGACCACATCGATCGGTACTACTTTGGTGAGCTGATGGAAGAGACGTGGAAGGAGAAGACGCGGGTTTAACCTCGCCATGCCGGAGACCGTCAGCCCGACCAGGATGAACCTGCTGCAGCGGAAGCAGCAGGCGCGGATCGCGGGCCAGGGTGTCGACCTCCTGAAGCGGAAGCGCGACGCCCTGGTCGCGGATTTCTTCAACATCGTCCGCCAGTCGCTGGCCGCCCGCGAGCGGCTGACGAAGGCCGCCGGGGAGGCCTACATCCTGCTCGCCCTGGCCAAGGCCTGGGAAGGGCGCGAGTCGCTCGAGGCGGCAGCGATGGCCGACCGGCGTGAGGTGCTCGTGGACATCGAGGTGCGCAACGTCTGGGGGACCAAGATCCCCGAGGTCGCGATGAAAGAAGTGCGCCGCACTCTGATGGGACGCGGGCACAACCCGGCCACGACCAGCGCCCGCACCGTGGAGAGCGCGGCGAACTTCGAGGAGGTCGTGGCGGCCATCCTCGAGGTCGCGGCCACCGAGATCCGCTTACGGAAGATCGGGGAGGAGATCAAGAAGACCACACGCCGGGTCAACGCCCTCGAGCAGGTCGTCATCCCGCGCCTGCGCGGGGAGATCCGCTTCATCACGGCCGTGCTCGAGCAGCGCGCCCGCGAGGACGTCTTCCGCCTGAAGCGCATCAAGCAGAAGCTGGAAGCCCGCGCACGCGAGTCGAGTTGACCCGCTTTCCAGACCACGCATATACTTGAATGTAGTTCCGCACGGCGCGCGCCGGCGGTTCCACCCATGGTCCGCTTCCAGCCTTCCCGCCCCTGGCGAGTGACGCGGCTTCAGGCCACGCTCGCCCTCATCCTCGCCGCCGCGGGGTTCTTGGCCGTTACCCAGATCCGCAACGAGCTGCTCATCCGCCAGCAGCTGCGGGTGCCGTCCCAGCGCCTCGAGGAGCTGGGCTTCATGCTGCGCGAGATGGAGCGTAACCGCGGCGTCCTCGAGCAGCAGATCTTCCAGCTCCGGACCCAGCTGCACGCCTACGAGCAGGGCGCCTCTCAGGGCCGCGATCAACTCGAGGCGCTCGGCCGGCAGCTCGACCGGTTGCGCGGGCTGGCCGGCCATACCCACGTCGCCGGGCCGGGCGTGATCGTCGAGCTCGACGACAGCCCGCTGCCGCTGCGGCCGGGGGATGATCCCAACACCGTGATCCTGCACTACACCGACCTGCAGGGAGTGCTCAACGACCTCTTCGCCAGCGGCGCCGAGGCGGTGGCGATCAACGGCGAGCGCGTCATCTCCACGACGGGGCTGAACTGCGTGGGGACGACGATCATCTGCAACGCCAAGCGGCTCGCCCCGCCGTACCGCGTCATCGCCGTCGGCCCGCCCGACGACATGATGGCCTATGTCGACCGCCCGGACGGCGTCGTGCAGGCGCTGCGGGCGTTCGCGTTCCCGGTGAAGATCACGAAGGCGGTGCGCGTCGGGGTCCCGGCCTACCGGGGCTCGTTCCGCTTCACGTACGCCCGGCCCTCGGGGCCGTTCCAATAGGGGAGGCATCTCGTCGATGTGGCTGCCCATCGCAGGTTTGCTGGTCGGCATCGTCCTCGGTTTCCTCGTCTCCGTCGAGATCCCGCTCGGGGTCGTGAAGTACACCGCGATCGCCATCCTTGCGGCGATCGACACGATCCTCGGCGGCGGGCGCGCCCAGCTGGAGGAGCGCTTCGACCTCTCCATCTTCGTCACGGGCTTCTTTGCGAATACCGTGCTCGCCGCGCTGCTCACGGCGATCGGCGACCTGCTCGGCGTCGACATCTACCTCGGCGCCGTGATCGCGTTCAGCATCCGGATCTTCGGCAACGTCGGCTTCATCCGGCGCGACCTCCTCGAGCGGTACTGGCGGGGGGCGCGCCGGCGCGAAGCGGCGGGGCAGGCATCCCGGTAGGCGCCGGGGGAAGAACGAGAGTAGGAGGAGGGTGAGCCATGCCGGTTCGCATCGGGATCAACGGGTTCGGCCGGATCGGGCGGCAGTCGCTGCGCACGATCCTGGAACGCCACCCGGATACGCTTCAGGTGACCGCGATCAACGACATCGCGGACATCCAGACGAACGCGCACCTGTTCAAGCACGACAGCAACTACGGCCACTTCCCCGGCCGGGTGAGCGCGCGCGACGGGGAGCTGGTGATCAACGATTGGACGGTCAAGGTCTTCGCCGAGCGCGACCCCGCGGTCATCCCCTGGAAGGAGGCCGGGGTGGATCTCGTCATCGAGTCCACCGGGCGCTTCACCCAGGCGGAGAAGGCCCGCGGTCACCTGCAGGGCGGCGCGAAGAAGGTGATCATCAGCGCGCCCGGCAAGGGTGAGGACATCACCGTCAACATGGGCGTGAACCACGAGCTGTACGATCCGAAGAAGCACACCATCGTCAGCAACGGCTCCTGCACGACGAACGCCCTGTCCGTCACGGCCAAGGTGCTCAGCCGCGAATACGGGATCAAGCGCGGCTTCATGACGACCGTCCACTCGTACACCAACACGCAACGCATCCTGGACGTCGTGGGCGAGAACCTGCGGGAGGCCCGCGCCGCGGCGATCAACATCATCCCCGCCGCGACGGGTGCGGCGAAGGCGATCTTCCTCGTCCTACCGGAGCTCGCGGGGAAGATGCACGGCATCGCGCTGCGCGTGCCCACGGCCACCGTCTCCATCGTCGACCTGGTCTGCGAGCTGGAGAAACCGACCTCGGCCAAGGACATCAACGCCGCGTTCAAGCGCTACAGCGAGGAGGCGATGAAGGGCTTCCTCGGCTACAGCGAGGAGGAGCTCGTCTCGATGGACTACAAGCAGAGCCCCTACTCGGGCATCGTGGACGCGCCGCTGACGACCGTGCTCTCGGACACCTTCGTGAAGGTCATGTCCTGGTACGACAACGAGTGGGGCTACGCGTGCCGCGTGGCCGACCTGGCCCACTTCATGGCCCAGAAAGGCCTGTGAACAAGAAGACCGTCAGCGACGTCAGGGTCCGGGGCAAGCGCGTCCTCGTCCGGGTAGACTTCAACGTCCCCCTCGACGACGAGGGGCGGATCACCGACGACCGGCGCATCACGGAATCGCTGCGCACGATCAGCCATCTCCGGGCCCAGGGCGCGCGCGTCATCCTGGCCTCACACTTCGGCCGCCCGGGCGGCAAGGTGAAAGAGGAGCTGCGGCTGGATCCCGTGGCCGCGCGCCTCAGTGAGCTGCTCAGGGCTCCGGTGCGCAAGCTGTCCGACTGCGCCGGGCCCGAGGTGGAGGCCGCGGTCGCCGCGATGAAGGATGGCGACGTCGTACTGCTCGAGAACCTGCGCTTCCATCCGGAGGAAGAAGCCAACGACGACCGCTTCGCTCGGTCGCTCGCGGCCCTTGCCGACCTGTACGTCAATGACGCGTTCGGCACGGCCCACCGGGCGCACGCGTCGACGGTGGGGGTGGCCCGGTACCTCCCCGCGGTGGCCGGCTTTCTGATGGAGAAGGAGCTCGTGTACCTCTCACGGGCGTTGGAATCTCCCACGCGGCCCTTCGTGGCCATCCTCGGCGGCAAGAAGGTCTCGGATAAGATCGGGGTGATCCGTAACCTGCTCACGAAAGCCGACGCGCTGCTCATCGGCGGCGCGATGACCTACACGTTCCTGCGCGCCAGGGGCCATCAGGCGGGCGCCTCCCTCGTCGAGGAGGACAAGATCGATCTCGCCCGGTCCCTCATGGAGGAGGCGGCGCAGCGCAAGGTGGTGTTCCATCTGCCCGAGGACGTTGTCGTCGCGGACCGCTTCGCGGAGGACGCCGCCCATAAGATCGTACCGGCCCAAGCCATCCCCCCGGGCTGGATGGGGATGGACATCGGGCCCAGGGCCGCCGAGGCGTACGGCCGCATCATCCGAGAGGCGGGGACCGTGCTCTGGAATGGGCCGATGGGTGTCTTCGAGTTCCCGGTCTTCGCCGGCGGGACGCGGGAGGTGGCGAAGGCGATGGCCGAGTCGAGCGCGGTGACGATCGTCGGCGGAGGCGACTCCGCGGCGGCCGTGGAGCAGCTCGGTCTCGCCGATCGGATGACTCACATCTCCACCGGTGGCGGGGCGTCGCTGGAGTTCATGGAGGGCCGCGAATTGCCCGGCGTCGCGGTGCTGCTGGACAAGTGATGGCGCGCACGCCGCTCATCGCCGGCAACTGGAAGATGCACAAGACGGTCGGGGACGCCCTCGCCCTCGTGCACGCGCTCCGGCGTGAGGCCCTGCCCGACGGCGTCGAGGTCGCGGTCTGCCCGCCGTTCACCGCCCTCCCCGAGGTGTCACGCGCCCTCGAAGGCTCGTCGATCCGGCTCGGGGCGCAGAACATGCACTGGGAGGCCCAGGGGGCGTTCACCGGCGAGATCTCCCCGCTCATGCTGGCCGACCTCGGCTGCCACTACGTCATCGTCGGCCACTCGGAACGGCGGCAGCACTTCGGGGAGACGGATGCGATCGTGGCGCGAAAGGTGCGCGCGGTCTTCGCGCACGACCTGGTGCCGATCATGTGCGTGGGGGAGCGCCTGGACGAGCGCGACTCGGGACGGACGGACCAGGTGGTTTCGGCTCAGACCGAGGCGGGGATCGCCGGCATGGAACCGTCCCAGGCCGAGCGCCTCGTCATCGCCTACGAGCCGGTGTGGGCGATCGGGACCGGGCGGTCGGCGAGCGGTGAGGAGGCCAACCGCGTCTGCGGGCTCATCCGGGGCGTGCTCTCGGAGCGGTTCCGATCCGCCGCCGCAGCCATCCGCATCCTCTATGGCGGCAGCGTGACCCCCGACAATGCTGCTGAGTTCGCCCGACAGAGCGAGATCGACGGCGCCCTGGTTGGAGGCGCCAGCCTCGACCCGCAGAAGTTCCTCCGGATCATCCACGCGGCCATCCGCTAGATACGAACGTTGTTGCCAGCGACCTGCTGCATCTTCTAAGATAGCCACTATACACCCACCCTGTCGGGGCGATACGCCGGGCCAACAGCCGAAAACCCGAACATGCAGACGCCCGAACACGACGAGATCCTCCTCATTCCCGGCCCCACCATGCTGCCGCCGGAAGTCCGCGCCGCGATGAGCGCTCAAATGGTGAATCACCGGGGGGAGACGTTCGGGCGCACCCTGGCGGAAGTCCTGAAGGGCCTCGCGCAGATCTTCCAGACCTCATCACCCGTGCTGCCGTTTGCTGCGTCCGGCACGGGCGGGCTGGAGGCAGCCGTCGTCAACGTCCTCTCACCCGGGGATCGCGTCCTCGCCCTGACCTGCGGCGCGTTCGGTGACCGCTTCGCGGAGATCGCCCGAACCTACGGGGCCGAGGTGATCCCGGTCGAGGCGCCGTGGGGATCAGGGGTCGAGCCTGCGACGGTGGCCGAGGCGCTGCGCCGCCACCAACGGGTCTCGG
>MENB01000101.1:20595-24122 GCA_001768125.1 Armatimonadetes bacterium RBG_19FT_COMBO_69_19
GCCGCACTGGCGGAGGTGGTGCGCCCCTCGGGCGCGCTGCTGGTCGTAGATGCCGTCAGCTCGCTTGCCGCGCTGGAGCTGCACACCGATGCGTGGGGCTTGGACATCGTCGTGGCCGGCTCGCAGAAGGCCTTGATGGGCCCGCCCGGCGCGGTCTTCATCAGCGTGAGCGAGCGCGCCTGGGAGGCCGTGCGCCGGTCCCGGACGCCGAAGCTGTACTTCTCCTTCGAACGCGCACGCGATGCGCTCGGCACCGGCGCCTCCGCGTTCACGCCGTTTACGCCGGCGATCCCCATCGTCTATGCGCTTGCGGTCTCGATCCGGATGATTCTGGACGAGGGGCTCCCGGCGAGGTTTGCGCGCCACCGGCGGCTGGGTCAGATCGTCCGCGACGGGATGGCGTCTCTGGGGCTCGATCTCCTCGCGCATCCGCGGTGGGCCTCAGATGCCGTGACCGCCATCCGAGTGCCCGAGGGGGTCGAGGCGAAGACGCTGCTGCGCCGCCTCCGCACCGAGCACCGCGTGGTCCTCGCCGGCGGACAGGGGCGGCTGGAGGGCCGGATCATCCGCATCGGTCACATGGGCTACGTGGAGGAGCACGACCTCCAGGTCGCGCTGGGGGCGCTCAGGCACGTGCTATCAGACTTGGGGCATCCGGTCGGGCGCGGAGCCGGGGTTCGGTGAAGATCCTCGTCGCCGATGGTCTCGGGCCGGAAGGCATCGCCCGCCTGCGGACGCAGGCCGAGGTGGACGTCCCCGCCGGACTCACCCCGGATGCGCTTCCCGAGGCGATCCGTGACGCCGACGCGGTCGTGGTGCGGAGCCGGACCCGCATCACCGAGGAGGTGCTGCGCCATGCCCCACGGTTGCGCGTGATCGCGCGCGCCGGCGTGGGCGTGGACAACATCGAGACGGACGCCGCGACGCGCCGGGGCATCCTCGTCCTCAACGCGCCCGAGAGCAGCACGCTCAGCACGGCGGAGCACACCCTGGCCATGCTCCTGGCCCTGGCCCGGCGGATCCCCGCGGCCCAGTCGGCCGCGTCGCAGGGCGCCTGGTCGCGGGAGCGTTTTACCGGCGTGGAGTTGTACGGCAAGACGCTCGGGATCGTCGGGCTCGGAAAGATCGGGAGCGAGGTCGCGCGGAGGGCGCTCGCCTTCGGGATGCGCGTCATCGCCTTCGATCCGTTCGTGACCGCCGAGCGCGCCGGCCGCCTGGGTGTCGAGCTCGTGGACTGGGAGGCGCTGCTGCGGCGCAGCGAGGTGCTCACCCTGCACGTTCCGTTGACGGAGCGCACCCGGCACCTGATCGGCCGGGAGGCGCTGGCCAGGATGCGCCCCGGGGTCTTCATCGTGAACTGCGCCCGCGGGGGACTGATCGATGAGGACGCCCTGCTCGGCGCGCTCGAGGAGGGGCAGGTCGCCGGCGCTGCGCTCGACGTGTTCGAGGAAGAGCCGCCGCGGGAGAACCGCCTGCTGCACCATCCCAACGTCGTGGTCACGCCGCATCTCGGGGCGTCGACCGCGGAGGCGCAGCGGCGCATCGGGTTGGAGGTGGCCGATCAGGTGCTGGCGGCGCTCGCCGGCCGCCCGGTGAGAGGGGCGGTGAACGCCCCCGTCGTGCAGGAAGAGGCCTGGCAGCGCCTGGGGCCGTTCATCGAGCTCGCGGGGCAGCTCGGCCGGATTGCCCATCAACTCGCGGGCGGGCAGGTGCAGCGGGTCGAGTTCTCCTACGAAGGGGAGATCGCGTCCGCGGAGACCGAGTGGCTGCGCGCCGCGTTCCTGCGTGCCCTGCTGGCGCCCGTGCTCGCGCAGCCGGTGAACCTGATCAACGCCGTGATCCTCGCCGGCGAGCGCGGCATCGCGCTCAGCGAGCGCCGGGATGAGCGCAGTGAAGACTTCAGCACGCTGGTGCGCGTGCGCGTGGTGACCGCGGGGGATGAGCTCACGCTCGGGGGCACCGTGTTTGGGCGGCGTGATCCCCGCGTCGTGTACCTGGACGGCTACCGGATCGATCTCGTCCCCGCCCCCTTCATGCTCTGGATATGGAACGACGATCGCCCGGGGATGATCGGCAAGGTGGGCACACTGCTCGGGAACGCCGACGTGAACATCGCCTCGATGCAGGTCGGTCGGGACGCTCCGCGGGGCCGCGCGGTGATGGTGCTGGGCCTCGATGATCCCGTGCCGGACGAGCTCCTCGGGGCGCTGCGGAGCATCAACGGGATCGTGGACGTGAAGAGCATCACGGGGTGAGGGGCGCATGGCCCGGTTGCTGTTGATCCGGCACGGACAGAGCCGCTGGAACCTGGAGGGGCGGATCCAGGGTCAGCTCGACGTTCCCCTGAGTGAGCTGGGGGAGCGCCAGGCGGAGGCCGTCGCCCGGCGTCTGCGTGGCACGCCGCTCGGGGCCGTGTACGTCAGTCCCCTGCAGCGGGCCCTCGCCACCGCGGACGCGATCGCCAAGCCGCACGCCCTGCCGCTCCGGATCGTCCCCGAGCTGACAGAGATCGACCACGGCGACTGGCAGGGACGCACGGTGCCTGAGATCGCCGCTGTCGACCACGACCGTCTGGCGATGTGGACCCGCCTGCCCGGGCGCGTCCGGATGCCCAACGGGGAGCGCCTGTTTGACGTGCGCCGCCGGTCGCTGGCGGCGGTGGCCGCCCTGGCCTCGCGCCACGCCGGACAGACCGTCGCCGTCGTGTCCCACGAGGTCGTGATCAAAGTGGTGGTCGCCGAGGCCCTGGGTTTGGATTACGATCATCTCTCGCGCCTCACGATCGACAACACGGCGCTCAACATCATCGACTACGCTGGGGAGCAGCCGCATCTCGTTACCCTCAACGACACGGGGCACTTGTCGGGACTAAGCGTCACGACGTAATCGATCGCCTTCGCTTGCCTTTTCCTCCAGAGCAGGATAAGATGGTTTCAAAATGAAACCATGTGGTATCTAAATGACACCGATAGCGTCGTCCCCCCTCGATGCCCTGTTCTCCCGTCCCATGGTGCGTATCCTAAGATATCTTGTGACGCATCCCGGATCCTATACGGGGCGAGCGCTGGCCTCCGCTGCGCGGGTCACGCAGCCCCGTGCGGTCGAGGCTTTGGCAACGCTCTCCGCCATGGGAGTGATTCAGCGCCGTCGTGCAGGGAGAGCCTATTTGTACTCGCTGAATGAAACCAGCTTTCTTGTGAGTGACATCCTAAAGCCCGCGTTCAGCCGCGAGGCCCGATGGTTGGAGTATCTCGGGGCAGAGGCTTTCCGGGCCGCGGGCCGGGCGGCGGAATCGGTCCTTCTGTACGGGAGCTGGGTGCGGGCGAAGGCTGCGGAACGCAGCGACATCGATCTGTTGGTGGTGACAAGAACGAAAAAATCCGTGCGAGACGCTGTGTCACGTCTCGATGAGGCTCGGGTCGGGCTTGCGGAACGTTTCGGGCGTCCGGTTTCCTTGCTCGTTCTGGCTCGTAGCGACTTCATCGGCCGGATTCGGCAGGGAGACAGTCTGATGAGAGACATCGTCC
>MENB01000101.1:24252-24506 GCA_001768125.1 Armatimonadetes bacterium RBG_19FT_COMBO_69_19
AGAGTCACCTGGCATCCGCCCTTGAGGCGCGCATTGCAGAGCGGTGGGATACAGCGGTATTGCTTGGTGTCCACGCCGTGATATCCGCTGCAGATGCAGTGTGCGTGGCGACAGCCGGGGTGCGATCCGTGAGTCCTGCGCACACGGATCAGACGAGGCTGATCCGGGATCTCTTTCCAGATGATTCCGGGGCGAAGAAGGCCGTCGATCAACTCGCGGCGGTACTCGATCGCAAGAATACGGTCGAATACGAG
>MENB01000101.1:24531-24668 GCA_001768125.1 Armatimonadetes bacterium RBG_19FT_COMBO_69_19
CCGAGATCGTAACCAGGCAAGCTGAACGCGTCCTGGGCTGGGCAAGGCAAGTCTGCGGCCGGGCCCCCCTGAGAGGTGTCTAGTCACGGAGCGGACATTTTCACTGAACGCTTAGGGCGGACAAATTCACTGAACAT
>MENB01000101.1:24714-25195 GCA_001768125.1 Armatimonadetes bacterium RBG_19FT_COMBO_69_19
ACAAACAGCATCAAGTTTCGGATCTGGTCGGCCACGACGCCGGCGCTCACGCGCTGGCGTCCGTGTGTTTTCGAGGGGTCGTATCTGAGGAAGTGCGCCTAGGGTTCCGCCGCGCTCACCGGGCGCGGGCTGGTTCGAGCGGCGCAGGCCGGTCGTAGACGCCGGCTACACCGTCGGGACAGAAGCCCGAGGGGGAGGTTCCTCGTTCAGGGGGCCATCCTCTCGGGCTTTGCTTATACCTACACCACCCGAGGTGCTCGCGCGTGATGCACACGGATCCGGCTGTCGAACGTGATGCCTGCGGGGTCGGCTTCGTCGCCGACGTGCACGGCCGGCGCAGACATACGATCCTCTTGCACGCGCTGACCGCCGTGGCCAGTATGCGTCACCGCGGCGCGGTCGCCGCCGACGGCAAGACCGGCGACGGCGCCGGTATCCTCACGCAGCTCCCCTACCGCCTGCTGCGCCGGGATATGTCGAT
>MENB01000101.1:25280-25412 GCA_001768125.1 Armatimonadetes bacterium RBG_19FT_COMBO_69_19
GAAAGCGCGATCGAACAGGCCGGACTCACCCTGGTGGGATGGCGCCTGGTCCCGGTTGATGCGGAAGCCCTCGGGGAGCATGCGCGCGCGACGCAGCCGCACATCGCCCAGGTCGTCATGTCGCGGCCGATT
>MENB01000102.1:0-179 GCA_001768125.1 Armatimonadetes bacterium RBG_19FT_COMBO_69_19
AGGGCACTCGGGCGCTGACCTACGATCTCCTGCGCTCGCTGCCCTATGCCGTCATGAACTTCTCCCCGCACCCGGACTTCGGCACGTTCGCCCGGCAAATCCGCCACCTTGGCGACATCCAGGCCTGCTACCTCGTGGCCCTACAGACCGGGACGATGGATTTCACCGCCCGGCGGCGG
>MENB01000102.1:222-4865 GCA_001768125.1 Armatimonadetes bacterium RBG_19FT_COMBO_69_19
TGCAAGACCTCGACGCGCAGCTCAGTGATCTCCTCCGCGGACAACCCCCCGAACGCCGGGCGAAACCCATCGCCTGGGAGGGGGAGCAGGTCACCGTCCTCCAGCATCTGATGCGCCTGCTGCAGCATGAGTCGCTGCACCACGGGATCCTGGCATTCTACGCGAAGATCGCCGACCTCCCCCTTCCACCAAGCTGGCGGGCCTGGGCCCTCGAATAGGCGTTTCCGTCTTGACAGGCGAGCCCACGGTGTGGCACATTGGTGATTGGTCAGTTGTTGGACCAATGGACCAATTCTGACCCGAAAGGTCAAGAATCACCACACCCTCGTCACCGGTCATCAGCGAGCTCGAACCCGTTCGGCGGACCAAAGTGTACGAAGAGGTCGCCGAACGGATCCGCCGTCTCATCGTCGACGGCCGTCTCCATGCCGGCGACAGGCTGCCCCCAGAACGTGAGCTGGCGGAGCGATTCGGTGTCAGCCGGACCTCCGTCCGCGACGCCATCCGGGTCCTCGAGCTGATCGGCCTGCTCGAGCCCCGCCAGGGGGATGGGACGGTCGTCCGGGACCTGAGCCCTGATGCGCTTGCTCAGCCGCTGGCGTCCATCCTGATCCACAACCAGGCGCTGCTCGCCGAGTTGCTGGACGTGCGCAGGATGTTCGAGCCCCCGCTGGCCGCGCGCGCCGCAACCCTCGCCACCGCGGACGATATCGCCCGGCTCGAGGAGATCTACACCCGCCAGGCGGAGAAGGTGGGGCGGGGCGAGGTCGCCATCGGCGAGGACTCGGAGTTCCATTACTCGATCGCGAAGATGACCCGCAACCGTGTGGCGCTCAAGGTCCTCGATGTGCTGATGGACCTCCTGCAGGAGAGCCGCGAGCGATCCCTGCAGGTGCCCGGCCGAATGCAGCGCTCGCTTGCCGGTCACCGCCGCATCCTGAACGCGATCAAGCGGCGAGATGCGAGATCAGCCGAGAACGCGATGCGCCAGCACGTGGCCGAGATCGAGGACGTGCTATTGAAGTCACAACCGGAGGCTTGAGATGGGACGACTCTTTGCGGTGGAGATCGTCTACCGCGGGATCTTCCAGAAGAACCTGGCCAAGAACATCAGCCGGGGGATCGCGCTGGCCGCGCGGCATGCCGGCAAGATGGGCATCTCCTTCGGCCGGTACGGCGACAGTCCCGAGCGCAACGGGATCCCCGCGAAGAGCTTCGCGGTGATCGGGACCGATGAGGAAACGCTGCAGGAGGGGATGGCGAAGTACGAGCCCAAGGAGGTCGACGTCTCGATCGCGGTCGACGACACGCTGTTCAAGGGCGTGGAGTCGTGGGCCTGGTACGGCCTGCAGCCGATCAACCGCCTGCTGCGGCCCGGGGGGACGCTGATCGTCACCTCGATGAACGGCCCCGAGGCCCTCATCCCGATGGCGCACCGGAAGGAGACCCCCTACCGGCTGGCCATCCTCAAAGGGACGCCGAGCTTCTCCGGGCTGTGGGTCTACAAGGACGACCACACCGACGTGCGCGTCCTCGGCGCGATCGCCAAAGTGCTGCCGGATCTGTTTACCATCGACGACGTGGAGAAGGCCATCCTCGAGGAGTGGTCGGCGCCGCTGAAGGTGACCTCGGCGCGCAAGGCGCATGAGCGCATCACGACCCGGGTGGTCTCGCCCAGCGAGGGGAACCTCGAGAAGACCTTTGAGTTCGAGCTGCCGAAGTGGTACGAGATGCGCGAGGGCGTCTCGATCCCGTCGATCGCGCGCGGGGCGGCGATGACCGATCCGGTCACGCAGCAGACCGGCGGCTACCGCCCGGTCCGCAACCCGACCTTCAAGAAGTACACCACCCGCACGATGCGCCCGGTCGTGAACTTCGATACCTGCGTGAAGTGCACGCTGTGCTGGCTGCAGTGTCCCGACTCCTGCTTCGACGTCACGCCCGACGCGCTCTACGACGCGAACATGGAGGCGTGCTGCGGCTGCGGAGTGTGCGAGGCGGTCTGCCCGGTGGAGAACTGCGTGACGATGGTCAACGAGACCGCGTTCACGGACAACGCCAGCCAGTGGGAGATGTGGAAGAAGGACAAGCCCGCGTACGCGGCCTGGCTGCAGGAGAAGATCCAGCACAAGCCCGAGCGGTCGCACGGCTTCCGTTACCGCGGGCAGTACGAGGAGCAGCTGCCGCCGATGATGGAGATCGCGGGCGGCGCCGGGCCCGAGGACGAGTCGGACAAGGAGGGGTAGGGCATGGCTCAGGCCGTCGAGAAGGTCGCGACCTCACCGAAAGAGCATGACGCCCTGATCAGCGGCAGCGAGGCGATCGCCGTCGCCTGCAAGCTCGCCGACGTGGACGTCATCACCGCCTATCCGATCCGCCCCTACGACACCGTGATGCAGTACGTCGCGAAGCTCGTCAGCAACGGCGAGCTGGACTGCGAGTACATCGTCGCGGAGAGCGAGCACTCCCAGTTCGAGATCGTCAAGCACGCCTCCGCCGCCGGCGCGCGCGTCTTCTGCGGCAGCAGCGGCGTGGGCTGGATGTACGCCTTTGAGGCGCTCACCGTCACCCCGGCGCTGCGCATCCCCATGGTGGCGATGGTCGGCAACCGCGCCCTGGACGACCCGGGGGCGTTCGGCGTCGAGCACAACGACGCTCTCGCCGTGCGCGACCTGGGCTGGCAGCTGGTCTGGGTGGACAATGCCCAGGAAGCCCTCGACACGGCGCTCATCGCCTACCGGGTGGCCGAGGACCGGCGGGTCTTCCTGCCCTGCGCCATCGCCTGCGACGGGGCCTTCCTGACGCACTCCCAGTCGCAGGTGAAGATCCCGCCGCAGGAGTGGGTGAAGCGCTTCCTGCCGCCCTACAACCGCGGCGACCTGCTGCTGCACCCCGATAACCCCATCACGGTCGCCCCGCAGGTCAACGAAGACTGGCTGATGGAGATCCGCAAGCACAACGACGAAGCGATGAAGCGCTCGAAGACGGTGATCCGGGAGGCCTACGCCGAGTTCGCCAAGATCTTCGGTCGCGACTACGGCAATCCGTTCTTCGAGGAGTACCAGACCCAGGACGCGGACGTCGTCCTCGTCGGGATGGGCACGCTCTCGATGCCGGTGAAGGTGGCCATCCGGCGCATGCGAGCGGAGGGGAAGAAGGTCGGCTTCGTGCGCATCCGCTGGTTCAGGCCGTTCGTCGCGGAAGAGCTGGCCGCGACGCTGGGACGGTTCAAGGCCGTGGGGATCATCGACCGCGACTTCTCGTTCGGCTCGCCCTACACGAGCGGGGTCCTCGCCACGGAGGTTCGCGCGGCGCTGTACCCGGCGGAGAAGCGGCCGCCGGTCCTTGCGTTCATCTGCGGTCTGGGTGGGCGTGAGGTGACTGTCCCGGACGTTCAGCGCATGTCGGAAATGCTGCTGCGCGCGGCTGCCGGCGAGCGGCAGCCGCTTACGACTTGGGTAGGAATTCGCGAATAGCGGAGGGGACGACGATGGCGGACGCGATCGAGACCACACTCCCGACGCAGCAGCTCGAGGCCATGAAGGGGGTCAAGAAAGTCCCCCTCGAAGAGTTCTTCACCTCGGGCCACCGCACGTGCCAGGGCTGCGAGTCGGCGCTCGTCATGAAGCTGATGGTGAAGGCGGCCGGGCCGCGCACGATCGTGCTCGGCAGCACGGGCTGCATGTACGTGGCCAACACGACCTACTACAGCACGTCGTGGGTCGTGCCGTGGATGCACACCCAGCTCGGGAGCTCCGGTTCCGCGGGAATGGGCACCGCGGCCGCGCTCAAGGTGCTGATGCGCAAGGGGAAGATGAAGGAGGAGCCGATCAACGTCATCGCTTTCTGCGGCGACGGGGGCGGGGCGGACATGGGCCTCTCCGCGATCTCGGCGGCGCTGACCCATCCCCAGTACAACTTCCTCATCCTCCTCTACGACAACGAGTCGTACGCGAACACCGACATCCAGCTCTCGGGGTTGACGCCGTATGGCGCACACACCACCTTCAGCCCGCCCGGGAAGGCCAAGCGTATCATGCACCGCCGGTGGAAGAAGAACGTGGCCGGCATGCTGGCCGCGGGACACCCGGAGTGCCGGTACGTGGCCACCGTCGACGCGTCCTACGCCGTGGAGATGATGAACCGCGTGCGGAAAGCGCTCACGATCGGCGGCCCGACGTTCATCCATTCCCTCGATCCCTGCCCCAAGGGCTGGGACTACGACCCGATGCTGTCCCACGAGCTCGGCGAGCTCGCCGTGGACGCCGGCGTGTGGCCGCTCTATGAGGTGGAGAACGGTCTGCTCAAGCTCTACGGCCGGACCAAGCAGATCGCCGAGAAGCGCGCCAGACGCAAGCCGGTCCGGGACTTCCTGCTCAAGCAAGGCCGGTTCGCGCACTTCACCGACGACGACATCGACTACTTTCAGGCGAAGATCGACGAGATGTGGACGAAGTGGCTCATCCCTGGGGTGATCCCATTCCACACCGAGCTCGATCGCGACCAGCCGCCGGCCTAGACCCGAACACATCCGACGATCACCGGGCCTGCGTCCGTGAGGTTCCCTCACGGCGCAGGTCCGGACCATTTCTGGAGTAGCGAGGTCAACATTCATATCGCAGCCCGTGAAGGCATCGTGACGC
>MENB01000102.1:4951-5955 GCA_001768125.1 Armatimonadetes bacterium RBG_19FT_COMBO_69_19
CATGAGAGTGGCAGCAGCGGCGCTCCTGGTGCTGCTGCTCGTCGCCGTCGTTCCGGCGGCGAGCGCGCCCGGCTTCACGCCCCGGCGGCCGATCGAGTGGAGCATCCCGGCCGGGACCGGAGGCGGGGCGGATCAGCAGGCGCGCTTCATGGCCCCGCTGATCGCCAAGTACAACCTCTCGCCGCAACCGGTCATCCCGGTCAACCGGGCGGCAGGCGCCGGCGCCCAGGCCTTTCTCTGGATGATGGACAAGGCCGGCGATCCGCACACCATCCTGATCACGCTGGATAACCTGTTCGCCACGCCGGAGGCACAGCTGATCCGGCGCCGCGACGGCGGGCGTTTCACCTGGCGAGACCTCACGCCGATCGCGCGCCTCTTGCTCGACAACTTCGTCGTCACGGTCAACGCCGATTCGCCCTGGAAGACGCTGGCCGACTTCGAGAAAGCCGCCAAGGCGGCACCGAAGGGCAGCATCAAGATGGCCGGCACCGGCTCCAAGCAGGAGGATGAGATCATCATGGTCCTGCTCGAGCAGGCCTGGGGCGTAGACTTCACCTACGTGCCCTTCGCTGGCGGCGGTGCGGTCGCGGCGGCCGTGGTGGGGAAGCAGGTCGAGTTCACGGTGAACAACCCGCTCGAGATGGTCGGGCACTGGGAGGGCAACCGCGTGCGCCCGTTGGCCATCTTCTCCGCCCAGCGCGTCGCCTTCGACAGGTGGAAGGACATCCCCACGGTCAAGGAGCTCGGCTATCCGATCGAATACCAGATGCTGCGCGGCGTGTTCGGCACCGCCAACATGCCGCCTGAGGCCGTGGCGTTCTACCGGGACGTCTTCCAGAAGCTTCTGGACACGCCTGAGATGGCTGACTTCATCGAGCGCGGCGCGTTCACGAAGGCCTGGCTGACCGGACCCGAGTTCGTCCGCTGGCTGGAGCAGAAGGACGCGACCGTACGGGGCTTGATGAAGAAGGGCGGATTGTCCGCCCCATGAGGCGCGCCTA
>MENB01000102.1:6032-6801 GCA_001768125.1 Armatimonadetes bacterium RBG_19FT_COMBO_69_19
CGGTGTCCTGGACCAGCATCGGCCCCGGCGCAGGGTTCTTTCCCTTCTGGCTGAGCGTGGGCGTGGCGATTCAGGGCGCGCTCATCCTCGTCCGCAGTCTGCGCGTGCCCGCCCCGTCGGGGCGGGCCGCGCCCTTTGTCCCCCGCGAGGCCTTCCGGCCGCTGCTGATCGCCTTTCTGCCGATGGTCGCGGTGATCGCCGCACTCAACTACCTGGGCATCTACCTGGGCGGGGCGCTGTACCTGGCCGGTTACATGATCTTCGTCGGCCGCCACCACTGGTCGACCGTCGTGCTCGTCACGATCCTGCTCCCCCTGGCCCTGTTCTTCATCTTCGAGCGCTGGTTCTTGCTGCCGATGCCCAAGGGGCTGCTGCTCGAGTACCTGCTCTACGGCCGGTAACCGATGGAGTTCCTCTCTGTCTTCGACAACCTCCTCTACGGGCTCGGGGTCGCCCTCACGCCCACCAACTTGACGATCGCGTTCCTCGGGCTGCTCCTCGGCACGGCGATCGGCGTGCTGCCGGGACTCGGCGGAACGAACGGGGTGGCGCTGCTGCTGCCGCTCACGTTCCACCTCACGCCGACCTCCGCGATCATCCTCCTCGCCGCGGTCTACTGGGGCGCGCTGTTCGGCGGCGCGATCACCTCGATCCTCTTCAACATCCCGGGCGAGCCCTGGTCGGTGGCCACGACGTTCGACGGCCACCCGCTGGCCCAGCAGGGAAAGCCGGGCGTCGCGCTCACCGCCGCGTTCACCTCGTCGTTCCT
>MENB01000102.1:6819-8117 GCA_001768125.1 Armatimonadetes bacterium RBG_19FT_COMBO_69_19
CCGCCGCTGGCGGAGTGGGCGTTGAAGTTCGGGCCGCCGGAGAACTTCGCCGTGCTGCTGCTGGCCTTCGCCACGTTTACGGGGCTGGGCGGCGGCGATCCGGCCAAGACGATCTTCATGACGCTCTTCGGCCTGCTGCTCAGCACGATCGGGTTCGACATTGTAAGCGGCCAGCCGCGCCTCAACTTTGGATTCGTCGAGCTGCAGAGCGGGATCAACTTCATCGTGATCGCGATCGGCCTGTTCGGCCTCGGCGAGATCTTCCTGACGGTCGAGGAAGGGCTCCGCCTGCGCGGCGTCCCGGGACGCATCGGCTTCCGCGACCTGTGGGAGACCTGGAAGCTGTTCCCGCGGTACTGGGTGACGATCATCCGCGGCACGATCCTCGGATTCTGGATCGGCGTGCTCCCTGGCACGGGGGCGACGCCGGCGTCGTTCATGAGCTACGGGCTGGCCAAGCAGTTCAGCAAGCACCCGGAGCGCTTCGGCAAGGGCGAGGTGGAAGGCGTCATCGCCCCGGAGACCGCGGCGCATGCCGCCGGCATCGGCTCGCTGCTGCCGATGATCACGCTCGGCATCCCGGGGTCCCCCACCGCCGCGGTGATGCTCGCCGGATTCTTCATCTGGGGGCTGAACCCCGGGGCGCTGCTCTTCCAGACGCAGCGGGAGTTCGTCTGGGGACTCATCGGCTCGATGTACATCACGAACGTGCTCGGCGTGCTCATCGTGCTGACGCTGGTGCCGCTGTTCGCGGCGATCAACCGCATCCCGTTCGGGATCCTGGCGCCGCTGATCGTGATCCTCTCCAGCATCGGCGCCTTCGCGGTCAACAACCAGGTGCTCGATCTCTCGATCATGCTCGGCTCGGGGGTCGCCGGCTACGTCTTCCGCAAGCTGCAGTACCCGCTCGCCCCCCTCGTCGTCGCCCTGGTGCTGGGGGACATGACCGAGCAGGCCCTCCGGCAGAGCCTGATCATGGGGCAGGGCTCTCCGGCGATCTTCGTCACCCGGCCGATCGCGGTCGTGTTCATCGCGGCGAGCCTGCTCCTGTTCCTGCTGCCGTTGCTCCGCTCGCTGCGGAAGGGCCGTCACCCGCGGATCCCCCGGCCCGAGCCGGCGGGCTAGGCCACTGGGTTCGGCGAATATCTGACCCCGATGCCTGTCGACCTCTGGCGGGCCGGGGTTGCCGGCCTGCCGCTCCTGTTCCTGCTGCTCGCGCTGCTGCGCTGGCGCTGGCCCGGCACACGTGCGGGGATCGCCGCGCTGGTGTTCACAGCCCTCCTCGCCTTGACCGCGTT
>MENB01000102.1:8165-19208 GCA_001768125.1 Armatimonadetes bacterium RBG_19FT_COMBO_69_19
CCTTAGCCTTGACGTCCTCGTCATCATCTGGGCCGCGCTCGTCCTGTACCAGTTCGTTGAGCTCACCGGGGCGATCCGCGGGATCCGCGACGCGATCGCCGCGCTCACCGGAGATCACATCCTGCAACTGCTGATCATCGGCGTCGCCTTCACCTCGTTCCTCCAGGGCGTGCAGGGATTCGGCGTCCCGGTGGCGGTGACCGCACCGCTGCTGCTGGGGCTGGGCTTCGCGCCGCTCGAGGCGGCCGCCGTCCCGCTGATCGGGCACTCCTGGGCGGTGACCACAGGGACGCTCGCCTCCGGGCTGCAGGCCCTGCGCGCGGTCACGGGGCTGCCGGCGCGGCCGATGGCCATCTGGGTCGGGATCCTGCTCGGGCTGGCCGGGGTCCTCAGCTGTTTCGCGGTCGTCCACCTGCATGCCGGATGGCGGCCGATGCGCCGCGCCTTCGGGGCGATCCTCGCTGTGGGGCTGACCATGGCCGGCGTGCACCTACTGGTTATCGCCTCCGGCAACTGGACGATCGCCGCCTCCGTGGCGAGCATGGTTGCGCTGGCCCTGGGCGTCCAGCTGGCGCGGATGGTGCGCTCGCGCGGCCACGGCTTCTTCGGGCTGCTGCCGGAGTGGCCCCCGCCGGAAGGACGGCGCGAGCCGCCGCGCGAGGCCCCCACCGACATCTCGCCGATGTCGTTCCACCTGGCCTTCCTGCCGTACTACATGCTCGTCGGTGTCGTCACGGTCGCCACGTTCATCTCGCCGGTGTCCCGGGTCATGCAGACGGTACGGATCTCTCTCACCACCCCGGCGACCGTGACGGGCCTTGGGTGGGTAACCCCCGAAGCCTCGGCCGTCCTCGAGGTGGCGGGCCATCCCGGCGCGCTGATCCTCTATGCCGCGGCGCTCACCGCGGTCGTCTTCGGCCGGCTCGGGCATCGCCCGTCGTGGCGGGCGCTGTGGCGGGGGACGGCAGAGCAGGGACTCCCGACGACGGTCACCATCCTCGCCCTGGTCGGGGTGGCGATGGTGATGGTCTACAGCGGCATGACCTATCTCCTCGCCGCGACGGCGGCGCGGGTCGGCGGGCGGCTCTTTCCGCTCTTCTCGCCCTTCATCGGGCTGCTGGGGACCGTCGTCACCGGCAGCAACACCAACTCCAACGTGCTGTTCGGCGCGCTCCAGCGCGACGCGGCGCAGCTGCTGCGGATGGATCCGGTGCTCATGGCCGCCCTGCAGTCCGCGGGCGGAGCGCTCGGCTCGATGGTCGCCCCGGCCAAGGTCGTTCTCGCCACCGCCACGACCGGCCTGGCCGGGCAGGAAGGCCAGGTCATGCGCGTCACCGGCCGGTACGTCCTGGTGCTCACCGCGGTCCTCGGCCTGATCGGTCTGGCCTGGACCCTTCGCTGAGTATCTGGCGGAGCGCGACCAGACCGCGAGGAGGTGACGGAACCGCCTTGCCCCGATTCCACACCTCGTCCGGCTCGGGTATGCTCTTCTCAGCGCGAGTGCCCGGAGGGGGTGGGGAGATGCTGAAGGAGTTCCGTGAATTCATCGCCAGCGGGAACCTCATGGACATGGCCGCGGGTATCATTCTCGGGGTGGCATTCGGCCGGGTGATCACATCGCTGGTCACCGATATCGTGATGCCCCCGATCGGTCTGCTCCTTGGGCGGGTGGACTTCACCAACCTCTTCATCCGTCTCGCCGGGCCGCCGGTGACCACGGTCGCGGCGGCCAAGGAGGCAGGGGCGGTCACGATCAACTACGGCCTGTTCTTGAACACGTTGCTGGATTTCATCGTCGTCGGATTTGTTGTCTTCCTCGTCGTCCGGCAGATCAACCGGTCGCGTCGCGCCGCCGAGCCGGCGCCCGTGCGGGAGTGCCCTTACTGCTACTTGCCCGTGGCGCCCGCGGCCACCCGGTGCCCGCATTGCACGTCAGCGCTCCAGCCGGCGTCCTGAAGGAGCATCGGGCTCGCCCCGGGAAAAAACCCTCACGATGATGAAGATTGCGCTGAACGGCACCCGCTTCGCGTACGACGACCAGGGACAGGGTGTCCCGGTCGTCCTCCTCCACGGCTTTCCTTTCTCGCGCCGGATGTGGGCCGCGCAGGGCGGCCCGCTCGCGCGAGCGTGCCGGCTCATCACACCGGACCTCCGCGGGTGCGGGGAGTCCGAGGGCATCCCGGAGAGCGTGGAGCAACTGGCGGCCGACGTGCACGCGCTCGTCGAGGGGTTGAAGCTGTCCTCCTTCGTCCTCGCCGGCTTCTCGATGGGCGGCTACGTCGCGTTTCGCTACCTCGCCGCACATGCCGGGCGCGTCCGCGCGCTGATGCTGCTGGACACCCGGCCGGAGGCGGATACGCCCGAGGCCCGGCAGCGCCGCTACACCGGCATCGAGCGCATCGAGCGGGAAGGGCCCTCCGGTTTCCTCGATGACTTCGCGAAGCTCCTCGTCTCCCCGCGCACGGCGGAGACGCGTCCCGAGGTCGCCACCGAGGTGCGCCGGCTGATGGAGGGAACCAAGGTGGAGTCCCTGATCGGCGGCCTGCGCGCTATGGCAGAGCGTCCGGAGAGCACGCCCCTGCTGAGCAGCATCACGGTCCCCACGCTGGTGGTCGTCGGCGAGGACGACAAGGCGACTCCGGTAGAGAGCTCCCGCAAGATGGCCGCCACGATTCCCGGAGCGGAGCTCGTCATCATCCCCGGGGCCGGCCACGTCACCAACTTCGAGCAGCCGGATGCTTTCAACCAAGCGGTGGTCGCCTTCCTCCGGCGGCTCCGCTAACGCGCGGCTAGCCCGGAGGCGCGGGGGCCCGGCGTCTGCGCACCTGCCAGAATCGCGGCAACCACGAGTAGCCGAGCACGTAGGCGAAGACGCAGCTCCCCAGGAAGAAGGCGATCCCCCCCGCCGCGCTCACGGCGCGTTGCCCGGTGAGGATCCCCACGCTCATCAGCGGCGCCCCGAGACCCAGGAGGAGGAGCGAGGGCAGGCTCCACCGCGGCCAGTACGGCGCTTCCAGACGCGGCACGTCGTAGGCCGGCATGCCCAGGGCGAACCGGTAGTACCACATGAGGAACGGCGTGACCTTGTACGCCTGCCCCGTGATCGCGAGCGTCACCCACCCCGTGAGGAACAGCGTCACACCGGCCACGATCCACCTGGTCGGCGAGCCGCCCAGCAAACCGAGCGCGTACGCGATCACGCCCGCGCTGAGGGCGGCCGTCTCGACCATGAGGAGCTGCCAGTGCACGCGTGAGATGTCGCGGGCGCGGCTCCATGTGGCGACGAACCGGCGAACATCCTGGACGTAGACGAGTCCCGCAGCACCCGCCGCGAGCAATCCGGCGCGCACGAGCACCGCGGAGGCGAAGGCGCCGGTGAGGAGCGCACTTACGGCAATGACCAGGAGCACAAAAACCGCGCGGACCCGCGACCCGTCGAGCGAGCGGCGCGCGGTGAACCGCTGCAGCAGATAGTACGACACGCCGGTGATGAGGAAGGCGAACCAGCCGAGCAGGCCGAGGGTGAGGTGCACGACGAGCCCCATCGGCCGGAGGAGCGCGGGCCAGAAGGCATAGCGCAGGTTCAGCCCCAGCACCACACCCCAGGTGGTGACGAGGACCAGGGACGCGAGCGCGACGGCGACAAAGGCCAGCGGTTCGTTCCAGCGGGTGCGCCGCCGGAGCACCCACGCGGCGGTGACGGCGCTCGCGAGCACGCTCAGGACGACGGCGCCGCCGCCCGTGACGAGGATCAGCGCCGCCCGCCACCAGAACCCGAGGGCAAGCAGCACGACGCCGGCGAGGTGGACCCCGAACTGGGCGACGACGAGAGGCCCGGGATCGTGGCGGACGCCCGCGGCCGCGGGGAGCAGCTGGTGCAGGGCACCGAGCGCGATCATCGTGCCCCAGCCGAGCGTGACGAGATGGTTCGCGGTGAGGACGACGGGCGTGCGGTGCTGGAGCGCGGCGAGATGCGGCGCGGCGGCCGCGACGAACCCCCCGACGATGGGAAACGTCAGCACGGCGCCGGCGAGGAAGAGGCCGGAGCGTGTGAGGTGCGGCCGGTCGGGCTGGATCCAGGCCTGGGCCACAGCGGGCTAGGCGGGCAGGCGTCCCTTGAGGTCCTTCGCCGTGAAGGGCCCCCGGTCGGCGATCAGCCGGCGTGCGTGCTCCACCTGCTCCCACACGTTCCACAGCAGCACGGCCCGCACCCGCCCGTCCTTGAGGTAGTAGACGACGCCTTCACGGAAGGGTTCCTTCCAGTCTTCGACCGTCTGCAGGCGGCTGTCGAAGTCCCCGACGGCTTCGTACCCGAGATCGAAGAGATCGGAGTAGAAGAACGGCAAATGGTCATATGGCTCGCTGTGCCCGGCCATGTTGCGGCCGGCCACGCTACCCATCGTGTTGGCGTTGTCTTCGTGCTCGACGCGTAAGCGTCCCAGCGCGGGGTTCTGGAAATTGGCCACGTCGCCGGCGGCGAAGATGTCCGGCCGGGTGGTGCGCAGGAGCTCGTTCACGACGATGCCGTTCTCCACGCGCAGGCCCGCCGCGCGGGCCAGGTCCGTGTTCGGCTCGATGCCGATGCCGGCGACGATGCCGTCCACCTCGATCGTCCCGCCGCCCTGCGTCCGCACCACCCCGCCCGTGCCCGCGGCGTCGAACCCGACCGCGGTCTCCCCGGGGCGCACGTCCACCCCTTTGTTGCGATAGTAGTCGTTGAGGAAGCGGCTGAGGCCCGCCGGGAAGATGCGCGCGCCGATGCCCTCATCCGGGAAGAGCATGACCACGGTTTTCCCGTTCATGGCCAGGGCCGCCGCGATCTCGGAGCCGATGAAGCCCCCGCCGATCACGGCGAACCGTTTCCCGCGCTCGCTCAGATCCCGCAGGCGCCGGTAGTCGTCGTAGTTGCGGAAATAGATGATACGGCCGTCGCCGAACGGCAGCCGCCGCGGTGTCCCACCGGTCGCGAGGAGGAGCTTCTCGTATGCGTAGGTCTCTCCGCGGTCGTCGGTGACGATACGCTCGCCGGAATCGAGCCGGACCGCCCGCCGGCCGAGATGCATGCGCCCGCCGTGGGCCTCCGTCCCGCGCCAGATCTCCTCCTCGGACTGGCCCTTCCACAGCCCCTTCGTGAGCGGGGGGCGGTTGTACGGAGGATGGGACTCGGCGCTGACGACGCCGACCGTCCCGCGCGCATCCACCTCGCGGATGCCCCGCACGGCCGCGTCTCCCGTCATGCCGCCACCGACGATCAGGTAGGTGTATCGCTCCATGGCTCCACCTCCATCTTTCCAACAACGCGGGCGGCTTCAACCCTCTTCCGGATGTAAGTGCGCAGGCTCTTGACCGGGTAGCCTCCCGTTTGCTATCATCTGCAGTAAGGCTTCCATAGACGTTCGGGCCACGGCGCCCCTCCACCCTGGGGGGCGCTGTTTCGCTTTTCTAACTTCATGCCGGGGAGGCGGGGTCGATGAAGGAGCAGATCCGGAACCACATCTCCGACCGGGCGATCGCCAATCCATCCCAGGTGATCGAGTTCTGCCGCGCGCAGGAGGTGCAGATGGTGGACTTCCGGTTCACCGATCTGTTCGGGACGTGGCAGCATTTCTCCGCGCCGGTCGGCGAGCTGGACGAGAGCATGTTCGTCGAGGGCGTCGGGTTCGACGGCAGCAGCATCCGGGGCTTCCAGCATATCAACGAGTCCGACATGATCCTGCTGCCGGATGCGGCGACCGCCATCGTCGACCCGCTGCTGCGCGTCAAGACATTGCTGCTGACCTGCGACATCTACGACCCGGTGACGCGCGAGCGCTACACGCGCGATCCGCGCTACATCGGCCAGAAGGCGGAGCGCTACCTGGGCGCGTCGGGCATCGCCACCACCAGCTACTGGGGCCCCGAGGCGGAGTTCTTCGTCTTCGACGACGTGCGCTACGATCTCAGCCAGCACGCCGCATCCTACAGCGTCGACTCGGTGGAGGCGATCTGGAACTCCGGGCGCGACGAGAAGCCGAACCTCGGCCACAAGCCGCGGCACAAGGAGGGCTACTTCCCCGTGCCGCCGGCAGACAGCCTGCAGGATTTTCGCTCCGGGCTCGTCTTGAAGCTGCAGGAGGCGGGGATCGATGTCGAGGTCCACCACCACGAGGTGGCCTCGGCCGGGCAGTGCGAGATCGACATGCGCTTCAGCACGCTCACGCAGATGAGCGACACGCTCATGCTCTACAAGTACCTCGTGAAGATGTACGCCCGGGAGCACTTCAAGGCGGCGACGTTCATGCCCAAGCCGATCTTCGGCGACAACGGCTCGGGGATGCACTGCCACCAGAGCCTGTGGAAGGACGGCACGAACCTCTTCTTCGATCTGAACGGGTACGCGCAGCTCAGCGAAACGGCGCGCTGGTACATCGGCGGGCTGCTCGCCCACTCGGACGCGCTCATGGCGTTCTGTGCGCCGACGACGAACAGCTACCGCCGGCTCGTGCCGGGGTACGAGGCGCCCGTGAACCTGGTCTACTCCATGCGGAACCGCAGCGCCGCGGTACGCATCCCGGTGTACTCGACGAGCCCGCGCAGCAAGCGCGTCGAGTACCGCCCGCCGGACGCGGGCGCCAACCCGTACATCGCCTTTGCCGCGATGCTGATGGCCGGATTGGACGGCATTCGCCGCAAGCTCGATCCCGGCAGCCCGATGGACGTGGACCTCTACGAGCTGCCCGAGGCGGAAGCCTCGAAGATCCGGCAGGTGCCGGGGTCCCTTGACGCGGCGCTCGCCGCGCTCGAGGCGGACCACGCGTTCCTGCTCGAGGGGGACGTGTTCACGAAGGATTTGCTCGAGACGTGGGTCGAGTACAAGCGGAAGAAGGAAGTGGACTTCGTGCGGATGCGGCCGCACCCGGCGGAGTTCTTCTTGTACTTTGATACGTGAGAATCCCTACAAACTGCAATCGCTCGATCTGAGAGATCGAGCGATGACACCGGGCGGCGGGAGACGGCTCCTGCCGCCTGCGCGCGTCCCAGCGGCTCAGGCGGACTGGTCGGCGCGCACGCGGTCGTCGTAGCGGGCGAGACGGCGGAGGTGAAGCTTCCCCTCCGGAGTAAAGACCTCGGCCAGCTCGGTGACGGTGCCTACCCGGCGCGAGCGTATCGCGGCCAGGAGACCTTCCTCCTGATCCTCACCCTGCCATCGCTTTCCGCCCGGAGACTGCCAGACCTCGAACAGCGCAGCCATCGTCCTCACCTCCTCCATCTCGTTTCATGCTCTACCCAAAACTCGTGCCTGGTATTCCTGCGGTGGAGGCGGACCTGCTGCACGGTCGCCCCCACCGCGTCCTGCATCGTCGATGCGCTACAGTGCGTAACGGTCGAACCCCTCATCCAACCCTCCCTCGGCGCTCTCGGAACCCTGGTCCTCGATCTCGATCTCGCCGGCCTCGGCCGACCCGTCGTCGGCCACGACACCGGGCTGGGTATACTCTGCGAGGACCTCCCAGGTCTCGACCTCCATCTCGCGGGCAAACGCCTGGGCCGACAGGACCAGCGTGAGGATCGCCACCAGCGTCAGGATCTTAGCCATCGTGGTCACCTCCTCTCTGGACGAGACCTGCAGCACCGCGGTCTCGGAGTGAACTGGCTGGCTCCGATAGTACGCGATGCGGCCGCGACGGGCTGTGAAGGGGGGAATACGGAGGCTGCAATCCGCATCACAGGGCCGCCGGGGAACCCCCGCCCGCCCTGCGTCAGGCTACGCTACTTCCACTTGATGGTGCATCCGACGGGCTTCGTCTCCGCGGTCGCCGGTGTCGCGCCGGTCAGCACCGCCTCGATCGCGTCGCGCAGGTAGTGATGGCGCACCGCGCCCGGGTCTTCATAGTTGTCGTCGGGCGCGCCGTGATAGCGCAGCACGCGCGCGGCGTCGAAGAGGAAGATCTCAGGAGTGCGGGTGGCCCCGTAGGCTTTGGCCACCTCCTGCGTCTCGTCGAACAGGTAGGGGAAGGGGTACGCTTTCTCCTGCGCCCGCGTCCGCATCCGTTCGGGGCTGTCGTCCGCCACCCTCGCGGGGTCGTTCGCGCTGATCAGGACGAACCGCACGCCGCGGTCCGCGTAGTCCCGCTGGGTGCGGATCAGGCGGTCCTCCCAGGCCTGCGCGTAGGGGCAGTGGTTGCACGTGAAGATGACGCCGAAGACCCGCGCCTGCGCGAAATCCTCCGGCCGGGAGATCCGGCCGTCGGTTGCGGGGAGCGCGAAGGGGATCATGATCGAGCCACCTCCTCGATCCCGGACCGCGGCACGCAGCGCGCGGCGGATCATCTCTTTCGTCGGCAGGGGGATCACCCGCCCGTCGTCGGTAAGGTAGATGCGGCAGGCCAGCCCCACCGGCAGCTCGGACGGCGGGACGATGTCGGCCCCGTCGAGGCGGATCGTCGGCGATCCGGGGAAGGCCATCGCCCGCGCCTGCTCATCGGTGTCGACGCGGACGAGCTGAACCTTCTCGCGGATCCCTTCCTCGGCGAGGACCTCGCGCAGCCGCGCCAGGGCTTGGTCGTGCGAGGGGCACTCATCCCAGTAGAGGAACTCGATGCGCATCTCTGCCCACTCGTAACGTCTGTTCCCGCGCCGGATATTTCGCCCGCAGGGGATGGTCCCAGGATCTCGGAATACCCCTGCTGTGCGCGATCTCTTCCTCATCCGTCCCGGTGTAATCTTTCTCAATCATGGTGCGTTCGGTGCCTGCCCGCGGCCGGTCTTCGAGGCGTACCAGCGCTGGCAGCTGGAGCTGGAACAGCAGCCCGTGGAGTTCCTCGGCCGGCGTTCCCGCGAACTGCTGCGCACGGCGCGGCGCGCGCTGGGGCAAGAAGTGGGCGCCGATCCGGACGATCTAGTCTACGTCCCCAACGCTACGACAGGAGTGAACGTCGTCGCCCGGTCGCTCGACCTCCAGCCCGGTGACGAGGTGGTCGGCACCGACCATGAATACGGCGCGGTAGACCGGACCTGGCGGACGGTGTGCGCGGAGCGCGGGGCACGCTACGTCCGCGCGGCGGTGCCGGTTCCGGTCCACGCTCCCGGTGAGGTCGCCGATCGGATCTGGTCGGCCGTCACGCGGCGCACGCGCGTGCTGGCGGTGAGCCACATCACCTCGCCGACCGCTCTGACCTTCCCCCTGGCGGAGCTCATCGGGCGCGCCCGGTCCTCCGGCATCCTTACGGTCGTGGACGGGGCGCACGCGCCCGGGCAGATCCCCATCGACCTGCGGGAGCTGGGCGCGGACTTCTATGCCGCGAACTGCCACAAGTGGCTGTGCGCGCCGAAAGGCACCGGGTTCCTCTTCGCGCGGCGGGACCTGCAGGATCGTCTCCGGCCCCCGATCACGAGCTGGGGGGATGAGAGCGATCTGGCGGGGCCGTCGCACTTCCTCAACGAGTTCGAATGGCAGGGGACGGACGACCTGGCCGCCTATCTCGCCGTCCCCGAGGCGATCCGGTTCCTGCACGATCACGACTGGGGCGGCGTGCGCGAACGCTCGCACGCCCTCGTCCGGACCTTCCGGGACGCGCTGGCGGTCCTCACCGGCCTGGGGCCGCTGTGCCCCGATGATCCCGCCTGGTTCACGCAGATGGCCAGCATGCCGCTGCCCATCCCGGCCGAGGAGGCGCGCGCCTTCCAGCGCCGGCTGCTCGAGGAGTTCGCGATCGAGATCCCCGTGATGCGGTGGAACGGCCGGGCCCTCCTGCGGATCAGCGTTCAGGCCTACAACACCCCGCAGGACGTGGACGCTCTGGTGCGGGCGGCCGGGCGTCTGCTGCGCACATGAAGCTCGCCCCCCGGCGCTTCGAGGCCCTGGTCACCCGCGCGCTCGACGGGATCCCCAAGCTCATCGCCGAGCACATGAACAACATCGACGTCGTCATCGAGGACTGGCCGACCCGGCAGCAATACGATGATCTCGGTCTCGAGCCCGATGAGTGGTTGTTCGGTCTCTACGAGGGCACCCCGCTGCTCGAGCGCGGCATCACGGCGGACCCGCTGCTGCCCGACAAGATCACCATCTTCAAGGGGCCGCTGGAAGCGGCGTGCGAGAGCGAGGAACAGATCGCCGAGGAGATCCGCCGGACCGTCGTGCACGAGGTCGCGCACCACTTCGGCATTGACGAGGACCGGCTGCGCGACCTGGGGTACGACTGAGGAGATGCGATGAACCCGCTGGCGCTCGTAATCGATCTCGCCGGCAACGCCGCCCGTGCGGTCCGGAATCTGCTCGCGATGCTGCTGCCCGCGCCCGACTTCGTCATGCTCACGGTGGGAGGGTCTCTCCCCGAGCGCCGTCCCGCCCCGCGCGGCATGCTGGCGCGCTTCCTGCCCAACCCGCTGGCGAGCACGGCGCAGGAAAGCCTCGAGGAGTGGCGGGAACGGCTGCGCCTCCTCGCCGGCGACCCGCGCGTAGAGGGGGTGGTGCTGAAGCTCGGGGACCTCCGCGCCGGAGCGGCGGCGCTGGAGAGCCTGCGCCTCGCCCTCGAGCGGTTCCGGGCGTCGGGCAAGCGCCTCGTCGCCTACGTCGCGACGGCGGATCTGCACGGCTATTACCTCGCCAGCGCGGCGGAGCAGGTCGTGGTCCCGGAGAGCGCCGAGCTTGGGCTGCACGGGCCGCGCAGCGAGATCACCTTTCTCCGTCTCGCCCTCGACCGTCTCGGGATCCTGCCCCAGTACCACCACATCGCGGAGTACAAGACGGCGTCCCACCGCTTCCTGTATCCGCGGATGACCGAGCCGCAGCGGGAGATGACGCAATCGCTCATCGATGGCCATTATGGCGAGTTCGTTTCGGCGATCGCACGCTCGCGGGGCCTGGCGGAGGACGAGGTCCGTGAGGCGGTGGATGCGGGCATCCTCACCGGCACGTCCGCGCTCTCGCGCCGGCTCGTCGACGTCCTCGCGTTCGAGGACGAGCTCCCTGCGCTGCTCGGAGAGCAGGGTCGTCCGGGCGAGCGGGGCGGTCCGGTCGAGGGGCGCCCCCCGGCCCGCATCCTGCCGTGGGCGGCCGCG
>MENB01000102.1:19215-19304 GCA_001768125.1 Armatimonadetes bacterium RBG_19FT_COMBO_69_19
GCATCCGCCTGCCGTCCCGCCGGTGGAGCGCCCGACGGCAGGCGATCGGGGTCGTGCAGCTCGTCGGCGCGATCGTCCCGGGCGAAAGC
>MENB01000102.1:19358-20542 GCA_001768125.1 Armatimonadetes bacterium RBG_19FT_COMBO_69_19
CATCCCGCCGTGAAGGCGATCGTCTTCCACGTCGAGTCGGGCGGGGGATCGGCGATCGCGTCGGACATGATCTGGCGCGAGGTGGCCCGGGGGCAGCAGCGCAAGCCGGTGGTTGTCTACATGGGGAACATAGCCGGGTCAGGCGGCTACTACGTGGCCTGCGGGGCGCGGCACGTCGTGGCCAACGCCACCACGATTACGGGCTCGATCGGCGTCGTGGCTGGGAAGATGAACCTCCGGGGGATGTACGAGCGGGCCGGCCTGCACCGGGAGATCGTCGCCCGGGGCGCGACCGCCGCGATGTTCTCCACGTTCACCGATTTCACCGACCACGAGTGGTCCATTCTGCGCGGCTGGATGGAGGACATCTACGCGCGGTTCATCTCAAGGGTAGCCTCGGGGCGACAGCAGGACGCGCCGGTGATCGAAGCGATCGCCGGCGGGCATGTGTACACCGGGCGGCAGGCGCACGCGCTGCGGTTGATCGACGAGGTCGGCGACTTCGAGGCGGCCGTCGCCAAGGCGAAGCTGCTCGCCGGGTTGCGCGAGGATGCGGAGGTGCCCGTGCTCACCATCCGCCCGCCCAGGGTGGCGGGGATCCCGGACGCCTCCGCGGCGGCGTGGATCGACGCGCTCGGCCGGGCGGCCCGGCTGCTGCAGGAGCCCGCGCTGCTCCTGACCCCACTCGATGCGATCGTGACGCGATGACTCGTGTCGTGTTCGGTAGGAAGTGGCCTGGCGGGGGCCTAACCCAGTAGCATGGCAATCGCTTCGCTCGCGATGACTCACATTCGCGTCCTGCGCAGCGGCAGCAGCGGCAACGCCATCTTCCTCGAATCGGGCGGGACCGCCATCCTCATCGATGCCGGGCTGGCCGCGGAGGCGATCCTCCGCGAGCTGGCCGCCTTCCCGGACACGCCATTGCCCCAGGCCATCCTCTTGACGCACGAGCACGACGACCATGCGCGGGGCGCCGCCTCCCTGGCCAGGGCGCTCGGCGTGCCGGTGTTCGCCAACGAGGGCACGATCCGCGCCGGCGGAGCCTTGCTGGCGGGAGCAGTGGTGGAGCGCTTTGCCTCAGGACGCCCCTTTCACGTCGGGAGGCTCGCGGTGGAAGCGTTCCCCGTGCCCCACGACGCCGTAGAGCCCGTCGGGTTCGTCGTCACGGGGAACGCGACACGGGT
>MENB01000103.1:0-2933 GCA_001768125.1 Armatimonadetes bacterium RBG_19FT_COMBO_69_19
TCTGGCCGAGGCGGAGGACACCAGCCTGGTCTGGGTCCACGACTATCACCTCGCCCTGGTGCCACGGCTGATCCGCGCTCGCCGCCCCGACCAGTTCCTCATGCACTTCTGGCACATCCCGTGGCCGGCCTGGGACGTCTTCCGCGCCTGCCCGCAGCGTACCGAGTTGCTGCAGGGACTGCTGGCCAACGATCTGATGGTCTTCCAGCACCCCCGGCACGTCGAGCACTTCCTGGAGTGTGCGGAACGGGAACTCGGCGCCCAGGTGGACCGCGAGGAGGGGCTGGTCGAGCACGACGGCGGTGTGGCCCGCGTGGAGGCGTTCCCGATCAGCGTCGACTTCGCCGCCCTCGACGCGCAGGCGCGCTCCCGCGCTACCGAGCGCTGGATGGCCCGGCTGCGGCGGCGCTACGGCCTCCAGGACAAGGTGGTCGCCGTCGGCGTGGACCGGCTGGACTACACGAAGGGGATCCCGGAGCGACTGCGCGCGCTGGAGCGTCTGTTCCAGCGTTTCCCCCGGTTCCGGGGCCGATTTGTCTTCATCCAGAAGTGCGCGCCCAGCCGGACGCAGATCAAGGCGTACCGGGACCTGCAGCGCCAGGTGGAGGCCGAGGTCGACCGCCTGAACACGACGTACGGCACGCGGGACTGGCAGCCCGTCGTCTACCTGCCGCGGCCGCTTCCTCCCGCGGGCATGGCCGCGCTGTATCGCCTTGCGGATCTGTGCCTGGTGAGCTCGCTGCAAGACGGCATGAACCTCGTCGCCAAGGAGTACGTCGCCTCGCAGGTCGATCGAGCCGGTGTGCTCCTGGTGAGCGAGCTGGCCGGGGCGCGTGACGAACTCTCCTGGGCGCTACCGATCAACCCGTACGACGCCGGCGGCACCGCCGAGGTCATGGTCCAGGCCGCGGAGATGGCCGCGGAGGAGCGGGCCGATCGCATGGAGCACCTCCGGAGCTTCGTCGCGGTCAAGGACATCTACCAGTGGATGGACGATCACCTGCATGCCGTTGGCCACCTCCTGGCCGCGCGCGCCTCCAAGCGGTGGATCGGCGAGCACGGGCCTGAGATCCGGGCGCTCGTGCAGGGCCGGAGCCGTCTTGCCGTGCTGCTCGACTTCGACGGGACCCTCGCCCCGATCGTGCCGACGCCAGAGCAGGCCGTCCTGCCGGAGGCCGTGCGGGGCACGATTGAACGCCTGGCCCGCACCCCGGACGTCACGGTGGCCATCATCAGCGGCCGGGCCCTCGGCGACATCCGCCGCCGGGTCGGTCTGCCCGGTCTCATCTATGCCGGCAACCACGGGCTGGAGATCGCGGGCGATGCCTGGGTGTGGGTCCAGCCTGAAGCGAAAGCCGCCCGGGGGCTGATCGGTCCCCTGTGCGGCCATCTCATCGCGCGGCTGCGGGCGGTGCCGGGCGTGATCGTCGAGGACAAGGGTCTCACCGCGAGCATTCACTACCGCCTCACCCCGCATCCCTACCTCGAGACCGTGCGGAGCGCGGTCTTCGAGGAGGCGGAGCGCAACGGTGGGCTGCTGGTGCGCGAGGGCAAGAAGGTGCTCGAGGTGCACCCGCGGGTGGAGTGGAACAAGGGCTCCTCCGTGCGATGGATCCTCGCCCGGGGGTCCGACGAGCGATGGCGCGAGGACGCCGCCGTGATCTACGCCGGCGACGACCGGACGGACGAAGACGCATTCCTGGCGTTGCCCGCGCCCGCGGTCACCATCCGGATCGGATCTGGCCCCACCGCCACCGCGGCGCGCTACGCGGCCCGGGACTGCTCGGACGTCGCCCGGTTCCTGGAGGACGTGGAGCGGTGGCGGGAGGTCAGCGCAGGTGTGAGACCATCAGCGCGAGGTGCTCGGTGAGGTCGCGCGTGATGAGGAAGTTCTCGCGAACGTACTCGCGCGCGTTCTCGCCCATCGCCTTCGCCAGGGCCGGATTGTTCAGCAGGTGCCGGATCCGGAAGGCGCAGCCTTCCACCGAGTTCACCGTGTAGCCGGTCACGCCGTAGATGATCTGCACGGTGATCCCGCCGGCAAACCCCCCGATCACCGGCTTGCCCTTCCACATCCCCTCCGCCACGGTCAGGCCGAAGCCTTCCTTCGTCGATTTCTGGATGATGATGTCGGCGGCGTGCTGGAGCGCGTTGATCTCGTAGTGCGCCGTGGGCGGCAGCACGAGGACGTGGACGTCGGGGTCGCCCGCGGCCGCCTCGCGCACCTCCGCGAGGACCTGCTCGCCCTCAGGGTCATCCGTGGCGCTGCCCCCGGCCAGGATCAGGCGGCAGTCGTCGTACTTCTTCACGATCTGGTAGGCGTTGATCACCCCGATGGGATCCTTGAAGCGGTCGAACCGGCTCACCTGGAGCAGGATAGGCTTGTCCCTGGGGATCGCCAGACGGTGCAGCACGGCGTCGACTTCCGCGTCCTCCAGGGCGCGGTTCTTGTTGGAGAGCGGATCGATGCTGGGATAGATGAGGTACTGCGGGATGGGCAGCCGCTGAGCGAACCTGGGCAGCGAGAAGATCGCCCCGTCATAGCGCACGATGAACTGGCGGATGAACGACCAGGCGCGGCGCTGGGGATGGCTGACATCGATGTGGCAGCGCCAGATCCATGGGCCGCGCTTCTGCGCGTGCTCGATCAGGGCGGCGGGCTGCGGATCATGGATGATCACGACGTCGGCGTCGAGGTCCAGCTTGCTCGCATTGTCGCGGTTGGTGTCCAGGTAGCCCTGGAGCATCGCGTCAGTGAACGCCTGCTCGTCGCCCTGCAGCGCGTTGTGGAAGCTCTTCGTCACCCGGAAGAACGCGTCGTTGCCCGCGAGGACCTCCCAGCGCGGGCGGATCCCGAGCTCCTCGAACAGCGGGACGTAACGATCGAGCATCTCTGCCACGCCGCCCCCGACGCGGGTGGAGTTCACGTGCAG
>MENB01000103.1:2960-8844 GCA_001768125.1 Armatimonadetes bacterium RBG_19FT_COMBO_69_19
GAGCCGCTGCAGGAGGTCGATCGCTCCCCGCGGCGCCACGGGCCGGTAATCTTCGAGCGTGACGGCGGTCTTAAGCATGGCTCGGGTGCCCCAGGTCTTCGTCGATGAGTGCGAGCAACCGGGTGCGCAGGCCATCCAGGCTGCTGATGTAAGGGTTGATGCGGCGGATGCGCTCCGCGAGCGCGGCCTCACCAAGCTCGTCCGCCAGCCAGCCCACCGTCTCCCAGCGCCCCCGCCGGGCCTCCGTGCGGAAGAAATGGTAGTAGATCGCGCTCAGGTCGACGCGGGCGAGGGCGTCCCGGAACTCGCGCAGAGTGGAGGCACGGATGCCCGTGGGGACCGCGATGAGCCGGGAGCGCATGAAGTAGAAGGGCTCCCCGTACACGATCCGCGGCACCATCTGCAGGCCCGACAGGTGGTCGTCGATGATCGTGATCAGTTCGGCGCGCAGCTGCTCGACCTCCTCGTAGTCGAAGGGGTCGATCACCGCGAGCCGCTCCCCGAGCACCCGGTCCCGCACCTGGATGGCGGCCCACGTCGCGAAGTCGTTGGCATACGGCGCGGCGAGATACCGGCTGCGGAGAAACGCCGAGTGGGTGTGGTAGAAGATGGATTCCGCGGGGACCTCCTCGACGGCGGTGAGGAGCTCGCGTTCGTCCCAGGCGCTGCGGCCCAGCATCTCGCGCAGCTCGAGGCAGTCCACGAATTCGAAGGGGCGGGCGGCGGTGGCAGGGGCCATGACTACTCTATTTTATCCATCGCAAAGTGCAGGCGTTCTCCCAGGGTCCGGACGCCCGGATCGCGGGCTGAGCGGGCCAGCCGGTAGAAGGCGTTCTGGGCCTCCCACAGGTTGATCGTGACCCCCGCGGCTTCGGCGAAATCCATCAGCTCCGCGGCGCGGGCGACCCGGTCCGCGACATGGCCCGCCCCGCCCAGGGCCTGCTCCAGCCGCCGGCGCAGCAGGGGTTCGAACCGGTCGGCCCGGATCTCGCGTCCCCACGACCGCAGCTCCGCCAGCACCTCATGGACGCGGGGCCGCAGGCGGACCGTGCCATCGGCGCTCAGCTCATCCTCAAGCTCGCGGGTGAGGGCCACGACGGCCGCGGTGACCAGCGGCACCGGAACCTCGGCGCCCGCCTCCCGCAGGTACTCCATCAGCGGCCGGTTGTCCTGGTACAGCTTGCGATAGACCTCTTCCAGCTCGCGCAGGGTCCGCTCGCTCAACCGGGCCAGGACCATCCGGCGGTCCTCGAGGGGCAGATCCCGAAGGGAAAGGTACTGCGGCCCGAAGGCCAGGTCGATCGCGCGGACGACCTCGCTCAGTACGTTCTTCCCCGACCGCTCCACGAGCGAGTCACGGACGGCCGTGTACCGCGCCTCATCCCAGCCCATCGCCACCGCGCAGTGGACCTCGTGGCCGCCGAAGTGCGCGAGCGCATACGCGGCCTCGTGGGCGTCGTCCACCGGGACGTTGCGCACCCGCACACGGCCCAGACGCAGGGTGTGCGATCCGGCGGCGACGTCGGTGCGGTCCAGCTCCGAGACGGTGATGGCGGAGGCGAGCGTGCTCGAGCGGCCGCCGACCAGGCCGGTCATCGCGAAGTACGCCGCCGACTCCCGCGGTCCCACGGCGCGGGGGAGGACGAGCTCCTCGAACACCGCAGCGCCGTCCGGCCAGCGCTCCGAGTTGCCGGGAGCAGCTCGCAGGTGGCCGACGAACGGGGCGTCCAGCTCGACGCCGAAGCCGCGGGCGAGCTCCATCGCCCGGGCGGCATGGGACAGGATCTGCACCGTTTCCGGCCCGCTGATGTCATCGAAGAACCATCCGTCACTGCTCTGCATCAGCATGGCATGGCGCTGCAACTCCAAGAGGCGCAGGGCGGAGGCGCGGCGCTCCGGGGTGTCCGCGGTCTTGCCGTGCCGGGCGAGGAACGCGTCAGCGGCGGCCGGCGCCGGATCGAGCAGGTCGACCGCTTCATCCCGGGCCGCCCACGCGTCGCGGAAGAGCTCTTCCCCGTACAGTTCATAGGCGGCGGCGAGCTGCTCCGCCAGCCAGGTGATCCCCTGGCGCAACGGGGCGCGCCAGCGCTGGTGCGTCCCCTGACCGGTGCGGCAGCCGCAGTCCGCCCGCCAGCGCTCGATGCCGTGCGCGCAGCTCCACGACGTGTTCTCCACGATCTCCACGTCAAGGGCCGGCGGATGCGCGGCCAGGAAGGCCGCGGCGTTGAGGACGCGCAGGCCGTGCTCGCGGTCGGCGCGATCGAGCGCGTAGGCCAGGGCCATGTCTCCGAACTGGTGATGGTGCCCGTAGGTCTCCCCGTCCGTGGCCACGACCAGGAGCCGCGCCTGCTGGTCGGACGGGGCCGCCGCGGCGAGACGCTCGGCGAAGGTGCGCCCGTCGTGCAGGATGCCTTCGAACGCGACCGCGCGCGAGAGGGGCCCATGGTAGAAGAGCAGGGTGATCGCACGGCCGCTGGGAAGGCGGCAGCGATAGGGGAGGGTCACGTCCAGCGTCTCCGCGGTGACGTCCTTCCAGGGACCTTCGGCCCGGCGGACGCGCCGCGCCTGGTGGGGGGCGAGGAACGTGAAGGCCATCCCGTGCGAGGCCAGGATCTCCAGCGTCTCCAGGTCCACGGCCGTCTCGGGCAGCCACATCCCCTCCGGGCGGCGCTTGAACCGGCGCTCGAAGTCCCGGATCGCCCACCGGACTTGGGTCACCCGATCGCGCGGGGAGGCGAGCGGCATGATGACGTGATTGAACACCTGCGCGATGGCGTTGCCGTGGCCGTACTGGTCGCGGCGGCTGGCGCGGTCGGCCTCGAGGAGCTGCTCGTAGGTAGCCGGCGCGTGGCGCGCCAGCCAGCGCATCAGCGTGGGGCCGGCGTTGTAGCTGATCTTCGCATAGTTGTTGACGATGCGGATGATGCGGTTCTGGTCATCGATCAGGCGCGACGCGGCGTTGCGGGCATAGCACTCCACCGTGATGCGCTCGTTCCAGTCGTGGAAGGGGGCGGCGGCCTCCGCCAGTTCCACGGCGTCGGTCCAGGGGTTCTCACGCGCGGGTTGATAAAAGTGGCCGTGGACGCACAGGTGACGCATCCTACCTAACGGGTCTGCCCGCGGGGGAGGATGACGAGTCCTGAGGGATCGAGGTGGTAGCGCAGGCGGTCCGCCTCCGGGTCCGCGCCGATGCGCACCCCGCGCGGGATGGCGTTGTGCCGGTCGGCGATGACCCGCCGGAGGTTCGCCTCCTCGCCCACGACCGTGCGGTCCATGATGATGGACTCTTCGACGGTGGCCCCGCGCAGCACCCGCACGCCCCGGCCTAGGATCGAGCGCGTGACCACGGCCCCGTCGATCATGCTGCCCTCACCGATCAGGGTGTTACGGATATCTCCCTCGAGGAGGCGGGCGGATGGTCCCGGATAGGAGGCGGCCAGGATCGGCCAGTCAGGGTTGTCCAGGTTCAGAGCGGGCTCAGGGCCGAGCAGGTCCATGTGCGCCTGCCAGTAGGCCTCGATCGTCCCCACGTCCCGCCAGTAGCCCACTTCTTCGTAGGGCTGCACGCCGGGCACGTCGTTGTCCAGGAAGTTGTAGGCATAGACGCGGCGGTGGGGGACGAGCTCCGGGATGATCGTGCGGCCAAAGTCATGGTCAGTGCTGCGGCGCGCATCTTCGACCAGCGCCTCCAGCAGCACGTCGCGGTCGAACAGGTAGTTGCCCATCGAGGCGTAGGCGCGGGCGGGATCGGCGGGCATCGGCACCGGCGTCTTCGGCTTCTCGTCGAAGCTGGTGATGCGGCTCTCCTCGTCCACGGCGAGGATGCCGAAGCCGCCGGCCTGCGCCACCGGCACGGGCAGCGCTGCCACGCTGATGTCGGCACCTCGCTGCTGGTGGAAGGCGATCATCTGCCCGACGTCCATCCGGTAGACGTGATCGGCCCCGAAGATCGCCACGATGTCGGGGTGGAAGTCACGCAAGAGGTTGATGTTCTGGTACACGGCGTCGGCCGTGCCCTGGTACCAGGTGCCGCCCCAGCGCATCTGCGGCGGGACGATGATGACGAAGTGATCGGACAGGCCCCCCAGCCGCCAGGCGTTGCGCAGGTGCTCGATGAGCGACTGCGCCTTGTACTGCACGAGGACGTAGAGCGCGTAGATGTCCGAGTTGACGAAGTTGGAGAGCACGAAGTCGATGATGCGGTACTTCCCGCCGAAGGGGACCGCTGGCTTGCCGCGCTCCCGGGTCAGGGGGTAGAGGCGCTCCCCCTTCCCGCCGGCCAGGATGATTGCGAGGACGCGCGGATGGGCCACGGATCAGACCGCGCGACCCAGGCCGGCCTGGACGTGTGCGGCGATGTCGGGGAAGACGAAGTTCTGCGTCTCGCGGGCTTGGAGGAATTCCTCCTCCGCCCCGCCCGGCGGCGAGCCGGCGAGGGTCCGCCGCAGCATCTGCAACAGCCGGGTTACGTTCGCGTAGTGTTCAGTGAAGCGGGCCTCGGCATAGTCCCGGGCCGCCCACGTCGTGATGAGGAACTGCCAGTCGGAGGACTGCAGGAGCAGCAGCTCGCGCGCGGCCTGGGCGAGGATGCGGCGGGCCGCCGGGCGGGTGTCCTTCACGGCTTCTCGGGCCGCCGTCCAGAACTCGTCCTCGACCCCGTAGAGGCGCTCCCAGGTCCACTCCGTGTCGCGATTGAGCCACACCCGGTGGTCACCGCCTTCGCCCCAGGACCCTTCCTGGAGCGAGATGGCGTCCGCCGATGGTCGTCGCTCCAGGTACGTGGCGCAGTCCACGGCCTCGATCGCGTTTGCTCCGAGCCGCGTGAAGACCTCCTCGAGCCACCGCGGGCCTTCGAACCACCAATGGCCGAACAGCTCCGTGTCGTAGGGGCTGCAGGCGATGCCCGGCGTCTTCATCCGGTCGGCGGATCGCGTCAGGACGTCGCGCAGCAGGCCCACGAAGTGGTCGGCGTGGGATCGCGTGCGCTCCGCCGCGCGGGCGGGGTCGTAGAGCAGCTTGGCGCCGAGGTCGGTGCGCGGCGAGGTCACGCGCCAGTAGCGCAATCCGCCCGGGAAGTGCTTCTTGTGGAACTCCATGTACCACCCATCGCCCGGGTAGCCCGCGTCGCGGCTCCAGACCTGCATCGTCGTCTCGGGATCGCGCACGAAGGCCACGGCCTCCCCGTGTCCTCCGCGAGAGGCCACCACGTAGGGCCGGTAGGGGCTGCGGTCGCTTTCGAAGTTCGGCTGGAACGTCTCGGCGAGCGCGCGCAGGGCGGGGTAGTAGTCTCGATACGCCGACAGCGGGCTGCCTCCCCGCGCCAGGTGCACGTCGGTGACGAAGAACCCGAGCTTGAAGTCCGAGAGGAACTCTTCGATCCCGCGCCGGCGCATCCGCACCCGGCCCCGCATCCCTGCGACCGGGGGCGTCCACTCATAGCGCGGGCGGTAGGCGCACTCCGGCAGCCAGATCCCGGGAGGGCGGTGGCCGAAGTGCCGCTCGTGCGCGGCCACGGCGACCCGCAGCTGGAGGTCGATCGACTCCTCGCGCAGCAGCAGGGGGAGGTAGCCGTGTGTCGCGGCGCACGTGATCAGGCGGATGTGCCCCGCGTCGTACAGGCGCCGAAACGCCCCGACGAGGTCGCCGTTCAGCCGCTCGAACTGCTCGAGGCGGTCCCGGTAATAGCCTTCCCAGTGCCTGGCACCCGCCACGAGGTCCGCCCGTCCCTGACGCTCGAACTCACCCGCGTTCTCCCGGGCGGACTCGATCCGGGCACGGAGGAACTCCTCGATCTCGCGCTTGAACGCCGGTGCCGCAAGTTGCTCGGCGAGCACCGGCGTGACGTTGATCGTCGCATGGGGGCTGTGGCCGCCTTCGGCGAGGC
>MENB01000103.1:8895-9268 GCA_001768125.1 Armatimonadetes bacterium RBG_19FT_COMBO_69_19
GCCAGTCGCTGCCGTGCGGCCAGCGGCCGTGGCCCAGAACGAAGGGCAGATGCGTGTGCAGGACCAGCGCGAAATAGCCGATAGGGGCCTGGGCCATGATGGATCCTCTACCGTAAAGCATACAATACTTTCGCCGGAGACTACACGGCGTGGCCCATATATACCATGGGGGTTTCGAACGCCTTAGGAATGGCCAGGCTGCGCGGCAACCGTGCAGATCCTCGCCTCGCGTCTCTGCGCCGTCCAGACACTCCACGTGGCGGCGCTGGACCGCGTAGAGGCCTTCCACGAATGGCTGCTCGCGGACTTCAAGACGCCTTCCGAAAAGTTGTCAAGTGCCCTGTTTGGGTCAAACCAACTCGGTCCGGACCGA
>MENB01000103.1:9281-11614 GCA_001768125.1 Armatimonadetes bacterium RBG_19FT_COMBO_69_19
GATTCGCGGGGCTCGAGCGCTCCGCCTGGGAGCGTCCGGCCCCCGGCCCATAGCTGTGTTTGACGAGCAAGATTCGCCCGTGCCCGTCAAAGATGGCGGCGAAGACTGTCCCATGAACGGGTATAGGACAACTACCAGTGTGTTGCAAGTCTTCGGCCGCCCAAACGTCATCGAGTGGGGGGATTCCTGCATGAAACGTTGGCGATGCTTTCTCCTGATCTTGACAGCCGCGCTCGTGCTGCTACCTGTCGAGGCGAAAGCGCAACCGATGACCTTCGGACAGTCCATGGCGATCGGCTACTGGCCCGCCGCCGTATCCTTTGCCGGACCCGGCGGGACGGTGACATGGCGGACGTCCATGCTCACCTTCGACTACCAGGTACAGTCGCCCCAATCCCCCTACGGCTTCCGACTGCAATACGCGACCGGGGCGCAAGAGGACTGGAGCTTCTCGGGCGTCTCGGGCCACGACACGATCTGGAGCATCGACGTGACCTTCGCCGGACAGTTCGGTACGGAGGAGAGCACCGCGATCGGGCGGGCCTTCGTGGGCTACGGATCGATCACGTGGGAGAACACCGATAGCGCCGGCGTGCACCTCATCGAGGCGACCACGGCCTTCCGGGTCGGCGGCGACCTGACGCTGCCGCTTCAGTCGAAGTGGTCGGTCCACGTAGGAGGCGTGTGGTATCCGCTCGCGAAGACCACGATCACCGCTCCCGTAATCGCGTCCGAGGACAGCGCCTCCGGATCCGCCTTCGAGTACGGCCTCAGCCTCCGCTTCGATGCCGACCCGTGGTTCGTCGACATCGGCTATCGAGGGATGTCAGTGAGCTACGGGACGCTGTCCGGCGGCGCGTTCGCCGGCGGCTGCCCCTGCTCCACGAACTGGACCGGTTACGTGATCAGTTTCGGAGCCAAGCTCTAGCCGCTACGTCAGCGGCGGAACCACGCGACCGTGCGCTGCAGCCCCTCCGCCAGCGGTACTTCCGCGGCCCATCCCAGCCATTCCTCGGCCTTCCCGGTGTCGAGGGCGATCCGGTTGACCTCACCGGTGCGGGCCGGGGCGTAGGCCGGGGGATCGCGGAACTGCGTCGATGCGGCGAGGTGGCGGTAGACGTCGTTGACCGTCGTCTCCACGGCGGTGGCGATGTTCGCCAGTCCCGGCTCCTCTGATTCCGTGGCCAGCAGGTTGGCCTTCGCGACATCCTCCACGTAGACGAAATCGCGGGTCTGCGTCCCATCCCCGAAGATCGTCGGCCGGTTGCCGGCGAGCATCGCGTTCGCGAAGATCGCCACGACGCCGGCTTCACCCTGCGGATCCTGCCGCGGGCCGTACACGTTCGAGTAGCGCAGGATGGCCCATGACATCTCCGAGCTCCCATAGAAGCGCACGTAGAACTCGCCGGCCATCTTGCTGATGCCGTAGGGGGACAGCGGGCGGGTCGGGTGGGACTCGTCGGCCGGGATCCGGCGAGCATCGCGTTCGCGAAGATCGCCACGACGCCGGCTTCACCCTGCGGATCCTGCCGCGGGCCGTACACGTTCGAGTAGCGCAGGATGGCCCATGACATCTCCGAGCTCCCATAGAAGCGCACGTAGAACTCGCCGGCCATCTTGCTGATGCCGTAGGGGGACAGCGGGCGGGTCGGGTGGGACTCGTCGGCCGGGATCCGTTCGGGATCGCCGTAGATCGCTCCGCCCGTGGAGGCGAAGACGAACCTCCGCGCGCCAGATTCTCGGGCGATCTCCAGGAGATTCAGCGTGCCCATGACGTTGACGTCCGCGTCGTGGGCGGGATCGGCGACGGACGCGGTGACGGACGCATGGGCGGCGTGATGGTTCACGATCTCAGGACGCTCGCGCTCGAAAATCCCCCGCAGGGCGGGGTCGCGGATGTCCATCTCGTAGAACCGGGCGCGCGGGTTGAGGTAGTCGCGCCTTCCGGTGACGAGGCTGTCGACGACGACGACGTCGTGGCCCTCCTCGACGTAAGCGTCGACGACGTGGGACCCGATGAACCCTGCGCCGCCCGTGACCAGGACCTTCATGGGATACCTATGTATTGCATGGGCAGGGGGCGGCACCCTTGTTCATCTGCCCGTCGCTGCTGCCGTTGCGTGCGTCGCGGCGTGACCGGGCCCGGCGTGGCGGGGGAACGACTCGTCGCAGCATCACGTGGCGGTGGTGATTCCTCCCTTAGGAGAGGGAGTTTATCCGTGGTCGACGAATACTAGCACGCCCCCTGAGCTGAATGCGAGGAGGGTTCGAGGGTGAGGCCATCACGGGTCGTTCTCTTCCTGATCGCCGGCTTCGCCGTCTTTCTGTCGGGA
>MENB01000104.1:114-266 GCA_001768125.1 Armatimonadetes bacterium RBG_19FT_COMBO_69_19
CTCGAGATTGCGCTCGAGCTTGCGCTTCACGCGCTGCAGCGCGTTGTCGATGGACTTCACGTGGCGGTTGAGCTCGTTGGCCATCTCCTGGTAGGACTTCCCTTCCAGGTAGGCGGTGAGCACCCGGCACTCGAGCTCGCTGAGGTTCTTCC
>MENB01000104.1:346-645 GCA_001768125.1 Armatimonadetes bacterium RBG_19FT_COMBO_69_19
ACGTCGAGCAGCGTGCGGTCGGAGTCCTCGTCGTAGATCGGCTTGTTCAATGAGATGTACGAGTTCAAGGGGATGTGCTTCTGCCGGGTCGCGGTCTTGATCGCCGTGATGATCTGCCGCGTGATGCACAGCTCCGCGAAGGCGCGGAAGCTGCTGAGTTTGTCGGCACGGAAGTCGCGGATGGCCTTGTACAGGCCGATCATGCCTTCCTGGATGATGTCCTCGCGATCGGCGCCGATCAGGAAGTAGGCCTTCGCCTTGACGCGGACGAAGTTGCGGTACTTGTTGATGAGGAACTC
>MENB01000104.1:847-1082 GCA_001768125.1 Armatimonadetes bacterium RBG_19FT_COMBO_69_19
GCTTCGTTCCCACCTTGATCGTCCGGGGAACCGGACGATAGTAGCTCATCCCGATGAACTCGCGGCGGACGACCTCGCCGCCGACTTTCACGACCCGGTAGGTCTTGACCCGGAATCCCGGCTGCGCCTCGCGCGTCTCCGTGGTCCCGGCGGCAAGCTCCGGATCATTCTTCGTCACGGTCCCGCTGGGCGGAGGGATGACCTGCCGGTCCTCGACGAGAATGGCGATCTCCTT
>MENB01000104.1:1234-1458 GCA_001768125.1 Armatimonadetes bacterium RBG_19FT_COMBO_69_19
CCGGACGGCTGTGATTGGTCCGGCTGAGGATCTTGAAATCGGCGAGCAGGGCGACGTTGAACAGCGTACTGCTGACCTGACAGATCCCGCCGCCGTCCCCGGGGACGAGCTCATCGTCCACCAGCACAGGCGCTTCCTTGAATCCTCGCTCCAGCGTGCGCGGGCCGACCGTCTTGTTGTAGGAGAACACGCCGTCGGGGGGCAGGATGACACCGCGCACGAAT
>MENB01000104.1:1531-1983 GCA_001768125.1 Armatimonadetes bacterium RBG_19FT_COMBO_69_19
CCGCCTCCTCGGTGGTGAATTCGGGCTCAACGACGGTGACGACGGCCTCGATCTGAGGCACGCTGGCATCGAGCGCGGTGACCATCCGAGCGGCGGTGCCCTCCACGTCCAATGTCTGACCGGGCCGGCTCCGCGCGGCGAGGATGACCGCACCGTCACGCACGGTCACCTGCGCGTTCTGCGGTGTGGCGTCCAGCTCCGAGGCGAGATCGGCGAGCAGGTGATGCAGCTGCGTCGTGTCGTGGTCGAAGGGCAACGGGAGATGGACGCCGCGCGCTGCCAGCAGGGCCCGCGACCGTGCGCGCTGCCACAGCGAGCCCGTGCGACCCAGCGCGTAGGCGGCCTGCACCGCCTCTTCGGGCCGCCCGCGCAAGCCGACCTCGGCATGGGTGAACGTGGCCTCGCGGTCGGCCAGACGCACGACGAGCGGTGACCGCAGGCGGCGCGCCACG
>MENB01000104.1:2260-2429 GCA_001768125.1 Armatimonadetes bacterium RBG_19FT_COMBO_69_19
GATTCCGGCGGCCACGGAGACATTCAGCGACGCGACGTGCCCGCGCATGGGCAGGCGGACCAGGAGGTCACAGTGCTCACGGACGAGCCGGGTCAGTCCCCGTCCCTCGCCCCCCATCACGACAGCGAGCGGGGGGAGGAGACGGGCCTCGTGATACAGTTGGCGCGCC
>MENB01000104.1:2599-2944 GCA_001768125.1 Armatimonadetes bacterium RBG_19FT_COMBO_69_19
CCTAGATTCGCCGGGTCCTCTACGCCGTCCAGGACGAGCACGAACGGCGGCTCGCCTCGAGCGGCCGCAGAGGCGAGGATGTCGTCGACCTTCACCGTGGGTCTGGCTGCGGCCAGCCCGAGCACGCCTTGAGCCTCGGCGCCACCGTGCAGATGGCGGGGCTCGACGAACTGCACGGCGATCCCCCGCCGCCGTGCCTCGTGGATGATCTCACGGACCGTCTCGCCGTGCGCTCCCCGGGAGACCAGAACCTTGCGCAGTGGGCGACCGGCCCGCAGGGCTTCGACCACGGCGCGACGTCCGGCCAGCACGTCCTCACCCAGCGGCGTGCCCATGGCGGGACGC
>MENB01000104.1:2993-4408 GCA_001768125.1 Armatimonadetes bacterium RBG_19FT_COMBO_69_19
GCGTGTCCGTCCGGCGCCGCGATGCGCCACCGCGGCCCGGTCGGGAGGTCTTCAACGAGGATCCCCGCCTCCGTGAGACGGCCGCGGATGGCGTCCGCCGTCTTGAAGTCCTTCACTCTGCGGGCCTGCTCACGACCGGTGAGGATGAAGGTCACCACCTCGTCCAGGGTCTGCGGAGGCTCGACGGCGAACAGGTGGGCGGCTTCACTGCGCAGCGCCGCGGCGAGCTCGCGGACCCGGCGCCCCACCGCCTCCCCTCCGGCGGACGGCGCGATGCGCAGCCCGAGAACGCCCAGCAGCTCATCGAGGGTGTCCCGCGCCTCCGCCAGCCCCCGCGCCTCCCCGAGAGGCGGCGCAGTGCCTTTGAGCACGGCGTCGGCGCGTCGATTCACTTCGGTTACGAGCTCGAAGATCGCGGCCAGCGCGCCCGAGGTGTTGAGATCGTCGTCCATCGCGGCCAGGAACCCCTGGCGGGCCCGGACCACGGCGTCCGCAAGCGTGGGCGCGTGTGCCGCGCGGCCCTCGGACAGCTCCGCGTCGCCGCCGGCCAGACGGAGCACCGCGTCCACCGAGGCCAGCGCCGAGCGGATCCGGTCCGCTGCGCGGGCGGCGTCATCGAAGCGTTCTACCTCGAAGTCCAGCGGCTTGCGGTAGTGCACCGAGACCAGCGCATAGCGCACGACTTCCGGGGGATACCGGCGCAGCGCATCACCGATCGCGAAGTAGTTGTGCAGCGACTTGCTCATCTTCTCGCCGCTCGTCATCACCATCGCGTTGTGCAGCCAGTACCTGGCGAAGGGCTGCGTACCCGCGTAGGCCTCCGACTGGGCGATCTCGTTCTCATGATGCGGGAAGATGAGATCGTCGCCGCCACCATGGACATCGAACCCCATGCCCAGGTACTTCAGCGACATCGCTGAGCACTCGATATGCCAGCCGGGGCGTCCCTTCCCCCACGGGCTGTCCCAGGACGGCTCGCCGGGCTTCGCCCGCTTCCACAGGGCGAAGTCGGCCGGGTGGCGCTTGAACTCCCCCGGCTCCACCCGCGCACCCGCCTTGAGCTCCTCCAGCACGCGGCCGGAGAGCTTGCCGTAGCTGGGCAGGGTGGTGACGTCGAAGTACACATCGCCTTCCGCGTAGTAGGCGTGGCCGCCCTCGATAAGCGCCCGGATCATCGTCACCATCTCGGGGATATGCTGGGTCGCACGCGGCTCGACGTGCGGGGTGAGGATGTTCAGCGCTTCACTCGCCCGGTGGTACTCCTCACTGTAGCGGTTCGTGATCTGCTCCGCCGGGACACCCTCGGCCTGCGCGCGGGCGATGATCTTGTCCTCGACATCGGTGACGTTCTGGACGTGCGTGACCCGGAAGCCACGGAACTCGAGGTAGCGACGTAAGACGTCGAAGACGATCGC
>MENB01000104.1:4427-4823 GCA_001768125.1 Armatimonadetes bacterium RBG_19FT_COMBO_69_19
TGCGAGCTGTCATAGACGGTCGGGCCGCAGACATACATCGCGGCCTTGCCGGGCTCGCGGGGAACGAACTCTTCTTCGCGTTTGGTGAGGGTATTGTGCAGCCGCAGGGTCATCGGTTCTCCCACAGTGTAGCGCATTTAGCGCGGCCGAGGGATCTCGATCGCCTCGACCTCGGCGCACAACTCCCAGGCGACCCGCGTGCGCATCGTCCGGGGATCGGTGGCGCGGTAGCGGCGAAGGTCTGCGCAGCCCCGGTCGGTGACGACGCGGAAAAACGTCTCCCCGTACTCGTAGCGGGTCTCGACGATCTTAACGACCCGATGATACTCGTCGTTCCGCCAGAACCCGGTGGCGAGAGGATGCACGGCGCGCGGCCGGTCCACCTCGACGCTCACC
>MENB01000104.1:5013-5195 GCA_001768125.1 Armatimonadetes bacterium RBG_19FT_COMBO_69_19
CATCTCGGCGATGTATGGCGCGAGATACGGCGTCTCCGCGATTACGGTGGAGTCGAGGTGGACGGGACGCCACCCGGCGGAGACGACGAGGTCTCCCACGCGACCCAGGAGCACGAGGCTGTCCGCCCCACGATAGGCGGAGTCCCCGGGCGGGAAGCGTGCGCCGATATCCCCCAGGCCGG
>MENB01000104.1:5344-5494 GCA_001768125.1 Armatimonadetes bacterium RBG_19FT_COMBO_69_19
CGGGTGATCGCTGCACCGCCGAGGACGGCCTCGGCCAGGCGCAGATCCTCCGGCACGGTGATCTTCAGGTTGGCAGGGGAATCTTCGACCATGCGCACGGCCCGGCCCATCCGCTCGACCAGGACCGCGTCATCGGCGCCCGTGAAGCCC
>MENB01000105.1:0-1340 GCA_001768125.1 Armatimonadetes bacterium RBG_19FT_COMBO_69_19
CACGGCGCCGGGGCCGCGGAGAAGACCGCCCCCGCCAGGCGCAGATCGGCCAGCAGCGCCTCCAGCACGCCCTTGAGGTGATAGTAGGTAACGGTGACGGATTCAGGCGGCAGGTTCCAGGTCCCCTCGAGCACCGCGCCGGTCATCAGCACGCCGAGGCGCCGGCGCTCCGCCACGCCCCCCCGCTCCTGGTGGAAGGTATGGCCGATCTCGAAGAGCAGGATGTCCCTGACGCCGCGGCTCGCGTTGGCGCGTGCGGCGTTAAGCAGGCCCGGCACCAGCGTCGTGCGCAGGTGCGTGTGGTCCTCGACCATGGGGTTGCGCAATGCCACCATCCGCCGCCAGGGATGCTCGCGGGGCAGCCGCAGCCCGTCCAGGATGCCCGGGTTCGTCAGCGATACGGTGACCGCCTCAACGAGCCCGGCGCGCACCATCGCGCTCCGCACCGCGTCCTCCGCGACGAGCGATGCGGTGCGAGAGCCCTGGGCCGTAGCCTCGACCGGCAGCGTGGAGGGGATGCGATCATAGCCGTAGTGGCGCGCCACCTCCTCGATCAGGTCTTCCGCACGCTCGACGTCCCGCCGGAACGAGGGGACCGTGACGTGGAGGGTTCCGCCGCGTCCTGAGAGCTCGAACCCCAGGCTGCGCAGGATGGCCATCCCTTCGTCCTCCGGCACTTCCATCCCCAGCAGCCGGGCCACGTGCGGCCAGCGCAGCTCTACGGTGCGGGTGGGCAGCGGCTTCGGGTACAGGTCGATGACGCCGTGGAGGATACGGCCTCCGGCCAGCTCCTGCATGAGCGCGATGGCGCGGTCCTGCACGGCGAGGATCCCGTGGATGTCGATGCCCCGCTCGAAGCGGGCGCTGCTCTCGGTGCGCACCCCGTGCCGCCGGCTCGTCCGCCGGATCATCGCCGGATGCCAGGAGGCGGCCTCGAGCACCACGGCTCGGGTCTGCGGCGTGATCTCGGTGCTCGCGCCGCCGATGATCCCGGCGATCCCGGCCGCGCGCTCGGCGTCCGCGACGACGAGCGTCTCCGCGTCGAGGGTGCGCTCCACACCGTCCAGCGTGGTCAGACGCTCGCCGGGTGCCGCCATGCGCACGACCAGCCGGCCCTCCACGAGCCGGTCGTAGTCGAAGGCGTGCATCGGCTGTCCCAGCTCGAGCATGACGTAGTTCGTCACGTCCACGATGTTGTTGATGGCGCGGATCCCGCAGGCTTCCAGGCGGCGGGCGAGCCAGGACGGCGACGGCCCGACCGTGACGTCGGCGATCATCCGGGCGGTGAACCGCGGGCACACCGTGGCATCGGTCACCTCGACCCGGGTCAGCTCGCCGAT
>MENB01000105.1:1355-1474 GCA_001768125.1 Armatimonadetes bacterium RBG_19FT_COMBO_69_19
GCCCGCGCCGCCTTGACTTCCGTCCGCGCCGCGGCCGCCAGCTCGCGCGCGACCCCGAGCACGCTCATCAGGTCGCCCCGGTTGGCCGCGATCTCCAGGTCGAAGACGGCGTCGTCGCC
>MENB01000105.1:1535-3297 GCA_001768125.1 Armatimonadetes bacterium RBG_19FT_COMBO_69_19
ACGCGGTAGGGGACGTCCACGTACTCTCGCAGCCAGGACAGCAGAACTTTCACGGTCGCACTCCTCAGAACTGCCGCAGCAGGCGCAGGTCGTTGTCCCAGAACAGGCGGATGTCCGGGATGCCGTAGCGCACCATGACCTGACGGTCCACGCCCAGGCCGAAGGCGAACGCGGTGTACTGCGCCGGGTCGATCCCGGCCAACTCCAGCACCCGCGGATGGAACATCCCGCAGCCGCCGAGCTCCATCCACTGGTCGTTGAAGTGCACCAGCATCTCGGCGCTCGGCTCGGTGAACGGGAAGTAGCCCGGCACGAACTTCGTGCGGACGTCGGGGCCGAAGAGCTGCCGGGCGAAGGACGTCAGTGTGCCCTTCAGGTCGGCCATGGTGATGCGCTCGCCCACCATGAAGCCGTCGACCTGGTGAAAGACCGGCATGTGCTTCCAGTCCGGCGCGTCGCGGCGGTAGCACCGCCCCGTGGTGAGCACGCGCATCGGGGGGGTCCGGCCGACCATGACGTGCGCGTCCACGACGGTGGTGTGGGTGCGCAGCAGCAGGTCGTCGGTGATGTAGAAGGAGTCCTGGGCGTCGCGGGCGGGATGGTCGCGGCCGATGTTCAGCCGCTCGAAGTTGAACTCATCCGTCTCGACCTCCGTGCCGTCCACGATTTCGAAGCCGAGCCCGAGGAAGATGCGCTCGACCTCATCGAGCGTCTGCCGCAGCAGGTGGCGCCGGCCCAGGTGTGGCCGCCGGCCGGGCAGCGTGACGTCGATCGCCTCCGCGGCCAGACGCGCCTCCCCGGCGGCCGCCGCGACTTCCTGCATCCGGCCCTCGAGGAGGGTCTCCACACGCATGCGCAGGGCGTTGAGCCGCCGCCCCCGCTCGGGCCGCTCCGCCGCCGCTGCCCCGGGGAGCGCGTCAAAGAGGCCGGCAATGATCCCTTTACGCCCGAGGTAGGTCCGCCGGACCTCCTCCAGGGCTTCCCCCGTGACCGCGGTGCGGATCGCCGCCTCGGCCTCCTGCACGAGCCGATCGAGATCGTCCATCGTCGCTCCCCGGACACACAAAATCGCCGCCATCGTCCCAAGGACGAAAGCGGCGCTTCCGTGGTACCACCTCGGTTCTGCGCCCCCGGCACCGGCCCGGACCGCAGCCCTCATGCTCCCATCTCGGGGGAGCTCCGGACTCCCTACTGCCCGATGGAGGGGTTCAGGAATCGGCTCGGGAGTGAACTTCGCCGGGACAGTCCCGGGGAGGCTTGCAGTCGGGGGCCTCCCCTCTCTCTGAGACCGAAGCCGGGTACTCCTCTCCGTCGTCGCCTAGCTATTCAGTTCGACGAAACCTTCAACTGCGCCTTGCCAAACGCGGCGAACCGCCGGTAGATCAGATACGCCCAGATGGAACCCGTCGCTTCGAACAACTCCCAGAGCATCTCAGCCGTCCATACCGTCTGCGCCACAGCTTCCCTCCTGCGACTGCGGAGCGCTGGGTCAGCCCGCCTGCCTCATCGCGATTGGCCCGAGTATAACACAGCAGCGCAAGGGCGAGAATCCGGGGAGGGTCGTCAGGCAGCTAAGCTCCAAGGAACGACCCTCGGCCAAGTCTGTGGACAAGCTGGGAATCTCTACCCGGAGACCTCTCGTTCAACCATTTCAACGAACCCCCAGTCCACTTTGCCAAGCCATTCCATCTCCCGCAGCGTCATGTACGCCTCGAACTCTTCCGGCGAGCGACGACGTACTTTCTCCACGTATGCGTCCCTA
>MENB01000105.1:3331-3570 GCA_001768125.1 Armatimonadetes bacterium RBG_19FT_COMBO_69_19
TCCCCCGGCAGGATCCGCAGGTACACGCCCGGCCGTACCTCGCGCTCGGGCAGACGGTCCAGCTGGGCCCACACCGGCTCCATGATCATCCCTCCCGGGTTCGCCCCGCTTCGTAGAGCAGCAGCGCCGCCGCGGTCGCGACGTTTAGCGACTCCGCACGACCGTACATGGGGATTCGGACCAATGTCACCGCCGCCTCCCGCCAGAGAGGATGAACCCCCTCAGCCTCCCCACCCAGG
>MENB01000105.1:3611-4804 GCA_001768125.1 Armatimonadetes bacterium RBG_19FT_COMBO_69_19
TTCGGCGCCGCGCTGATCTGCCACGAGGATGCGGATTCCACGCTCCGCTAGCTGGCGCACGAGATCGTCCCTATCCACCTCTGCCACGGGCAGGTGAAACAGCGACCCCATCGTCGCGCGCACGGCCTTGGGGTTGTGGGGGTCCACGCTTCCACGGGTGACGGCGACCCCGGTCGCGCCCGCGGCATCGGCGACACGGACGATCGTCCCGAGATTCCCAGGATCCGCCACGCGGTCGGCGACAACCAGCAGCAGGTCGGGCGCCTCGAGGATCGCGCTGAGATCAACCGCAGGGACCTCAACAACGGCGAGGATGCCCTGCGGGGTCTCCACCTGACTGCAGGCGGCGATGACGTGCGGGGTCGCCTCGATCGTGCGCGCGCCGGCGGAGGCGGCCCTGGCGACCAGCTCGGCGATGCGCACATCTTTCGTGCCGGCCTGCGGGTCGTACAGGAGGAGCTCGACGCCCACGCGCGCGGTGAGGGCCTCGGCGACGAGGCGGACGCCCTCGACCACCATCCGCCCCTCGGCCTCCCGGGCGGGGCGCTCGGCGAGCGCGCGGAGGCGCTTGACGAGAGGGTTCTTCGTGCTGGTGATCCGCACCGGCTAGAGAACGGTCTCCAGGCGGCCCAGGGCCCCCTTCTCCCCGACGACGACCAGCACGTCGCCGTGCAGGAGCTGCGTCTCGCCCGTGGGCGTGATCAGGATCTGGCTGTCGCGCTTGATGAGGAGCACGTTCACGCCGAAGCGCGTGCGCAGGTCGAGGTCGCCCAGGCTCTTGCCGGCCAGCTTCGGTCCCACGCTGACCTCTTCCACGAGGAAGTTCGGCGACAACTCGAGGAGGTCCACCACGTGGCTGCTGGCCAGGTTGCGGGCCACCCGCACCGCCATGTCGCGCTCGGGGCGTACCACCTGGTCCGCGCCGACCTTCTCGAGCACGCGGCCCTGCAGCTCGTCCACGGCCTTGCTCACCACCTTGCGGCAGCCCATCTCCTTGAGGATGAGCGTGGTCAGGATGCTCTCCTGGACGTCCGCGCCGATCGCCACGACGACCGCGTCGAAGTTCGTGATGCCCACGGCGCGCAGGGCCTCCGCGTCGGTCGAGTCGATCTGCACCGCGTGCGTGGCGTAGTCCGTCACCTTCCGCAGCGCGTCCTCGTCCCGATCCATCGCCAGGACCGTGTGGCCCAGTT
>MENB01000105.1:4814-5398 GCA_001768125.1 Armatimonadetes bacterium RBG_19FT_COMBO_69_19
GCGCACCACGTTGCTGCCGAACCGACCCATCCCGATGACCGCGAATTCCATCGTCGCTTCGCCTCGCTCCTAGCCGATCATGATCCGCTCTTCTGGGAAGCGGAAGTTGGCCGGCTGCTGCCGGTGGGTGAGCGCAAAGGCCATCGTGAGCAGGCCCACCCGTCCGGTGAAGATCGTAAGCATGATGATGATGCGCCCGACCGTGCTGAGGCTCGGGGTGATGCCGGTCGAGAGCCCGACCGTTCCGAACCCCGACGTCACCTCGAACAGCGCCTGAATGAACTCGACCCGTTCCGTGAAGGCAAGCGCGGTAGCCATCGTCACGACGAAGGCCACAGCGACCAGCGCGATCGTCACGGCCTTGTAGACGACGACCGGTGGCAGCCGCCGCCAGAAGAGCTCCGGATCCGGCCGGCCGCGCAGCATCGCGACGATGACCGCCATGGGCGCGACAAAGGTCGTGGTCTTGATGCCGCCGCCGGTGCCGCCCGGGGAGGCGCCGATGAACATCAGCGCGATGAGCAGCATGAGCGTCGGGTCGAGGAGCCGGCCCACGTCCACCGTGTTGAATCCGGCGGTGCGCG
>MENB01000106.1:0-726 GCA_001768125.1 Armatimonadetes bacterium RBG_19FT_COMBO_69_19
CCCCGCGATTGGAGGCGGGGAATGTCTCGACGACGAGCCGCATCCCGGGCATGTATGTCCCGGCCAGCCCCATTCCGCCAAGGGTGCGGAGGACGAGCGCAGAGGGGAAGTCCCGCGCGAAAGCCGCGAAGAGCAGCCCGAAGAGACCGTTCCAGATCGCGGAGGTGAGGTAGATGCGGCGCACGCCGATCAGGTCGGTGAGCGTACTCAAGACCAGGACGGCGGCCGTGTAGCCGATCTGCTGGCCCGCGAAGATGGCGCCGGCCTGTGCCGCGCTGAGTCCCCATTCCTGACGCAGCACCGGCAGCGCCCCCGAGTAACTGCCGAAAGTGAGCATTGTGGCGGTCTCAGCGAGGGAGAGGAGGAGGAGCCAGCGCAGCCCATTTCGCACGGAACGACTCTTCGCGGGTGACGCGAAGCGATCCCTTGCCGCCCAGCTATTTGAGAACGGCGAGCTCGATGGGGGTGATCTTGCGGTACACGTCCCGCGGAGACCGAATCGCGCCATCCACCGTGAGCAGGTGCTCGACCGGGATGTTAAAGAGACGCTCGTTCTCCTCTAACTGGGGGAGGATGAGCGCCCAGTCGGCGTCGGTGAGCTCGGTGTAGCGGCCGCCGTTGAGCTGCTCTTCATCGAGCTTCCGGTAGGGATCACGGGCGTAGATGGCGCCTCCGCTCGCGAGGGAGAACAGGTTCCCTCCAGGGTAGGGGGTCTCCAGGTCCACG
>MENB01000106.1:765-2615 GCA_001768125.1 Armatimonadetes bacterium RBG_19FT_COMBO_69_19
CAGAAGCCGCCGCCGTCGAGCGGATCTCCCGCCATGAATGACTCCGCCAGGTAATCCAGGGCCGTGCCGTTGATGACCACCCGCGGCTTGCCGACCGCGTTGATCAGGGGGCGCCCGGCGGCGTTCCCGAGGATGTAGATCTCCCCGCCCTTCGCCCCATACAGGAGGGTCTGCCCCACGCTGCCGTGGATGACCAACTTTCCCGATTTGAGGATCTGCCCGACCTGGTCCTGGGCGTCGTTGTGCACCGTGACCTCCATCCCGTCGAGCCCGGATCCGAGATAGTCGCCGGAGGAGCCGTAGACGTCGAGCCGCACGCCGGCCGTCCGCGGCCCGAAGCCGTTGCCGATGAACCGCTGACCGTGGACGTCGAAGACGATGAAGGCCTTCCATCCATGTTCGTAGACCCGCACCAGGAATCGCGAGAGGCTCTCGTCGCCCTCCATCGGGAAGCCGCGGGCGTCGATGACCAGCGTCTGGTCGGTCCCCTGCGGCGCGCTCAGCATCTCGCGATCCGCCCAGCCGACCCGCGAGAGTGGGATCGCGCCATTGATCGGCGGCACGTCACGCAGCAGCCCGTACACCGCCGTGTGCAGCAGCGCGAGCAGCGAGGCCCGTTTCTTCGCCCCGGTCGGCAGTCGCGCGTCCATCAGGCGCGTCAGGCCTCCGAGCGCGACGGTGCGAAGCGCGTCGCTGGGGCGGGCCTCCTGCCGGATCGCAGAGAGCCAGGCCTCGACGGTGTCGTAGTCCGAGTCACGGAGCGTCTGCGCCCCCTGAGCATAGAGCGCCTCGACTGTCGAGAGCTGCGGTGAGGGAGCCAGTCGCACAGACGTGCCCGGGGGGCGGGAGGCCCCCGCGGGCGGACTGGCGACACGGATCACCGGCAGCCGGTGCCGCTGTCCCGGCGCCGTGTGCACGGGCACGCCGAACTTGTTCGTGCAGGTGAGCGCGCCGTCACGGGTCACGGTAAACATGAACGCCCCGCCGTCGGTGTAGGACCCGCCGCGGGCGTTCCAGTAGCGGTCGGCGATCGGGCAGATGCGCGCGTCTTCATGCGAGAGGCTGGCCAGCGTCGCGTCGATGGCCTGCTTCTCGGAGGCGATGATCCCGACGGAGACCTCGCCCTCCTGGAGCGCGAAGACCTGCGGCCGCAGCATCGAGGTGTCGGTGATGCCCATGAGCTGCCAGCCGGTCGCGTCTTCTTTCATGAGCGTTCTAGCGATGATGAAGAACCAGGGCCCGTCGGGCGAGCCATGGATGTGCGCGCTCTGGATCGCGCGATACACGCGGCGCTTCTCCTCGGGGAGCATGAGGAAGTCGCGCTCCGTGGTCGGCGCCATCGCCTCGATGAGGTACTCGGTCGGGTACCTGTACGTCCGGCTCCACAGGTCGAACAGCAACACCGAGACCTCGGTGTCGGTGAGGAACAGCGGGAACAGGTTGCGCTGTGCGAGATACTCGCTCACCGCGTGGTAGTTCGCGAAGTCGCCGTTATGGACGAGGGCGACGTCGAGCGCGGCAAACGGATGCGCGCCCCCGGGGTGCCAGACGCGGCCTTTGGTCGGGTAGCGCTGGTGGCCGATCCAGATCCGCGAGCGCACGTCCTCCATCTTGTAGTAGCGCAGCGCGTCCTCGGCATAGCCCACGATCTTGAGGACCAGCATGTCCCGCCCGTAGGAGAGCACGAAGGCGCCCATACGCCCCCCGCCGTAGAAGCGCCGGTTCAAGCCGAACGCCCACCGGGAGACGAACTCGTCCTCGGCCGCCTGCCGGCTCAGTGCGCTGAGGCGCTGGTCCTCGATGAAGCGCCCCAGGACGTCCTCGCGGACCCGCGCGAAGTAGCGCCACAC
>MENB01000106.1:2746-4780 GCA_001768125.1 Armatimonadetes bacterium RBG_19FT_COMBO_69_19
GCAGGGCGATCTGGATGAGGTAGTCGCGGGTGAGGTGTGCCGCATCGACGCCCATCTGCTCGGGCACGAGCCCAGCGGCGGCCAGCCCGCCGCCCTTCCCGTTCCCCCGGTTGTGCATCTGGCTGCAGGGCACGAGGATGTGCCGGCCCACGACCGGCACGCTGCACGCCAGCCCGACGACCCCGCATCCGCCTTCGGCCTCAACCTTCCGCATTGCGCCGTCCATGCCGCGGGTGGATGTGTTCACGGCGCGGCTCCGTTGCGCGGCTCGAGATACACGAGCAGGTCAGTTCGACCCCGCAGTGCTTGTATCGACCGCAGCCCGAGGGCCGCGAGCAACTCACGCAGCTGGATCGCCCAAGCGCGGTACAGGTTGGTGATCCGGCCGGCGCCCCACTGGGAGTCGATGAGCTTCGAGAGGTCCGGGTCGGTCGTCGTGATGCCGAAGGGGCACCCGCTGCCCTTCTCGCAATCCGCCAGGCGCGTGCAGCCGATGGCGACCAGGTCGGCCATCCCCACGACCACGCCGTCGGCGCCCAGCGCGATCGCCTTCGCGATGTCGTACGCGGTGCGGATACCCCCTGAGGCGATGAGCACGACTTCGTCGCGGATCCCCTCGTTCACGAGGAACTGGTGCACCTTCGGGATCGCGTACTCCACCGGCATCGCGATGTTCTTCTTGGCGATCTCGGGCGCCGCGCCGGTCCCGCCGTACCCGCCGTCGAGGTGGACGATGTGCGCCCCGGCGTAGTAGATGCCGACCGCGACCATGTCCACGTCGGTGGGTGTGCTCACTTTCACCGAGACGAGCGCGCCGGGGTTGACGACGCGGATCCAATCCACGTGCTTCTTGTGATCTTCAACGGAATAGACGCTGTGGAATGGGAACGGGGAGAACAGCGACGTCCACGCCACCGCCTCGCGCATCGAGGCGACGACCTCGGTGGTCTTGCCGCCCAGCAGGTGCCCGCCGAGCCCGGGTTTCGCGCCCTGCGCGTACTTGAACTCCACGATGCGGGCGCGCTGGATCGTCTCCTCGCGCACCCCGAACAATCCGGTGGCCACCTGGGTGATGAGGTGGTCGGCGTAGGGGATGAGCTCGTCCGGGTAGCCGCCTTCGCCCGTGCTGGTGAACGTGCCGATCTCCTTCACCGCCATCGCGCGGGCGAGCATGGTCTGCAGGCTCACCGACCCGAAGGACATCCCACCGCCGTACCAGGGGACGGGGATCGTGATCGAAGTTCCACGGTCCCGCCGGTTCAGGGCCAGGGTCAGATCCACTTCATCCGGCGCGACGCGGCCCTCGTGATCGTCACGCGGCGGGGCCGTGTAGCCCTCCTCCTCTGAGATGAACCGCAGCACGTCGAATCCGCCGCCCGACCGTCCCACCCGCACCTCCCCGCGGGCGGGGGGCTTCCCCGTGGCTGCCTGGGTCCAGGTCGCCTGCAGGAGCTCCTGGGTCCAGCGCAGATCGCCCATCTCGGGGATCTCGGTCATCACGGGCTCGGGCGGAGCCGGCCTGACGGCGCTGAAGAGCGCCCGGAAATGCGCTTCTTCCTGCACCTGGAAGATCGCGCGGCCGGTATCCCCGCGCACACGCCGCACCTCGCGCATCCCCATCGCGCCCAGACACTCCAGCAGCTGGTCGCGCCAGGCGCTGAGCAGGTTCACGAGACGCTGCGCGCCCCACTCGGGAGTGAACTCACCGTGCTCGGCGTGGCAGTGCATCCGGTCCGCCCACAGGCCGCAGCCGAAGGCGATGAGCATCGTGAGGTCGATCGCCACCAAGTCGGCCCCGCAGACGATCGCCTTGGGGACGTGCTCCGCGGTGGCGATGCCTCCGCTGCCGAGCAGGGGCACCTCATCCCGGATGCCGCAGGACACGAGATGGCGGTGGACCTCTCGCAGGGCATCGCCGATGAACCCGCGCGAGGACTGGCCGTACTCGTCCGCGTAAAGATGGATGACCTCGGCGCCGGAACGCACGAGGCGCTCGATCGCCGCGGGGTCGGCCTCATCCATCCGGACACGCTG
>MENB01000106.1:4789-5388 GCA_001768125.1 Armatimonadetes bacterium RBG_19FT_COMBO_69_19
GATGTCCGGTCGCGCGGCTTTGATGGCGCCGGTCGACCCCGCGAGGTCCGTCGTGATCTCCGGAGCATCGAGCTCCACGTACCGCGCGTGCCGCCACAACGCCGCGTGCGCGGCGACCTGTCCGGGCCCGAGCCGCGGGGCCAGCCAGGGCCCGTAGGGCACCAGGTCGTCGTTCCATGTCTCCGGGGTGACTACGGCGAGGGTGCGCAGCGCCTGCGCGGCGCGGGCGATGGCCTCGATCTGGCTGCGACCGGCGGGCGGGAAGGGGAACGGGTTGAGGATGACAGGGATGGGCAGTTCGACCAGCGGTGGCATTGCGGCTCCGTCCGGGCTGAGCCCGGCGAAGCGCAAGTATGGCAGCTTTCGGCCCAGGTCGACGCTCGTGCTGATGTACTCACGGCCGTGGATGCCGTCGCGGGTCGGGCGGACGATCTCCGACATGTCGAGCCAGAGCGCATCGAAGCCCGGGCCGGCAAAGGGGCCGCCGTACCCCGCGCCGGAGATCGGGATCTTCCCCCGCTCGGCCATGTACCAGGTCTGGGTGATGATCTCGGGCGTCCAGTAGGCGTCCCCGCGCTCGGGGGTCGTGAACGGTGGCT
>MENB01000107.1:0-566 GCA_001768125.1 Armatimonadetes bacterium RBG_19FT_COMBO_69_19
CGATGAGCACCTTGACGTTGAGGGGCAGGCGTCCCTCGCCGCGCAGATGCGATTCGAGCGCCTTGACGACGGCGAAGACCTGTCCCTTGTCGTCGCTCGCGCCCCGGGCATAGAGGTTGTCGCCGCGCTCGGTCGGCTCGAACGGCGGGGAGGTCCACTCCTCGAGCGGGTCCACCGGCTGCACGTCGTAGTGTCCGTAGAAGAGCGCGGTGGGGCGGCCACCCGCGCGCATCCACTCCGCGTAGACCATCGGATGGCCGCCCTCGATGGGGATGAGCTCGCCGTCGAATCCCAGGCTGCGGAGGTGATCGAGCAGCCACTCCGCGCCCCGGCGGACGTCATCCCGGTGCGCGGGCATCGCGCTGATGCTCGGGATGCGCACCAGGGTCTTGAGCTCCTCGAGGAACCGGGCGCGGTTGTCCTGCGCGTACGAACGGGCGCTCATGCGCTCACCTCCGTGGGCGAGACAGGGGACGTCGTGATGGGTTCGACGGAGGCGCGGACGGGCCTGCTACGGACGGGTGAGGCGGATCTTGAGCGAGACGACGACGGGGTCCTCGGCGACG
>MENB01000107.1:572-2222 GCA_001768125.1 Armatimonadetes bacterium RBG_19FT_COMBO_69_19
AAGAAGCGCGGGATCGGGATGCGGAAGTCCGAGAGCCGGACCGTGACCTGGCCCTCGGCGATATAGCTGTCCGCGAGCGCCGTCACGCGCAGCGGGATCTCCACGTCACGGCCCACCCCGCGGATGGTGAGCGTCCCGCGCAGCACCACCGCAAACGGCAGTCCGCCGGGGCGGTCCCGCGGGACCGCGGTGCCACGGAAGGTGATGACTGGATAGCGATCGGTCTGCAGGAACTCGCGCCGCATCTGACCATCACGCAGCGCGATGCCGGTCGTGATGTGGGCGGCGTCGAGGCGAGCCTCGACGTCCGCCGCGAAGGTCTCCCCCTGTTCTCGCACGACCGCGCGCACGTCCACGGCCCGCGCCACGCCGGTGAATCCGCCGCGGTTGTCGCGGACAGCGAACTCTACCCGGCTCCCCTCGGGATCGGCGGCGAACGAGCCGAGCGGCAGGAGTGAGACGGCCGACAGTGCAAGCGCCAGGATGGCCTTCATCACACCTCATCCATACGCCGTCCTCGTCACGGCGGTGTCAAGGAGAACGGCGGGCTTGGTGACGAAGATTCCCTCATCCCATGGGACTGCGTCTCCTGATCAGCCGGCTCGCCTCCGCGGACGTGCGCCGTTCCGCCGCGCGCGCGCTGGCCCTGCTCACCGTCGCCGGATTCATCCTGACGATGATCGTGCTCGCCGCCTCCGGCCGCGCGCTCAACCTGTGGCTGTTCGTCCTGCTAGTCTGGGCGCTGTTCATCTACATCCCGCTGCGCATCCTGCTCGAGGCGGCGCAGACGCTCGCCCCGGCCCTGCGCCAGCGGCTCGGAGCGGAGGGGCACCGCGGGGCCCGGCGCCGTGCGACACGGCCGGAGATCGAGCTCACGGTGGACACCCTGCTCGAGCTGGAGGTGGTGATGCCGCGGATCGCCACGCCCCGGGAGGCAGGGAAGGCGAGAGACGGCGCGAGTGCGGTGCTCGTGCGCGCGGGCGCGGACGACGGAGCGCTCCGCAGCGCGGCCGGCGATTGTCTGGCCGCGGTCGACCGCTGGGTATCCGCGCTGGCGCGGTGGGCGGAGCGGGAAACCGGCCAAAACATCCAGGCCCGCTGGAGCGAAGTGCGGGCCCTCGTCGGGCTTGCCGCGATGACAAAGGTCCTGATCGCCGCCTACGAGGACCGTGCCGCCGCCGCGTTCACGCAAGGGAACGGTCCCCTCTCCGATCCGGCCGGCTTCCTCGACGCCTGCCTGGACTACTGCGACGACCTGGCGCTCGACGTGGAGGTCCGGCGATGGGACGAGCCGGCGCTGGGCCTGCCCCTTCCCGAGGTTCAGGCGGAACAGATCCACGCCGCCTGGAGGACCTACACGGAGACGGGCGCGCCGGCCCTCGAGGCGCGCATGGGGTTCGTGGACACGCTGCTCAGCCCTTCGTCCCGACCAGCACGACCCAGCGTTTCATGAAGGAGAGCGGCTCACGCCCGTCGTCACCGACCTCCGCCCGTGCCGCGCGGGTCGCCTGAGCCAGCGTGTCCTCCACAGCCCGGCGCCGCGCCGGATCGGCCCCCGCCAGCTCCAACCATGTCTCGAACGTGACCCGCCGTTCGACGACATCGGCGAAGGTGACGGCGACGTCGAGGCGCTCGAGCAGACGTTGCCAG
>MENB01000107.1:2230-4384 GCA_001768125.1 Armatimonadetes bacterium RBG_19FT_COMBO_69_19
GTGGCTCGGGTCGCGCAGCTTCTCCAGCCGCTCCATCAGGACGTGACCCGCTTCATCCTCCGGCGGCACCTGATCCACCACGCCGATCCGTCCGCCGGCACCCAGCACCCGCAGCATCTCACGCAGCGCGCGTTCGAGATCGGGGAAGTGGTGCGGGGCGCGGCGCACGGTCACGGCGTCGAAGGTCGCGTCGGCGAACGGCAGCGCACCCGCATCCGCGGCCACCCACCGGACGCCTGAGGCCGGCGACAGACGCTGCGCCGCACGCAGCATCCCCAGCGTGAGATCGAGCCCGGCGACCCACCCCGCGGCCCGGGCAAGCGCAAACGCGGTGAAGCCCGTTCCCGTGGCGACGTCGAGCACCCGGTCCGTGGGGCGGAGGTGAAGATGATCGATCAGCAGGTCGAGGTCCCGGTCGCGCGCATGGCTCTCGCTCCGTGCGTAGTTCGCGGCCTGCCGGTTGAACTGTCGCTGCACCAGGTGGCGCGCGACCGAGGCATGGATCCGCTCCCGTTCGGTCAGGAGCAGCTCCCGCTGCTCCGGCCAGAACATCGCCGGCAGCGCGTCGAGGGGGAACCATGTCGGCGCGGCCCGATGCGGCCAAGTCGTCCCCGTCGTCACCCCCGCACGGGCCGCGGCCTCAGTCTCTGGCGCCGGGGCTCCCGCGAGGAAGAGGAAGTAGTGCGTCCGCTTCCACGAAGTTCGCTCGAAGTCGAGCCGCTCCCGGACGCCGAGCGGTCCGATCAGCACAAGGCCGCGGAGACCCGCCTCCTCCTCAATCTCGCGCCGCGCCGCGTCTTCGAGGCGCTCGCCGGGCTCGACGTGCCCTTTGGGCAGGGAGTAGGATTCCCGCCCGCCCTCGCGCATGAGCGCGACGAGGACGGTCTCCCCCTCCGGGCGCACGACCACGCCCCCCGCCGAGTCGTGCGTGCCGATGCCCGGCGGCCGCCGGTACCACGAGTCGTCGATCTGCATGGCCAGGCCACAGTCTATCACCGCGCAGCAGGCGCGCAAGGCCCCGCGCAGAACTCACGAGTGTCAGCCATGGCACTGTACCTCCGAGAGGATGACATCGCGCATCTGCTGCGCCTCGACGACGTCATCGCCGCCGTCGAGGAGGCATTCCGCCAGCACGGGCAGGGCACAGCGGTGAACCGGCCGCGCCAGCGCGTGGAGGGCGGAGGCAGCACCCTGCACGTCATGACCGGCGCGGTGCCGGGGCTCGGGGTGATGGGCTTCAAGGCTTACGCCGGCGGGCGCGGCAGGACCCGGTTCCTGGGCCACCTCTACAGCGCCGAGAGCGGGGAACTGCTCGCCGTGATGGAAGCGGATCGATTGGGCCAGCTGCGCACCGGCGCCGCCAGCGCGGTGGCCACGAAGCACATGGCGCCTCCTGCGGCCGGCAGCATCGGGCTGCTCGGCAGCGGTTGGCAGGCGCGCGGGCAGGTCGTGGCGGTGAGCCGGGTGCGGCCGGTGGCCCTCGTCACATGCTACAGCCGGTCGAACCAGCGGCGCGATGCCTTCGCCGCCGAGATGGTACAGGAGCTCGGCGCCGAAGTCGTCGCCGTCGAGTCCCCCCAGGAGGCCGTCGAGGGCAGCGACATCATCATCACCGCGACGAATGCGCGCGACCCGGTGCTCCGCGGAGAGTGGCTCGCCCCGGGGATGCACATCAATGCGGTCGGGTCGAACGCGGCCTCGCGCCGCGAGCTCGATGCAGGAGCAGTGGGACGGGCGGCCGTCCGTGCCGTCGATGATCTGGAGCAAGCGAAGGTGGAGAGCGGAGACCTTATCGGCGCGGTGGAGATCGGCACCATCTCCTGGGATAGGGTCGTGGAACTCGGCCGGATCGTGGCCAATGAGATCCCTGGGCGCACCCGCGCCGATGACATTACGTTGTTCGAGTCACAGGGCATCGCCATCGAGGATGTCGTGACGATGAAGCTGGCCTACGACCTGGCGCGCGAGCGCCGCATCGGAGAATCGATCCGGACCTGACCGGGGGAGGCACCATGGAGTTCTCGATCTCGACCGAGGCGCCCGAAACCGTCGCGTGCGATGCGCTGGCCGTGGCGCTCCACGACGACCGCCGGGAGCTGGACGGCGCCGCGGCGCGCGTGGATCGGGCGCTCGGAGGGCTGCTCGGGGCGGTGA
>MENB01000107.1:4496-6876 GCA_001768125.1 Armatimonadetes bacterium RBG_19FT_COMBO_69_19
GCGGCCGGCGCGGTGGTACGGCGCGCGGCGGCCATGCACGCCGCCCACGTCGCCTTCCCGCCGGCGGCATTGCCCGCGACCTCGGTCGAGGCCGTGACGCAGGCCCGCGTCGAAGGCATCGTGCTGGGCGCCTACCGCTTCACCCGCTACAAGAAGGATGAATCGGGGGCGGTCCAGAGCGTCACGCTGCTCGCGGGCGGCAACGAGCAGCAGCGCCACGTCGAGGAAGGGCAGAAGCGGGGCGTGCTGTTCGCGGACGCGACGAACTTCGCCCGCGATCTCGTGAACGAGCCGCCGAACCAGCTCCCCCCCACGCGCCTGGCCGAGATCGCCTCGGAAGCGGCGCGGAAAGCCGGGTTGAAGTGCTCCGTCCTGGACGAGGACGCCATGAAGGCCCTCGGCATGGGCGCCATCCTCTCCGTCGGGGCCGGCAGCGACCAGCCCCCGCGGCTGATCGTCCTAGAGTACGCGCCCCCGCGCGCCCGCCGCTCCGTGGCGATCGTCGGGAAAGGCGTCTGCTACGACAGCGGTGGCCTGAACCTGAAGCACACCGACCTGGAGTGGATGAAGGGCGACATGGCCGGCGGCGCGGCGGTGATCGCGACGATGAAGACCCTCCCCGCCCTCCGGCCGCCCGTGCGGGTGCTGGGCATCGTGGCCGCGGTCGAGAACATGCCGAGCGGAAAGGCCGTGAAGCCGGGCGACATCGTGCGGGCGATGAACGGGAAGACGATCGAGATCAACAACACGGACGCCGAAGGCCGGGTGATCCTGGCCGACGCCCTCGCCTATGCCGCCCAGGACGGCGTGGACGAGATCATCGACCTGGCCACGCTCACCGGCTCGGCGATGGTCGCCCTCGGCTGCTACGCGGCGGCCCTGCTGAGCAACGACGGCGAGCTCGCCTCCCGCCTGTTGGATGCCGCGGCACGGACCGGGGAACGGCTGTGGCAGCTGCCGCTCTACGATGAGTTCCTGGAGGACATGCGAAGCCAGGTCGCCGACCTGCGCAACTCCGGCGGGCGCTACGGCGGAGCGCAGAAGGGCGCCATCTTCCTGCGCGAGTTCGTGAACGGGAAGAGCTGGGCCCACCTCGACATCGCGCCCACGGCGTTCCTCGAGAAGGATGAGGGCACGGGGCCGTACCTGCCGAAGGGCGGCACGGGGTACGGCGTCCGCACCCTGCTCACCTATCTCTCAGGCGTGGCCTAGGACCCAGATCTCCGGGACCTCCGGCAGGGTCGAGCTGGTCACCGTGACGCTGCGGTCCTGCCGTCGGACGCGCTCCTTCCCGCGCAGGAACTCGTCCACCGGGCCGATCGGCCAGTCTGTGTTCACCTCGGTCTTGTAGTGCATCGGCACGACGACGCGCGGGCGCAGCTGCCCGATCACGACGTCGGCCTCCTTCGGGCCGATCGTGTAGTAGCCGCCGACGGGGATGAGGAGGACGTCCGCGCGGCCCACGGCCTTCACCTGGTCCTGGGACAGGGTGTGGCCGAGGTCGCCGGTGTGCACCAGGCGCACCCCCTCCGCCTCGAAGATGAGCATCGCGTTCCGCCCCCGCTCGGCACCCTGGGAGGGATCGTGGTAGACCTTGACCGTCGCGAGCGAGACCGGGCCCACGCGCTCGGCCACGTCGGCCCAGTCCTTGCCCCCGTCCCGCAGGCCGCGGATCACGCGGGGCGACCCCTTCGCGACCTCCACGAAGTTGTGATCGAAGTGCTCGTGGGAGACGACGACGGCCGTCGGCGAGACGTTCGGGAACGGGTACCCGCACTTCTCGTTGAACGGGTCGATCAGGATGGAGGTCCCGTCACTCTCCAGGAGAAAGCTGGCGTGCCCGAAATACGTGAGCTTCATCCGCGTCCTCCTCTCAGCGCTCCGGCCGGTCCATGAGATAGGTATAGATCCACGCCGCGAGCACGGCGCCGACGGCCGGGCCGATCCAGTAGACGGCGTGGTTGGCCCAGACCCCGGAGAAGAGCGCCGGCCCGAAGGCCCGCGCCGGGTTCATCGCTGCGCCGGTGAGCACGCCGCCGGCCAGGATATCCATCGTGATCACGAGCCCGATCGCGAGCGGCGCCGCCGGCCGCTGCGCGCGCGCGTCGACGGCGACTCCGAAGATGACGAAGACGAGGAAGAATGTCAGCACGGCCTCGACGACGATGCCCGTGCCGGCCGAGATCCCACGCCCCAGCGCCGGCGTCCCGAGCCCCACGGCCTGCCGCGCCGCCTCGGGGAAGGTCGCCGTGAGCAGCAGCGCGCCGATCGACGCCCCGACCAGCTGCGCCAGGATGTAGCTGATGCCCGTGCCTACCGGCAGCCGCCGGGTGGCCAGGAACCCCAGCGTCACCGCGGGGTTGAAGTGGCCACCCGAGAC
>MENB01000107.1:6960-7147 GCA_001768125.1 Armatimonadetes bacterium RBG_19FT_COMBO_69_19
TCCGCGATGATCGATCCGGCCCCGAGGAAGATCAGGGCGAGCGCGCCCACCGCTTCTGCCACGAGCGACCTCGTGATCGATCGGGCCATACGAACACCTCCGCCTATCACCCTACTCCGCGCCGGAGGGGCATCCCTCCGCAAGCAGAAGTGACCAGCTGCAGCAGAGCCAAAGGAGGCGGTGCCGC
>MENB01000108.1:0-1620 GCA_001768125.1 Armatimonadetes bacterium RBG_19FT_COMBO_69_19
AGCACCGGGCAACCGCGAAGGGGCAGCGCGCGGCGAAGGCGCAGCCCTGCGGCGGGTTGGCGAGATCCGGCGGGTAAGCACCGGGCAACCGCGAAGGGGCAGCGCGCGGCGAAGGCGCAGCCCTGCGGCGGGTTGGCGAGATCCGGCGGGTACCCTTCGATCGGCACGAGGTGCTCCTGCTTCGCCCGCAGGCTGGGAAAGGCGTTACGCAGGCCCATCGTGTACGGGTGGCGGGGCCGCGCGAAGACCTCGGCGACGGGGCCCGACTCCACGATGCGACCCGCGTACATCACCGCCACGTCGTCACAGATATGCGCGACGACGGAGATGTCGTGCGTGATGAGCAGCAGGCTCACGCCCAACACCGCGCGCACGTCGCGCAGCGTGCGCAGCACTTGATGCTGGACGATGACGTCGAGCGCGGTGACGGGCTCGTCTGCGATGACCAGCTGCGGCCGCAAGGTCAAGGCCAGCGCGATGACGGCGCGCTGTTTCATCCCCCCGGAGAGCTCGTGCGGAAACAGCCGGAGCCGCCCCGGCTCCAGCCCGACGAGCCTGAACAGCTCTTCCGCCCGGGCCAAGGCCGTCGCGCGCGTCATGCCGCCGCGCAGCACCATCGTCTCCACCATCTGGTCCCGGACCCGCTGCACGGGGTCGAGGCTGTCCATCGCCGCCTGGGGCACCATCGCAATCCGTCGCCAGCGGTACTCGTTGAACCGGTCGGGGCTCAGATCGAGCATCTCGACCCCATCGAAGCGCATGCGGCCCCCGGTGATGCGGGCGTTGCGCGGCAGGACGCCGATGAGCGCCCGGGCCAGCGTCGTCTTGCCGCAGCCGCTCTCCCCGACGAGGCCGAGCGCCCGCCCCGCGGGCAGCGAGAACGAGACGCCGCGCACGGCCCGCACCGGTCCGTGCTGCGTCTGGTACTCGACGATCAGCCCCTCGACGTCCAGCAGTCCCATCGACGCTAGCGCCTCCGCAGACGCGGGAAGAGCAGCTCCTCGTACCCGCGGCTGATGAAGAAGCCTGCCATCACGGCGAGCATGATACAGATCCCCGGCGGCACGAACCAGTAGAATGCCTGGCGCGCCAGGGCCTGCGAGTTGTACGCGTCCTGCAACATAAAGCCCCATGAGATGACGTTCGGGTCGCCGAAGCCGAGGAAGCTGATGCTCGCCTCGGTGAGGATCGCCCACCCGATCGCGAGGGAGCCGTAGAGGAACGACAGCGGCAGCACGTTGGGCGCGATGTGCACGAACATCGTCCGCAGGTGGCTCGCCCCGAGAACGCGCGCCGCCTCGACGTACGACCGCGTGCGCAGGGAGAGCACCTGGGCGCGGATGATGCGCCCCGTGTCGCGCCACAGCAGCAGCGTCATGACGAGCACGACGTTCCAGATGCTCGGGCCGAGGAAGGCCACCAGCACGATGGCCATCGGCAGGAACGGGATGCCGAACGCCACGTCGGCGGCCCGCATCAGCAGCGTGTCCACCCAGCCGCCGTAGTAGCCGGCGAAGAGCCCGACGACGGTCCCCAGGATCACCACGCCGAGCGCCGCGACGAAACCGACGACGAGCGCGGCCCGCGAGCCGTACAGCAACTGGGAGAAGACGTCACGCC
>MENB01000108.1:1788-1969 GCA_001768125.1 Armatimonadetes bacterium RBG_19FT_COMBO_69_19
TGCAGCGCTTCGCGCCAGGTCGCATTCGCCTGGGACCAGCGCGGGGGGAGGGCCAGCGCCCGCTCAGCGTCGCTCATGGCTCACCCGCGGGTCGAGCAGACTGTAGAACAGGTCGGCGACGAAGTTCATGCCGATCATCACGACGGCGATCATCAGGAACGCAGCCTGCGCCACGGGGTAG
>MENB01000108.1:2107-2422 GCA_001768125.1 Armatimonadetes bacterium RBG_19FT_COMBO_69_19
CGCATCCGGCAGAAGGTGATGAAGTCCTCGTCCATCACCTCCAGCATCGAGTTGCGCATCAGCAGCGTAGGCAGCCCCTGGAGATACAGGGCCAGGGTCAGGGCGGGCAGCGCGAGGTGATGGAGGAAATCGAGCGAGAAGATCTGCGCCCACATCGAGGAGAAGACGCTGCCCGGGCTGGTCGCCCCGCCGAAGGGGAACCAGTTCAGGGAGAAGCTGAAGATCGCCAGAGCGAGCATCCCCACCCAGAACTCCGGCGCGGCCCGCGTGGCGAGGACCGCCGGGATCCCCCAGTGCTCTATCCAGCTCCCGCGG
>MENB01000108.1:2434-3091 GCA_001768125.1 Armatimonadetes bacterium RBG_19FT_COMBO_69_19
TCCCCACAACGTAGGCGAGGACCAGCGAAGCCAGCGTGAGCAGCAGCGTGTTGGGCAGCACGCTCCAGATGACCTCGTTCACCGGTTCCCGCGTGAAGAACGAGTTGCCGAACTCCCCGCGCAACACGTTGCGCAGGTAGGCGACGTACTGGAGGTGCAAGGGCTGGTCCAGCCCGAACTGCCGGCGCAGCGTCTGCGCCATCTCCTCGGTGAATGTCGGATCGAGGTAGGCGACGAGTGGGTTCCCCGGCATCAGCCGGAAGATGAGGAACAGCAGCGTGGCCACGACCAGCAGCACGAGCAGCGTCTGGCCAAACCGGCTGAGGATGAAGGTGGCCCGCTTCACGGCGAGGGGGGAGGGGCGGGAACCCGTACGGCCCCCGCCCCGGCGTGACCTACTTGAGCGTCTCGGCCTTCCCCGCGGGGTACAGCAGCCGGCCCTCGCGGTCCCACTCGAACCCGGCCTTCGCCAGGTGTTCGCGCGCGGCGCGGATGTTGTACTCCCACTTGGGGAGCTCCGGATTGTACCAAAACTCGAGCGCCGGCGAGACGAACGAATCGGCGATCGCGGCGTAGCCTTTGTAAACGACCGAGCGGATCGCCTTCTTGTTGGTCGCCATGTTCAGGGCCTGCCGGAAGGCCACGTTGTCGAACGGC
>MENB01000108.1:3303-4949 GCA_001768125.1 Armatimonadetes bacterium RBG_19FT_COMBO_69_19
TCGGACTTCTTCCACTGCACGAACTTGAACGGCCCGGAGCCGATCGGCGTTGCTTCCTGATACGACTCCGCGTTCTCCGGCTTGCGCGCCAGGTCGGCCAGCACCGGCTCCCAGATGTGCTTGGGGATGATGTTCAGCTTGGAGAGGCTGGCGATCAGGAACGGAGCGTAGGGCTCGCGCAGGACGAACCGGATCACGGTATCCGAGCGCTTCTCGATCTTCTCGATGTTCCGCACGAACGGCTTGTACATCGGCACCTCGTCGCCCAGCGGCGCCGTGTACGAGAAGATGACGTCGTCGGCGGTCACCGGGCGTCCGTCGTGCCACTTCATCCCGCGCCGCAGGGTGACGTCCAGGGTGACGGAGTCCACCCAGTCGGCCTTCTCCGCGGCCCAGGGCTTCGGCAGCCCGTCCGGGCCCACGCGGAACAACCGGTCCCAGATCAGTTCGGTGACCCACGAATCCGCCGCGCCGCTGATGAACAGCGGGTTGATGGCCTGCAGCGGGTCGTTCGTGTTGAGGATCATGTCCCGCTGGTTGCCGAGCGGCCGGGCCTGGTCGAAGGTCCAGAAGTTCTTGATGCCGAGCCCCGTCTGCTCGACGACCGTCTTGGCATCCCAGATGGTGTTGTTGTACGCGTACGCGCTCTCCGGGAAGACCAGGAAGACGTAGGGCACGTCGCGGGCGATGATCTTCTGCGCCTCGCGCACGAGCTGCTGGCGCGTCTTCAGGTCGGTCTTGATGCGCTGCGCCTCGGCGATATTGTTGTACGTCCCGTTCTGGTAGCCGACGAAATTGTAGCCGTTAACCGCCGTAGACGAGTGAAAGAGGTTCATCGCGAACTCGTCCGGATCGGAGCGCTCGGGCCGCCCCACCATCTGCCACATCGTCATGTCCCACTTGTCGCGACTGTACCAGACGTAGTCCGCCATCTGCTCCCAGGGCATGACGCGCACGGTGACCTTCACGCCGAGCTTCTCGAACTCGGGCGCGACGAACCGTGCGGTCTCGAACTCCCTCGGATCGACGGCCTGGGGCCGGGTCAGCAGGATGAGTTCCCGCACGCGGCGGTCGGGACTCTGGCCTGACGCCACGGTGCCGAACGCCAGCGCCAGGACCAGGGTGACCACCACGATGCGAAGCCAGCCTCGTGCCATGATGCCATCCCCCTTTCGAGTGGGCCTGCTCTGTCTAACCAACCGTCACGGACCGAAGCTTGGGTGGCAGCGGGTACGCGCGCTTGCTGTGCGTGAGCCCCGCGCCGTACAACGCCTCCGCCATGCGCAACGCGGCATAGACCGGATTGACCACCGGGACCCCGACCTCAGCGGCGATCTCCATGTGGGCCTCCAGGAATCCCATGCTCATGCAGCCGAGGACCAGGGCGTCCGCTCCATCCTCCTCCACCGCCCGCCGGGCAAGCGCCGTCATGCGGGCGACGCTGCGCGCGCGGTCCTTATTGAGCTCCAGCACGGGGATGTCCACCGCCCGAACGGAGGCCAGCTTCTCGGCTACGCCGATGCGGTGAGCGAGGTGGCGCAGCGGCGCGACGACCGACTCGAGCACAGTGATCACTGCGAAACGGTGGCCCAACGTACAGGCGAAGAGCATCGAACTCTCGGCGGGACCGACGACGAGCATCTCTA
>MENB01000108.1:4995-5553 GCA_001768125.1 Armatimonadetes bacterium RBG_19FT_COMBO_69_19
GATCGCCGCATCGAGCCCGGCTCGTTCCGCCTCCTGAACCTTCTTGAGCGTGCCGGGGACGGATAGGTACTCTTCATACGCCGACTCGATCGAACTCGGGCCGTCCGGCACATCGGTGATGTCGACCTGGGTGCCCGGAGCGGCAATACGCCGGAGGATGCCGAGGCGGCGGTCGATCTCCCGTGTGCCGAGCTCGGTGCGAGACAGGCTGCCGGGCAAAATGTAGAGCGCTCGCAAGGCTCACCCCCGTACGGATTTCGTACTGGCGACGGGCTAAAGATGCTGGATAGGTTGGATAGCCGGACGAATCGGACTGTTTTCGTAGAGTTTGACCTGCGTCGCATTGTTCCTGCTCCGGCGGATGAAAGAGGGCAGGCGGGAGCCTTGGGGAACGCTGCCCGCGGCGAGTCCTGTCCTACTCGACTGCTGTGAGAGCGGCAGCGCCGGGCGGGACGTTACTCCTGGATCGCAGCGAACTCGTGGACGAGGTGCGCCACAGCCTTCTCGAACAAACGCATGCCCTCCACGGTGGCGTACACACGGCTCAGCTCGTTCATC
>MENB01000109.1:0-3335 GCA_001768125.1 Armatimonadetes bacterium RBG_19FT_COMBO_69_19
ACCGAGCACCTCGACGAGCCCCAGACCGCGAACGTCATGACGGCGCTGCGGAACCGCTTCGGCGGCGTCGAGCTCCTGCTGGCCGAGCGCGTGGGGCCGAAGATCGGCCGCGAGCTGCGCAATCAGGCCATCCTGGCCGTTGCGGGCGGCCTGTTGCTGCAGGTCCTCTACATCTCCTGGCGTTTCCGGTCGCTGCGCTTCGCCCTGACGGCGGACGTGGCGCTGCTCCACGACCTCCTCGTCGTCACGGGTTTGTACGCGCTCACCCGCCGCCAGGTGGACAGCTCATTCGTCGCGGTGCTGCTCACCGTCGTTGGATACTCGATCAACGACACCGTCGTCGTCTTCGACCGCATCCGGGAGATCACCGGGCAGCGCATCCGCGCCACGTACCCCGACCTGGTGAACCGCAGCATCCTCGAAGTGCTGACGCGGTCGCTGACCACGGGCTCCGGGGCGATCATGGCGATCACCGCGATCTACTTCCTGGGCGGCGTGACCATCCGGAATTTCGCCTTCGGCCTCGCCGCCGGCGTGATCACCGGAACGTACTCCTCGATCTTCGTCGCAAGCGCCCTGCTGGTCGACTGGCACCTGCTCACTGAGCGGCGGGCGCGCCGCCCCGGCCCGGTGAAGGCGGCGGAACCGCCGGCTCCCCAGGCCGTGGCCGGGGGACGGTAGGGGCGCCGCCGCAACCGGAGGTAGGCGGCAGGGAACCAAGTGCCGGGGACTAAGGGAACAGTACAGTACCGTCAGGCACTGCACGTCACGGCGCGGAGGGCGAGCCATGTTCATCGTCGGCATTATCTTCCTGATCGCGGCCACCGTGTTTGTGATGGAGAACCGCGATCCCGTCACCGTCCACTTCCTCGGCTGGGCATACTCGGTATCGCTGGGCGTCGCGCTCCTCGTGGCGGCGGTCGCCGGCGCGGTGCTCATCTACTTCAGCAGCATCATCAAGCAGGCGCAGCTGCGCGCGCAGGTCCGCTCTGCTGAGGCCCGGGCGCGAGATCTCGAACGCCAGCAGCGGCAGACGGCCAGTGAGGAAGAGGTCACCCGCTCCTAGACCCGCGCGGACTCGCCCCCGCGGTACCGGCGGGGAGTGCTGATGCCCGCGCCCCGATGGCGGATCACCTCACCCGATCCCTCGGGCGCGGCCGCGCTGGCCCAGGCCCTCGGCATCATCCCGATCACCGCGCAGGTCCTGCTCAACCGCGGGTACGCCCGTCCCGAGGGGGCCCGGCGGTTCCTCGAGGCGTCCGCGGACATGCTCTCCAGCCCCGAGGCCATCGTCGACGTCCCGGCCGCGGTGGAGCGCATCACCCGCGCCATCGAGCACGGCGAAGCGATCATGATCTACGGCGACTACGACGCCGATGGCGTCACCGCCACCACCATCCTCATGCGCGGGCTCACCGCGCTGGGGGCGCGCGCGGGTTGGTTCGTCCCTTCCCGGTTCGTCGAAGGCTACGGGCTCAACGCCGGCGCGCTGGCGCGGATCCGGGACGGCGGCGCGCGGCTGGTCATCGCGGTGGACTGCGGGATCACCGCGGTTGAGGAGATCGCTCAGGCCGCCGCCGCGGGCCTCGAGATCATCGTCGTGGATCACCATGAGCCCGGGGACCGTCTCCCTCCGGCCGTCGCGGTCATCGACCCGAAGCGTGACGAGGCGTCGGAACCCTTCCGCGAGTACGCCGCCGCCGGCCTGGCCTTCCAGCTGCTGCGCGCCGTGCGGCGCCGGCTCGGCCGGCCGGACCTTCCAGAAGAGCTCCTCGACGTGGCGGCCCTGGGGACGATCGCCGACGTCGTGCCCCTCGTGAACGACAACCGGATCATCGCCCGGGCCGGCCTGCAGCGGATGCTGACCCATCCGACGGTCGGCATCGCGGGGTTGATGCGGGTCTGCGGGATCAGCGGTGAGGTGACGGCACGGCACGTGGGCTTTTCGCTCGCCCCGCGTATCAATGCCGCGGGGCGACTTGGGGACGCGGGCCAGGCGGTGCGGCTGCTCCTCACGGACGATCCGGCTGAAGCCGACGGGATCGCCGCGACGCTCGACACGGAGAACCGGGCGCGGCAGCAGCTGTGCGAGCAGATCCTGACCCAGGCGGTGGAGGAGGTGGAGCGCCTCCGGCTGCACGAGGCGCCGGCCATCGTCCTGGCCGGAGCCGGCTGGCATGCGGGCGTGATCGGGATCGTCGCGTCCCAGCTCGTCGAGCGCTACTACCGGCCGGTGGTGCTGATGGCCGTGGACGCCGGTGTGGGTAAAGGCTCCGCGCGCAGCATCGCGCCCTTCCACATGGTGGACGGGCTCGCCGCGTGCGCCGACCTGCTCACCCGGTACGGGGGCCACGCCATGGCCGCGGGGCTCACGATCGATGCGGGCCACATCCCGGAGTTCGCCCGCCGCTTCGCCGAGACCGCGGCGGCGCGCCTGCGTGCCGAAGACCTCGTGCCGGCCGTGCCGGTGGACGCCGAGGTGACGCTCTCTGCGGTGTCCGACGCGCTCGCCCACGAGCTCCGCCGTCTGGCGCCGTTCGGTGCGGGGAATCCGGAGCCGGTGCTCGCCGCGCGCGGCCTGCAGGCGGTGAGTACCCGGGTGATGGGGGACGGCCTCCACCTGCGCATGGGGGTCACCGACGGCGAGGCGTACGCCGAGGCGGTCGGCTTCCGGCTTGGCGATGCCTCGGAGCTGCTGGCCTTCACCCGGGCCCGGCTCGACCTCGCCTTCACCGTATCGGTGGACCGCTGGGACGATCGCGAGCGCGTCCAGCTGATGGTGCGGGACCTGCAGACGCCGGGCGTGGACCTCGACGCGGTGCTCACCGACAGCCACCTCCTGGTGGAGCGGCTGTTCGCGCGGGCGGAGGATTACCTCGGCGACGGCGCGCTCGGGATCGAAGAGGCGGGCGCGTTCAACACGAAGGTCGTCGGCGTCACCTTCGAAGGCCGCCAGGAGGTCGTGCGCACTTTGGCCGCGGGCGACGTCCTGCGCTTGCAGCGCGAGCCCGGGAATCGCGTCGACCCCCACGCGATCCAGGTCCTCACCTCTCAGGGACGTCAGGTGGGCTACCTCAGCGCGCGCATCGCCGCGCGGCTTGCGCCGTCGATGGACACGGGCACGCGCTACAGCGCGACCGTCTCGCAGATCACCGGGGGGCCGACGGAGCAGAACGGCGAGCGCAGCACCGGGGTGAACATCTACGTCCAGCGCAGCGACATGCCGCGGCCCGAGCTCGACTCGGGCCGCATCCTCCGCACGGCTTGGTCGGGGCTTTCCCTCGACGAGCTGCTGGACCGCCTCCGGATCCATCTGCGCCGCGGCCGTGCCCTCA
>MENB01000109.1:3409-5593 GCA_001768125.1 Armatimonadetes bacterium RBG_19FT_COMBO_69_19
GGGCGGATGGCTGTCATCGCCCACGCCGCGGCCGCGCACGTAATCCGGCAGGGCGGGGGCCCGGTCGTCGTCGCGCTGCCGCTGCAGGGGCAGGTGGAGCGGGTCCACGCCGAGCTCGCTCCCGCACTGGGCCGCATCGGGATGCACTGCCTGCCCGCGCATGGGGCACTGATGTTCCGCCGGCGGCAGGCGTTGCTCCAGGCGCTGTCAGAGGGGACGGCCGACGTCGTGGTCGCGAGCGTCGAGTTCCTGCGGCATGCTCCCAAGACGCTGCGGCCGTCGCTGCTGCTGCTGGACTGCGCTCCGGCTGTGGACGCGGGCGCGTTCAGCGAGGCGCTCGAGCGCCTGGGGCGGCCCCGCTGGAGCGCGTTCTGCCCCTCGATCGACCTCGACGGTGTCCGGGCGCTGCGTGAGCTGGGCCGACCCGAGGTGGTCGGCGACGTCGACGCGCGGACGAACCTGCGGCTCGTTGACCGCCGCGGCGCCGCCGATCCTCTGAAGGTACTGGCCGACGCCGTCTCCCGGACCGATCGCACCCTCGTGCGGGTGGCCGCGCGGCGGGACGCCGTTGACACCGCACGGGTCCTCCGCGACCAGGGGATCGCCGCGGCATACTACCACGGCGGTCTGCCGCAGCGCGTGCGGGAGGTCCTGGCGCAGGCCCTGGCCGACGGCCGGATCGCGGTGCTCGTGGCCGCGGACGGCTTCGTCGAGGAGGTGATGCCGGGGCAGCTCAAACAGGTCGTTATCGCGGGGCTCCCCCGGGATCGCGCCGAGCTCGTGGAGTGGATCGGAACCACGGGCACCGATGGACGCCAGGCGACCGTATTGCTCCTGTACGGGCGCGAGGACCTGCGGGAGGCGGAGGCGGTGCTGGTCGAGATCCACCCCCCGCGTGAGACGCTGGCGGCGATCTTCCGCGCGGTGCGGGAGCGTCTGGGGCAGCCGGGGGGCGTGGCGTGGCCGGATGACGAGCTGGCCGCCGGCCTGGCCGGAGTCGTGCCGTCGAGGCGGACGATCGGTATCGGGCTGGACGTGTTGGCCGAGGCGGGGGTCATCCAGCGGGAATACGACGGCGAGCGCTGGCGGATCACGCTGCCCGAGGACGGTGCGCGCCGTGACCTGACCGTATCGGTGCGGTACACTGAGGGGAACAGAGAAACGCAGGAGCTGGCGGCCCTCGCCGGGTTCGCTTTTGGGCCGCTGCCCGAGCTCCTGCGCGCCGCGGCCGGCGGTGGTGGGGAGCCGGAAGACCGGCCGAGGACGCGCTAGATGCGCTGGCTGCAGCCGAGACAATCGAGCGCCTTCCAGGACCTGCCCGCCGAGGTGCAGGCCCTCGTGGCGAAGATGCGGGAGCACTTCCCCAAGGCAGACCTCGACGTCATCCGTGACGCCTACCTCTTCGCCGAGTCGGCCCACAAAGAGCAGACCCGTGCCTCCGGCGAGCCCTACATCAACCACTCGCTGGCCGTGGCGAGTTCGCTCATCGAGCTCCGCCTCGACCCGGTGACGATCGCCGCCGCGCTCCTGCACGACACCGCCGAGGACACCGGGATCACCCTGCAGGACATCCGCGAGCGCTTCGGGGAGGAGATCGCCTCCCTCGTGGACGGCGTCACCAAACTGGGCCGGATCGAGTGGATGAGCCGCGAGGAGCGCCAGGCGGAGAGCCTGCGCAAGATGTTCCTGGCGATGGCCAACGACATCCGCATCGTGCTCATCAAGCTGGCCGACCGGCAGCACAACATGCGCACGATTCAGTACCTCCCCGAATGGAAGCAGCGCCGGACCGCCCAGGAGACGATGGACATCTACGCACCCCTGGCCCAGCGATTGGGCATCGGGCAACTGCAGCGGGAGCTCGAGGACCTCGCCTTCAAGGTGCTGTCCCCCGACGCCCATAACGAGGTGCGCAGCCAGGTCGCCGAGGCCGAGGTCACGCGCGCCGCCTTCCTGGAGCGCGTCGCGGACACCCTGCACCGGGAGCTCAACCGCGCCGGGATCAAGGTCGCCCGCAACCGCATCACCAGCCGCCCGAAGCACATCTACAGCATCTGGCAGAAGATGCAGCGGCCCAAGTACGCGGGGCAGCCGGTGGCGCGCATCTATGACCGCCTCGGGGTGCGGGTCATCCTCGAGGATGTGAAGGACTGCTACGCGGCGCTCGGCGTCGTGCACGCCCTG